>CADBLU010000284.1 GCA_902795605.1 uncultured Prevotellaceae bacterium | reverse complement strand
GTAGAGACGGGATTCTTCCCGTCTCCCTCCAGCAGAATGAATACGTCAATCGGGGCATTCTGGGCCTGAGACGGGAAGAATCCCGTCTCTACTACAATCTGAGCGGGGGGCATTCTGGGTCTGAGACGGGAAGAATCCCGTCTCTACTACAATCTGGGCGGGGGCATTTTTGGCCTGAGACGGGAAGAATCCCGTCTCTACTACAATCTGGGCGGGGGCATTCTGGGTCTGAGACGGGAAGAATCCCGTCTCTACTTTAGGAGCGACGACATATATTGATCATAAAAAAGGTATCCAATTATGGATGAATTATTCCAGAATAAATACAGAATAAGGAGTGCTCGTGCCACTTGGTGTAATTACAATGAAGGTGTTTATTTTGTCACCATTTGTACGAAGGACAAATGCCATTATTTTGGGGAGATTATCGATGAGGAAATGACATATAGTTCGGTTGGGAAAAGGGCGGTGGAATGTGTCGCAGAGATATCCGATTACTATCCGCAGGTAGTGGTGGTTGGTTCTGTTGTGATGCCCAATCATGTTCATCTTGTCCTTATTATCAAGAATGACCTTCCTGTCTCCTCCTCTGCGGAAGAGTCGTGTAAGTCAAGTTCGCTTTCCTCCATCATTGGCAATTTCAAAGCTTCTGTCACGAGGTTTGCACACCGTCAGCGGATACCTTTTTCATGGCAGTCCCGTTATCATGACCATATTATTAGGAAACAGGAAGAGTTATCGAAGATAATGGATTATGTTTTGAATAACGTCCATCGTTGGAGTCAAGACCGCTATAAAGACTGAATCACACCGCCTGGCATGTCACGACAAAATGCCCCGTTCGCATCAGAGTATACCAGCGCCCAAAATGTAGTAGAGACGGGATTCTTCCCGTCTCCGGATGAAAAGCCCCAGATGATTAGGACATGGTGTGGGACAATATGTTTTGTCAAAGCATTCTGGTGTGGGGGGAGACGGGAAGAATCCCGTCTCTACCACATTCTTGGCGGGGGCATTCTTGGTCTGAGACAGGAAGAATCCCGTCTCTACTACATTCTTGGCGGGGGCATTCTTGGTCTGAGACGGGAAGAATCCCGTCTCTACTGCATTCTGGGTCTGGGGGGTGATTATTTCACTTCGTTGACGAGGTCTTTTCCCTCTGTGAAGTCGAGGATATTCTGGAGGGTAGTGACAGCGATGTTGTGGGTAGCCTCGCGGGTGAAGAATGCCTGGTGGGAGGTGACGATGACGTTGGGCATCATCAGGAGGAGGGCCAGTTTGTCGTCGTCAATCATCTTGTCGGAGCGGTCTTCGTAGAAATAGTTGGCCTCTTCCTCGTAGACATCGAGGGCGACGGAACCGATCTGGTGGGTGCGCAAGCCGTCGATGAGGTCTGCCGTCTTGATGAGTTTTCCACGTCCGGTATTGATAATCATCACACCAAACTTCATCTTCGTGATGGAGTCGTTGTTGATGAGGAACTTGGTGTCGTCGGTCAGGGGGCAGTGCAGCGAGATGATGTCCGACTGCTCATACAGTTCATCGAGGGAGACAATCTTCACCTGATGCTCCTTGGCAAACTGCACGTCGGGATAAAGGTCGTAGGCCAGCACGTTCATGCCGAAGCCGCGCAGGATTTTTGTCAGTTCCTTGGCGATGCGTCCCATGCCGATGAGTCCGACGGTCTTTCCGTACATGTCGAAGCCCAGGAGGCCGTTGAGTTTGAAGTTTCCCTCACGGGTGCGGTAGACAGAACGGTAGACCTTACGGTTAAGGGCCAGCATCAGCGTGACGGCATATTCGGCGACGGCGTGAGGTGAGTAAGCGGGAACCCTGACCACCCGGATGCCGTGCTCCTGTGCGGCCTTCACGTCGACATTGTTGAAACCGGCACAGCGGAGGGCAATCAGTTTCACTCCATAGCCAGCCATCCGCTCTATCACTCTCGCGTCGCATTCGGCATTGACGAAGATACAGACGGCATCGGCACCCTGAGTGAGGGACACCGTGTTCATGCTGAGTCTTTCCTTATAATATTGGATATCGAAGCCGAATTTCTGGTTCACTTTGGCGAAGTTCTCCCTGTCGTAGCTCTTCGCATCGAAAAATGCAATTCTTGTAGCCATAGTTACTTCTTTTTTGAGGTCTATTTCTTAGTGCCCTTATAGCTTGTCTTGTGCGTCTCGAAATTCTTGAACGGCACCGACTTGGCAGGCGTGTTCATGACGATGGGATGTGCCGTCTCGGGACCGCTCATCCACTGTGCGATACCGTCCACCCAGTGGGCGGCAGCGGCGAAGGTGGGATGGATGCCGTCGGCAGCGCGAGAGATGCGCAGGTTGTAGCTGTCGTAGAAACGTGCGGCGCCCACGTTCTGTCTGATCATAGAGGCGATGCCCGGGTCGCGGCTGATGGTGCGCAGCGAGACCGGACCAATCCAGATGAAGGGGCGGTCGCCGATGACGCGCATGATTTCCTGCACAGCTTCAGCGCGTGCGCTGATGTCGTGGTAGCCCAGGTCGTTGGTGCCGAGGCACACGATGACGAATGTGGGGTCTACCTTCTCCATGAGCCGTGGCAGTTCGGTGGTGTATGCCCAGTTCTTGGTGGTGGAGCCATACCAGATAGAGGTATAGAGGGTGTGGCCGTTGGCGCTGGCATAGTCGTTGAAGCGTCTTCCCACACCGTCGAGCATAGAGTCGCCGAAGAGGAGAATGCGGTGGTGGGTGGTGTCTTTTGCCTCCTCGGTGGCGGGTGCTGTCGATGTGATGGCGCTGTAGGCGCCTACGATACTGTCGAGGATGTCCTGTGCCCAAAGGGCGGGAGCGATGGCGACCAGGGCCATCAGTGATAAAACAATCTTTCTCATAACTAATATCCTTGTATGTTTTCTGTCATTGCTGTCTTAGGTGATGCAAAATAAGGAAAAAAACTTGAGAAATGCGAGTGATGGGTGAAAAAATCACATTTTTTAGGAATAATGCTCGTTATGGTGCCGTCTGGCGTAAATGATTTCGATACTGTTGATGATGTTCTGCCAGAGGATGTAGCATCCGGGACCAACCGACGAGAGGGGATGGAGATAGGTGTAGGCAATCCAGATGGCGAAGTTGGTGTTTTTCTGTCCTAATGCCTGTCCGGCCTCCTGGGTGCGGTGGAAGAAATGACCTAAGTAGCGTCCTACGGCAAACTGCACGAGGCACAGTAGGAGTCCCATTCCTGCGATGACGATGATGAAGGCGACGCTCGACTCGGCATGCACGATGTTCTTCACCGTGGTGCCGGTGACGATGGCCAGTGAGACTCCCCACATGTAGAACGACAGGTCTCTCACGCTGATAATCCACCGGTGGAGCGGGTGGATGAAGTGCTTCACCACATAGGCTAACAGCATCGGAGCCACCAGAACGAGACATACTTTATAGAGGATGAGGAAGAACGCCTGCCAGAAGTCCATGCCCGCCGAGTCGTCGATGAGCGGGAAGCACACCGGCACCATCAGGGCGGTGAGGAAATTGGAGAGGAATGTGTAGGAGGTCATCTCTTCCAGGTTGCCGCCGAGTTTGCTGGTCACCACGGCTGCTGCCGCTGCTGTGGGCCCGATGATACAGGTGAGCACCGCCTCCATGAGCACCAGGTTGTCGCCCTTGATGTGGAAGGTGAGGATGGCGGCCACCACTACCGCCACGAGCAGCATCTGGAAAATGCCCACCCACAGATGCCAGCCCACCGGCCGCAGTTTTCGGAAGTCGACCTTGCAGAAGGTGACGAAGAGGATGAGAAACATGAAGAGCGGGAAGATGGTGTCGATGATGGGGCCGAAGAATTCGGCCGCCGTCTCCAGTTGCGGGGTGAATGCGAAGACGAAATAGATGACGGTGCCGGCGAGCATGGCCACCGGCAGCGTCCATTCCTTCAGGAATTGAAGGATGGCGTGCCAGAGAGAGGACTTGGGCCTTTCATCTCTGCCTTCGGGCGAGGGGGTGTGTTGTATCTTTGGTGTTGCCACTGGTTGTTGCTGTTGATGGGCAAAGGTAATTCTTTTTTCTGATTAAGACGATAAAACTGCCTTTTTTTCTTTGAGGAGGGGGATTTGCTGCGCCAAAGGCGCAGCCTACGGAGAAAGCTAAACAAGGGAGAACACGGGGGTAGGCTATGGACACGGGGCTTGGGCTGTGGAAGATGGGCTTGGGCTGTGGAAACGGGGCTTAGGCTGTGGAAGAGGGGCTTGGGCTGTGAAAAAAGAGCTTAGACAGTGAAAAAACGGCGGTGGAGCACGGAGGTTAGAGAATTTTTCATATATTTGCACAAAAATCTTGGCTTATGAAAAAGAAATCAGTTTTTGCACGTTTTTGTATGTTGTTGGCAGTTGCCTTGCTCATGGCCCCCGCGATGGCAAACGGCCAGACCAGAAGCCGTCGCGCCACAGTGAATAGGGGAAAATCGACTGTCGTCAAGAAATTGGCTCTCCCCAAGAAACCTGACGCACCCTCTGCTCTCCGAGAGACTGACCGCACAATCAAGGATTTGCTCTTCTATCCGATGGCATGTCTGCCCGAGGATTACAGCGCCCCCGAGGAGGTGCGGCAGCAACTCACCGACCTCTTTGGCCAGTGTGAGAGAATCAACGGCAATCTCGGATTACATTACAGCGAAGCCTATGACTTCACCTACCGTGGGGTTCCTATCGGTGTGGCTTTCTACGAAACGATGGACCGCCGTCAGTGGTATCATTTCTATTTTGAGACCAAAGGCGAGGCCGACCGTTTCTATCAGGCCCTTTCTAACGATGTCAAGGCTGTCGGCATCCCTCTTACGAGAGACAAAATCTATGGTGGACTTTCCAACCGCCTTCATCCGGTCTCCATCTTCAAGTGGGTGTATGTGTCGCCAGCTGTCATAGTGAAGGAGGCTGATGAAAGCAACATCAACGGCCAGGATGTCGTGGGGATGTATATGGTCGAAATGGGAGTCTACAAGAAGAAGTGACAGGAGCTTAGATATTTGGGAGTTTAGGAGTTTAGGAGTTTGGGAGTTTAGGAGTTTAGAAGTTTAGGAGTTTAGACATTACCAATGTGATTTCTCTGTTTTAATCAACGGGAAACCATCATGCTGTCTAAACTCCTAAATCTTTTGTGTTTCGGGACGGCCGAAACCTGTTTTAGCTTCGCTGATTTTTGTCGCGACTCGGCAGAGCCGAAACCTATTTTTTCGTGAACATCCACCAGTCGAGGCGGACTTGACCATTGACCTTGTCGAAGCAGAGGTAGAGGTCGTGCACACCCGAGGCTTTCTTGACCTTCGCTTTGAAGGGACGGTAGTTGTCGAGTTGGCCTGTCGCACTGATGACGGCAGTGCCGATGATCGGGCCGTCGGTGCTGTCGAGACGGAGAGTGACAACGGCGCGCCCAGTGCCGGCAGCTGTGATGTCAAATCTCTTTGCCCCATTGCCGAAGTCTACGCCACGGAGCCGGATATACTCTCCGTTGTCGATGTCGTAGACATACATATTCCGCTTGCCAGTTGACTCAGGCATGTCGGCCACCACACCCGTGTTGTCGATGCCCATCTTGGCCGTCTTCAGACCGTATCCCCAGGCCATGGTCTCTGCCTCCACCCTCTGGTAGGGGTTGAACCACTGTAACTGTTTGACGGGCTCTTGGTCGAGCCAATAGGGCACCTCACGAATGGTGCCGTCGCTGTTGTAGGTGATCTCGACGACATCGACGCTGCGGCGCTCATGGTGGACGAAGGTCTCAAGGTGCATGAGGTCGTAGCTCTGTCCGAAGGCATAGGAATGTCCCTTGAAGTCGCAGATGCCCGGGTGGTTGCCGCGGTCGCGCTCGGTGGGTCGCATGATATACCCTTTGGCCGTCCACGGACCGGTGGGGCTGTCGCTCATGGCGTATCCCAATGCCTCGGGGCAGCAGGTGGACGCGTAGGCCAGATAGTAGCGGCCGTTGCGCTTGTAGAACCAAGGTCCTTCCTGATAATGCTCGATATGCGGCAGTTTTGTCACGCTGTCCTTCAGAGAGATCATATCATTGTTGAGGCGCGCATAGAACGTATGCGGATTTCCCCAGTACATATATGCCTGTCCGTCGTCGTCGGTGAACACGGTAGGGTCGATGTCGAACCAGTTGGACCTATCCCAGACGAGTGGTTTGCCCAGCGGGTCGTGGAACGGGCCGTAGGGAGAGTCGGCCACGAGGACGCCGATGCCGTGGCCGTGGAGAGGAGCATAGAGGTAGTATTTGCCGTTCCTTTCTACGGTCTGTATGGCCCATCCTCCATTCTCACGGCTTCGCCAGGGGAAGTCCTTGAGTGACGCCACTGCACCGTGCTCGGTCCAGTTGACCATGTCGGTGGTGGTCCACAGCAGCCAGTCGTACATGAAGAATCCCGCCGAACTCTTTTCGTTCTCGTCGGCGATATCCTCAGGAGAGGCGTCATGCGAGGTATAGAGGAAGAGTGTGTCGCCCACGACGAGAGGCGAGGGATCGGCCGTGTATTTCGTCTGGAAGATAGGCATGTTCACCTGCTCCAGGCCTCTCATCTGCCACCAGTCGAGATGGAGAGACGCGTCCTTGTCTTTCCCTTTGATCACAAGATACAGGTTGTGGGTGCCGCTGGCGATGGCCTTCAGGTCCATGGTCAGTGTCTGCCATCCCGTGGAGCCTGTCGTCTCCAGTGTGCCCAAGGAAAGGCCCTCGGGATTGTCGAGGTGGAGCGAGATGACAGAGGCATGGCCTCCGTCGGTGAGTCTTGCGGTGAAGGTGCGTGGAGTTTTGTTGCCGAAGGGCACGTTTTTCAACCATGCATAGTCGCCGGGGTGCAAGTCGGCCGCGTAGGTGGTTGCCGCGTCGAGTTTCACGGTCTTTATCTCGCGTGAGAAAGACATGCGCTCTGCTTCCACCCTGTTGTAAGGGTCGACAGGGAACGGTGCTATAGGTATCGAGGCCGATGCTGTGAGAGCGGCCGCCGACAGGGCAATCATGAGGGTCTTTGTTCTTTTCATTTCTTCAGTTTTTCAGTTTGGCATTTTCGCTGACAAAGATAAGAAAGAAAAGTGTTTTATCGATGTGTATATGTTTCATTTGTTTTTGAAAAACACTCATAAGAGCGGCATAGGCCGTTGCCGGTGATTTTTTTCTTTATTGACAGAAAGCATCAGCCCTCCCTCCGTCATCGGTGAGATGATGGAGGGAGGGCGTGGTGAATGGATAGTGTTGTGTGTCTTACCGTTTTTTCCTGACGATGTCCCAACCCAGTTTTTTGACGAGTTTGATGGTGTTCATCGCCATCTCCCGGTCGTAGAGTTTCTCCGATTCAGGCAATTTGCTGTAGGCCACCATGTCGGGATGCTCTTTTCGCTTGTCGTCTCTGACCGGTCCATAGGTCCAGCCTTCCTTTTTCCTGTTGAGTGCCCACACTTCATGCGCCTGTTCGGCGATGGCTTCCCTGAGGTCGAGTAGGTCGTCGGAGATATCCACGTCGGAAAGGTCGATGGGATGTGGCTCGTAGTTGTCGCTGGCGCTCACGACAATCATATAGTTGAAGGAGTCGTCCCAAGCATCGACAAACTGTGGGATAGGGTAGGAGTCGGTTTGTGAAGAGGTGGCGGGATCGTCAACATACACTTTTCCGTCCTCTATCTTCAGCACCACCACGGTGTGGTTGGGTGTGCCGCCTTCCATGAGATCTTTGATGGCTTCCTGCTTCAGGTCGCCGGTCAGTTCGTTACCGTCGACGGCGGCGACCACGATATTTCCCGCGAGCAGCGCGGCATCGATGTCATTGAGCGAGCATCCGAACCTGTGAGAGATGCTCATGCCGTGCAGTCCGCACAGGTGACCGATGTTGTGCAGCGCCATTCCTTCGGTTTTTAGCCATCCCTCTTTCTCTGCCGTCTTCATCAGTTCGTCGTCGCTGATGTCGATACCGAGGGCTCTCAGTGCCAGTCCTTCGCATTTGACGGCGCACAGGCAGTCGACCGTGTTGTTCGCGGCCATTTCCATCCATGGCAGGATGTCGCAGCCTGATGCGGTGTCTGTCTCCTCCTCGGCCTCCACTTCGTCGAGCAAGTCCGACAGGTTTTTGACAAACTCATCGGTGGAAATCGGGGGCCTGTCATCGATTGTGATGTCGCTGTCGGTGTCCGCCATGAGCGTGAGATCCCTCATTACTTCGGGATGCTCAGACAGATATTTTCTTACGGCTGCCCTTTCTTCTTCGGTCACATTGTCTTCCATATATGCAGCCAGTAGTTCGTTGGATATAATCATTTTGGAATAAATTTTTATTGATGAATCATTTTCATTATCTCAGCCTTTGCTTTCTTGCATATGTTGTCTACATAGTGGTTGTCGGGCACCACAATTCTCTTCTTGTAGTACTTGACAATGCCTCTCTTTGCCCATCTCATCTGCAGCATTACAGCCACTTCCTTGCTGTCGTATCCTCGCAGCTTTTTCACCATCACGAATCTTTGGTCTTCATCTTTCAACCTCAGTGCGGCTTCCCATATCTGCACCCTTTTCTCTCTCTTCTCCCTGTCTTCTTCGCTCTCGGAAGGGAGTTGGAAGACGGGCCTGTCGGGTTTTTCCTCATCAATATTGACGATGATTATGGGCTTTTTTATTACTCGTTCTCTAAAATCATTGAAAAAGTTTCTTGAGGTGGTTTTCAGCCAACTACCTAATGAACTCTCCCATTTGAAAGAGGAGAGTTTCTCCCAGTCGCCATTGCCTTTGAGATAGAGAAAAAACTCGTTCATGGCGTCCGCCCACCAGTTCATATCGCCGATAAACAGATGAAACTGTTTGAGGAGCAGCGGTTGGTAGCGTTCAAAGAACAAGTAGACCGCCGCATCGTCGTCATGAGGAATCTTGAGGATAACCTGGACAAGTTCTTTGTCCGTCAGTCTTTTGTATAAGTTTCTGTTCCTGATTTCCATAAAGTGGATATGATTTTGTGTAATTGATGTTCTGCCGTTGATCCTATGGCAGGATGCCCCATAGGGCCAGTCGTTTGCGCACTTTCTCAGAGAGAGTGCTTATTGGCATGCCCAGCATCTTGTAGTCTTTTCCTACCAGCATCTCCAGACCAGTCAACAGGTCGTGGGGGATCACCTCAAAGGCTACCACACTTTCGGCCATGTCTTCCTTGTAGAGTCTTTCGCCGGGATTTGTCAGAGCCACTTCCTCGATGTCGCCCAGACGGTCGATTCTCACCATGCGGCGTCCCTTGGCTTTTCCTTCAGTGGTGACACTGGCGATGGCATCGCCGGGTTGCGCGATGGATGCAAATATCAGTTCTGCCTGGGTGCTCCGGGCATATTTCCTGTAGTCGGAATATTTCAGCAGGTTGGTCATGGGCACTTTGGCCACTGTCCCGTCGTCGTAGCCGAGGATGAGAAAAGCCTTGACCTCCTCTTCATAGACAGCCAAAGAGAGCAATGCTGGTTCGTTGTTGTAGACAGGAACCTTGCAGAACTTCCCGTTGTCAAGCAGTTGGAGACAGGCCACATAGGGGCGGTAGTCGTCCTCATAGTCGTTGAGGATGTTGCGGCGGATGTGGCTGGTCTGCAGCGTCTCGCTCTCCTGCTGTGGTGCCGTCGCCATGGTTGTCGGCTGCTTCTTGGGGGCAGGGGCTGTCGCCTCTACAGGCCGTGGCTGTACGGCGTCGGCTGTCGTCTCAGGCATCGGTTCCTGCTGTGCTGGGGTCGCCGACAGTTTCATCCGCCTGCTTTTGTTATAGATGAAGAAGTCTTCCTTTGTCATCTCCTTTTTCCTGCTCCCATATCTCACTTGGTAGCCGCCGTTGAAGCAGACGCCTTCAGGATAGGGTCTCACGGTGATGATAAGCACATCTTTCTGAGGATTGTCGTAGTCGAAGGCCACGTTGACATAGGCGGCCGCCAGCGGTCCCCATTCTTTGAGGACGGCGTCGGTGACAGTGCGCTGATAGAGGTCTTTGTCTCCGAAGAAGGTGGCGTCGGCCAGGTCGCTCTCGATGCCTACTCCTGCCCCCAGGTCGTTGGCGCCGATATAGAGCGTTCCGCCCTCGGTGTTGAGGAATGAGGCGATGACCTTCATGATGTTGCCCATCTGCTTCTTGAGATTGGGTCTCATGTGCTCGTCGGGCGGGAAGACGATGGAAGTCTTGTATTCCGTATGCAGGTCTTCGATGCCGCTGCCGTAGGTCTTCAGGTTCGACTCATAGCCTTTGAGGCGCAGCCGTTGCTTGATGCGGTTTTGCAGTTCTTTGCACAGGGCGTCCATCTTGTTGCGCTTCATCATGTTGTAGGCGATGACCAGCGAGGCGATGTCTCTGACGGTCCCTTGATTCGTCGAGTAGATTTCCCACAGGTCTTCGTCGTGGTCGGTCTTTCCCATATAGCTCACCGTCTGCAGTTGCAGCAGCTTGTTTTGCAGCGAGGAATTGCTCTTGAAAATGTCAGCATTGACCTTCACCATGTTTTCCAGTTTCTCCTGGTTCACCTCGTCGTTGATGGCGAAGTCGTGCAGGAGCATGATGAGTTCCATCCTGCCCTGGTAGTATAACGCCTGTGTCTCCCATCCGATCATGAGGCTCAGCACTCTGGCGAAACCGAGATAGTTGTAGGCGTTCACGTATTCATTATCAATCGACGACATGCGGTCGATCATGTGGATGATTTCCCTCATATAGGCGGCATCGAGGATTTTGTCGCTCTGTTGCAGCGACATGTCTTCCTGGTCTGCGTCGCCCTCTTCATCGTAGGCGAACTGGAGCATCAGTTGGTGGAAGGCGTCTTCGAGGTCGAACTGCTGCTGCACGGTATGTCCCTTGACTTTGCATTTGATATGGAACGTGCCGTATCCTTCGCTCAAAAAGGTGGCCACGACGACGTCGCCGTGCTTGAACTCCGTCTCTTCTATCTCATCGAATCCGCTGATTTGGGCGCTGATGCCCTCTTGTGTCACAGCGGTCACCCATCCTTTGCCCTTGGCGGGTCTGTCGCCATAGATGACGCATGTGATTTCTTCTCCATCCTGATAGTAGGTCTCAGCCCATTTCTTGATCACTTCAGCCATGGAGAACTTGAACATGTCGTCGGTCTTGTCGGTGATGACCGCTTCAAAAGCGAGTTCTCTGCCTGTGTTGGACAAGAATTGCCACAGATTGGGCGCGAGGGAATAGGGGACGATGTCGCAGAGCCGGATGGTGCCCTCTCCGCCTGTCTCGTCGTTGATACGGCAATGGAAGAGTCTGGCGTTGTTCTCATCTTGCCTGGTGATAATAATCTCCACGTGGTCGCCTATTCTGTGAGCGGCCTTTGTGGTCTTCTTCTCCACCGGTTTGGCAGCGAAGCACTCTGTCTCGATGTCCTGCCACAGGTTCTTGCAGTCGGTGATGCTGGCTTTGGCAGGCAGTTGTCTCACTTTCCTCTTGTCGGCCACTACCTGCAGGCGTTGCCAAAGATTCAGTTTCTCGCTGATTCTTGGTTTGCAGCTCTCCTCTTGTCCGGTATAAAGCGTGATGCCTTCGCCTGTCACCTCCAGCCTGGCTTTTCCGTGGATGAAACAGCTGGTCGTGGTGATGGCTTTCGGTTGCATGCCTTGTATCCTGAGTGGGATGGTGATGCCCTTGGTATCCTTCAAAGTGAAGGAAGGCGTCTGGCAACTCGCGTTGAGCAGGTTGGCGAGCGCCAGGTCAAGGGTCAGTTGCGGCGACTGGTTGTGATGGTAAGTCGTCAGGATACACAGTTGGGAGAGGCAGTGTCTGTATTCCGGCTCATTGACTTTGCCGGCTTGTCTGAGGAGGAGCAGTTGGATGGTCAGTGCCTGCACCAGACTGTCGGTGAGTGTGGAGTTGTCTTTGATGCGGTCCAGAGACCAGATGCCTTCGCTCACATATAGGGCGATGATTTTCGTCAGTGTGCTGTTGAACGGCTCCTTCTCCCATATTTCCACATTCCACAATCTGATGATGTCGAAGAGTTTCTCCATCTTTTCCTCCATGAGCATTTTGTCGGCGAGGAAAAGACACCAGATGATGTTAAAGTTTTTGGTGGGGTGGTAGACGTAGCCCGAGGACTTGAGTTTCTCAAACATCTCATCGATGAATGTCGTGGCGCGTTCTTCCTCCAGCAGATGGTTGGCCTTGATATAGTAGCCTAACAGTTCAATCAATGTCGTCAGGCGTTCCTGGTAGGACACTCTCTCCACAGGAGTGCAGAGGCTGAGAAACTGGCTCTGCTCCAGAAAGGCGGTGCATTCGTCCCTCACCTGTTGCAGGTCTTGTCCTGCGGCCTGAAAGCGGTTGATCCAGTGGCGGCACTCGTCCTCAAAGGGCCAGTCTTTCTCTGTCGACATCAGGAGCGCCGTGAAGGCCTTGACGTCGAAAGTGGCACCCATCTTCTTGAAGATGGCTTCTATTTTCGTGGGGCTGATTCGCTCATGCAAGGTGTCGCCGGGACCGTTCACATAGACGATTTTCGGTCTTTTCTCTTTGTTGGCGATGACACGGCAGTAGATTTTCTGCCCTCTCACCAATTGTAGCCTGTCAGTGTGCTGCAGGTAGACGATGAAGCCTGACTCATCGCACAATTCACAGAAATCACTGAAGATGGAGGAAACGGTGAAAGGATATTCCTTTCCTACGATGTATTCGATTTTGGATTTGTTAGCTGACATAGTCAAATGTTTTTGCAAATATACTGTATTTTTTTGAATTATCCAAGAGTGAGGATGAAGAGGGGCGCTTTTTCTCTAAGTCTCACATGCTTTTGGTCACCCAGGCGCTTCGAGTTGAAGACATACCTACCATAGAAGAGAAAGAAAAACGCGTTTTTCTTGCTTTTTTCTCACATTTTTTATAACTTTGCAAAAATAAGGTTTGGATAATCTATTTCAGCAGGCGGAAAATGCTGTTATAAGGATAAAGTGCCATCTGCCAATGCCGTTCCTACAACACCACATCATCAACGGGGATATCGGCATCTGGATAGTACGATATATAGAGTGTGGACAGACGAATTCAAGTATCCCCAATGTGGTGTTGAGTAGGGCTTGAAGACGAATGTGCCACACTCTTTTTCTTAAGTATGAATTTCGCCTGCAAAGTTATAAGTGTTGATGAACAAGATGTATAAATAATGTTTCAAATATTATGAAATATCGTTCAATAGTCCGATGGAGGCAATGTTGCGTGGCTTTGCTTCTCATTTTGGTGAGCGTCTCTTGTGCCCGTCGGCAGAATCAATATATAATAGGTATCTCTCAGTGCTCTGACGATATTTGGCGAGAGAAACAGAATGCTGAATTGAGGATGGGAGCCTATTTCCATGAAAATGTGGAGTTGCGTTTCGCGGCAGCCTATGACAGTGACTCACGCCAGCTGCAGCAGATTGACAGTCTGATAAAGATGGGTATCGACCTGCTGATTGTGGCTCCCAACCAGGTGGCTACTATCTCGCCCGCCATCGACCGTGCCTACGACAAGGGCATCCCCGTCATCGTGTTTGAACGAAAGACCAACTCGCGCAAGTACACCGCCTATATAGGTGCCGACAACTATGAGATGGGGCACGTGATGGCGGAGTATATCACGTCTCGCCTCCATGGCAAGGGAAAGGTGATGGAGGTCATGGGGCTCAAAGGCTCCTCTCCTGCCATTGAGCGCCACAACGGGTTTATGGAAGCCATGGCCGAGCATCCTGGTATCGAAGTTGTGGCCACCCTACAGGGCGACTGGACCGAGGAGAGTGCCTATCGTGCCGTCATGGCCTATAAGGGCGACCTTTCTTCGTTGGATTTTGTCTTCGGCCAGAACGACCGTATGGCCATGGGTGTGCGCCGGGCGCTGCAGGAGAAATTGGGCGAGAATGCCCGCCTGCCTTTGTTCTGTGGCATCGACGGTCTGGCAGGCAAGGGTGGCGGTATCCAGTTGGTGCGCGACTCTGTGCTTGATGCCAGCTATCTCTATCCCACCCACGGCGACCAACTTCTGCAGTTGGCCGTCGATATCCTCGAGGGCAAACCCTACGAGAAGGAAGTGCAACTGATGTCGGCGCTTGTCACCAACGACAACGCCAATGTGCTGTTGATGCAGAGTGAAGAGATTGCCCATCAGTCAGACTACATCGACCAGCTGCACAGCAGGGCCGACAGCTATTTGCAGCGGCTCGACATACAGCGGCTCATCAATCTGATGGGTTTGGCGCTTGTGGCGCTGCTGCTCGCCGTGGCTGTTATCCTCTACAGATACCATCTGCAGAGGCTCCGTCTGCAAGAGGAACGTGGAAAGATGGAGCGCGAGCAACTCGACTTCTATACTCAGGCCGCCCATGAACTGCGCACCCCGCTGACGCTCATCGAAGGACCGCTCGATGAACTGTCTGCCTCGCCCGTCTTCGCACAGGCAGATGAGGCGACGACGAGGTTGCTCGACATCTTGAAACGCAATACTGCCCAACTCTCGCAGCAAGTCAACAAAATCCTTGACGTGCAGACGGGGGGTGGCACTGTGAGCGCAGACATCATGCCCACAGAAAGGTCGGTGAGCGACGACCTGCTCAAAGAAACGGAGGAACTGCGTCCTTCTTCGCAAGATACTGAGGAGCAAGCCACCTTGCTTATCGTCGACGACAACAGTGATATCCGTGCCTACTTGCGGCATGTGCTGCAAGGCCAGTATCAGGTCTATGAGGCCGAGGATGGCCAGAAAGGCCTGGAGGTGGCGCGCGCCCAAGTGCCCGACCTCATCGTGAGTGATGTGATGATGCCGGTGATGAACGGGCTCGACTTCTGCCAGCGTATCAAGGAAGACACCATCACCTCGCATATTCCTGTTATCCTGCTTACCGCGAGGGCACTCAGCAAGCATCAGATCGAAGGTTTCCAGAGCGGTGCCGATGCCTATATCACCAAACCCTTCTCGGCCGACCTGCTATTGGCGCGCATCAGCAACCTGCTGCGCAGCCGGCACCAGCTCAAGGACATCTGGCAGAACTCCGTAGCCTCGCTGCCTTCTGTCACCGTTACAGAAACAGAGGCCGATACCGATGCAGGGAAGTCCGGCGACATGGATGCCTCCCCGAAGCCTACTCCCTCGCAGTTGCGTGACAGTGAGTTTATCGCCCGTTTCAAGAAAGTCATCGACGACCGGCTTACCGACAGCGACCTCAGTGTGGAGGAAATCGCTTCCGACATGCACCTGAGCCGGGTGCAGCTCTACCGCAAGGTGAAAGCCCTCACAGGAGCCTCACCGGTGGAACTGCTGCGCAAGGCACGCCTCGTGCGCGGCCGCCAGTTGCTTGAGACCACGAGCAAGAACATCTCTGAAGTGGCTTACGAGGTGGGCTTCTCCGCCCCCAGCTATTTCACCAAATGCTATAAAGACGAGTTTGGCACCCTGCCGGGAGAAGGCCGATGAATATAAGGCGCCTTCCGGGCTTCTGCTCACAAGAATAGGCGAAAAACTTAATATCACAAAAATCGTTCATTGGCTACGATATTTGTTACATGCAACAAATATATCGTGCAATGAACGATTTATTGTATCCTCTTTATCATAGCATTGTTACTTTTGCGGCAGTGAACCGACATCATTTCACCAACCTAAATAATGTAACAATGAGAGAACTAAAAAGAACCTAAAATCCGCAAATATTTAATTTATCATTATTTATAAGTTCCTGAGCAACAAAAAGTTGCTCAGGATTTTGTAATGTCAGAAATTTCACTT
>CADBLU010000283.1 GCA_902795605.1 uncultured Prevotellaceae bacterium | reverse complement strand
CCGGTAGAGATAGAGTTCGCGTGCAACATCCGCGACGGGAGTGTGCTCGACTTCTACCTCCTGCAGGATGACCGCCATCTTCTCGGAGTCGATGACATTGCTCGTCGCCGTCATATAGGCCTTCGAGTCGCGGTAGTAGACCGAGGCGTAGACGCCCTTGATGGCGCAGGCGAGCATGCGGAGCATCTCATACTTGTCGTCGAGATAGGGTATCATGTAGGTGGAGTAGATGCCGGCGAAAGGCTGATAGTGGGCATCCTCGAGCAACGACGACGACCGCACGGCGACGGGGCTCTTGGTGGCGTCGAAGAACGTGAAGAAGTCGGCAATCAGCGAGTCGGGCAACTGGGCGCGGAGGAAATGCTGCAGGATCACCTCGTCGGTGGCATCGCTGAGCGCCACCTGATAGAGGTTGTTGGCATCCATAAACTGGTCGAAGATGTCGGTGCAGAGCACCACAGTCTTGGGAATGGACACCGTGGCATTGTCAAACTGGTTGAAATCGGGATGACGCTTGATGATGTTGTCGAGGAATGCGAGGCCACGGCCCTTGCCGCCCAAAGAACCCTCGCCGATACGTGCGAAGTGGGCATAACGGTCGTACTTGCCGCGGTCGAAGACGGCCACCACACCCACATTCTTCATCTTGCGATACTGCACGATGGCATCGAAGATAATCTGGCGGTGGGCGCCCACGTCCTTGAGCTTATGCCATGTGACGGTCTTGAGAAACTGCGAGACGGGGAAGATGGCCCTGGCACACAGCCAGCGACTCACGTGATTGCGCGAGATGTGATAGAGCATGGAGTCGTCGGGGATGCGGAAAATATTGTCCTGCAACTCCTTCAGGCTGCGCACACGCATCACCTCATGCTTGGTGGCAGGGTCGCGGAAGATGAAGTCGCCGAAGCCCAAGTGCTCTGCCAGCAACTTGCGCAGGTCGATGTTCATCTTCTTCGAGTTCTTGTCCACATAATGGAATCCCTCGGCCTCAGCGCGTGCCTTGTTCTCTATCTCGGCACTCTGCATGATGAGCGGCACAAACTCGTCGCGACGGCGAATCTCACGCAGAAGTTTGAAACCCGCCTCCGGATCCTTCACACCATCCTTGGGGAAACGCACGTCGCTGATCACACCCTGCGTGTTGTCGGCATATTTGTCATAGAAGGCAAGTGCCTCCTCGTAGGTGCGGGCCAGCACGACTTTCGGACGTCCACGCTTGCGCTGCGCCGCCGTGTGGGGGTTGAGCGCCTCGGTGGAGAAACGCTGGCTCTGGAGAAGGATATAGCTGTAGAGATTGGGAAGCACCGATGAATAGAAGCGCACGCCGTCCTCGACAAGGAGGATCATCTGCACGCCGGCCTCCTCGATATCGTGCTCGATGTTCATCTTGTCCTCAAGCAGTTTGATGATGGACAGGATGAGGTTGGTGTCGCCAAGCCAGCAGAACACATAGTCGAATATCGACATGTCCTCGTCCTGTATGCGGCGCGTGATGCCATGCGAGAAGGGGGTGAGCACCACACAGGGCAACTGAGGGAAGTCGGCCTTGATGTCGCGGGCCACAGTGAAGGCATCATTGTCGGCATTGCCAGGCATGCAGATCACCAGGTCGATGGCGGTGGTGGAGAGCACATGGCGTGCCTCCTCGGTGGTGCAGACCTGCGTGAAGGAAGGGGGATAGCGCATGCCAAGCTGCATATACTCGTCGAAAATCTTCTCGTCGACGCGGCCGTCGTCTTCAAGCATGAAAGCATCATAGGGATTGGCCACGATGAGGACATTGAAGATGCGGTGAGTCATGAGATTGACAAACGACACGTCCTTGAGATAAAACTGCGTGAACTCCTGAGGGATGATATGATGATTGTCCATGATGCTTCTGAATAAGGTACCGTCTGCAAATTTAACATTTTTTGCCGAGAATTGCAAATCATGGTTGGCAAAAAATGAAAGGCAGCGAGGTGTTTCGGCAAAAAGTAAGCAACTGCAAGAAAATAATCCTGATTTTATTTGGAACTTCAATAAATAATGAATACATTTGCGTACCTTAAATGACATTTTGACAACACAACCTATAAAACGATTTACTATGGAAGTTGAGAAAATCATGCAAGCCCTGGAGCAAAAGCATCCGGGAGAGTCTGAGTATCTGCAGGCTGTCAGAGAAGTGCTGCTGTCGGTAGAGGAAGTCTACAACCAACACCCCGAGTTTGAAAAAGCAAAAATCATCGAGCGCATCGTGGAACCGGAGCGCATCATCACCTTCAGAGTGCCCTGGGTGGACGACAAAGGCGAGGTGCAGGTCAACCTCGGATACAGGGTGCAATACAATAGTGCCATAGGCCCCTACAAAGGCGGACTGAGATTCCATCCCTCGGTGAACCTCTCGATACTGAAGTTCCTGGGATTTGAGCAGACATTCAAGAACGCCCTCACCACACTGCCCATGGGCGGCGGAAAAGGTGGCTCCGACTTCTCCATCCGCGGGAAGAGCGACGCCGAGGTGATGCGCTTCTGCCAGGCTTTCATGCTCGAGCTGCACAAGGTGATAGGCCCCGACATGGATGTGCCGGCAGGCGACATCGGTGTGGGCGGAAGAGAGATAGGCTACCTCTTCGGGATGTATAAGAAACTCACCCACCAATACCAGGGAGTGCTCACCGGCAAAGGCCTGGAATGGGGAGGCTCTATCCTCAGACCTGAGGCCACCGGCTACGGCGCCCTCTACTTCGTGCACCAGATGCTGGACACCCACGGCATCGACATCAAGGGAAAGACAGTGGCCATCAGCGGATTCGGCAACGTGGCCTGGGGTGCCGCCAAGAAAGCCACCGAACTGGGCGCCAAAGTGGTGACCATCTCAGGACCCGACGGATATATCTACGACCCTGCCGGACTCGACGACGAGAAGATTGAGTATATGCTTGAGCTGCGCGCCAGCGGCAACGACGTCTGCCAGCCCTACGCCGAGGAGTTTGAGGGCGCCACATTCTACGAGGGCCGCAAGCCTTGGGAGGTGAAGGTGGACATCGCTCTGCCTTGCGCCACACAGAACGAGCTCAACGGCGACGATGCCGACATGCTGCTTGCCAACAAGACATTGTGTGTGGCAGAGGTGTCGAACATGGGATGCACCGCCGAGGCTGTCGACAAGTTCGTGGCCGCAGGACAGCTCTTCGCGCCGGGCAAAGCCGTCAATGCCGGCGGCGTGGCCACCTCTGGCTTGGAGATGACTCAAAACTCGATGCGTCTCTCATGGAGCGGCGCGGAAGTAGACGCCAAACTCCACACCATCATGGCCAACATCCACGACCAGTGCGTGAAATACGGCAAGGAGGCAAACGGATATATCAACTATGTGAAGGGTGCCAACATCGCAGGCTTCATGAAAGTGGCCAATGCCATGATGGCCCAAGGCATCGTCTGACCTGTCCCCTACCCCGCTAAACGGCAGAGCGCAAGCGACGCCGAACAATGACGCCCCCCAACCGGCCAGTGATAAGAGCTGGCCGATTGGGGGGGATTGTAAGGAGACGTCCCTGCGGAACGTTACCTCACTGTGTTAATAGTAAACTCAGTGACATTAGACATCACACGGTTGCCCTGAAGCACCGACAGGCAGAAAGTGGCAGTGCCCTCCTTCATCCGCGCCGACTTCACCATGGCTGTATAGCGAATGCCCTTGCCAGGCTCGAGACGCTCCACATGCACCGAAGGTGAGATGTAGATGTTGCGGCGGCCTGTGGCCTCCACCACTGTGGGCTGGAGATTGTAGAGTGTATGATTGGAAGAGTTGTAGACCTCAAAAATCACCTTGCTCACTTCATCAGAGTTGATGTTGCCGTCACGGTTGGCGTCCACGAAACGCGGATTGCGGATCTCAATCTCGTTATTGACATCGAAGCCGCTGCTGATCTCCTCAATACTCGACGAAGAAGGTGACATGCTGCGGGCACTCGAAGCTGAGTAGTCGCCCGTGTAGTCGGAACTCTGGAAATCATAGAGACGGTCGTCGCCACTGTTGGAGGGATCATAGTAGTCACCGTTGTCGTCGTTGCCATAATTGCTATAATTGCCGTAATTGCCAGAGCGGGCGGAACGGGCTGCCTTGCGACGCTGCACCTGCTCATAGCGGTCGTGAACCTCACGCCTATGGGCATCGTCGGCAGCGCTGCCGATGGCGGCACCGATGACCGCACCACCAGCCATACCGATGATTGTGCCTACATCACTGCCTCGCGGACCATCAGAGATGCCGCCGATGGCGGAACCGAGGATAGAGCCGAAATGGGCACCGGTGAAAGCGCCAGAACCGGCATATGTGCCACAGCCGCTAAGCAGCACGAGCACACAAACTGAAATAGCCAATACTTTTCTCATACTTCTCTGTGTTTATCTGTTGCAAATATAATCATTTTTTCTCAATGCAGACGAACGTATCCGACTTTTATGTCATTTTCGACTACTTTTTAAGGATATTTCCTCGACTGCAAAATTAATCATCAATCAACAGACGCCATACGGAAAATCCCCACAAATATATAGGGAAAACCCTAAATATGAAAATAGTTTTCGCCAAAGCGCAAAAAAATCCCCAGTCAGAAGACCGGGGATATGACGGATGAATATCTGCTAACAGTATACTACTCCTCAGATGTTGCCTCCTCGGCAGTGGTCTCAGGAGCCTCAACCTCGGCGCTTGCCTTTGCAGACTTGCGGCTACGGCGGGTCTTCTTGCCGGTCTTGGCAGTCTTGGCCATGTTCTCGTCGAAGTCGACAAGCTCGATAAATGCTGTGGGAGCACCGTCGCCAATGCGATGACCGAGCTTGATGATACGGGTGTAGCCACCTTTGCGATCGCCCACCTTCTCAGCCACAGGGCCGAAAAGCTCTTTGAGGGCCTCCTTGTTCTGGAGGTAGCTGAACACCACGCGGCGAGAATGAGTGGAGTCATCCTTGCAGCGGTTGATCAGAGGCTCGGCATACATCTTGAGTGCCTTTGCCTTGGCGAGAGTCGTAGTGATTCTTTTGTGCATGATCAGCGAGATGGTCATGTTGGCAAGCATGGCACGGCGATGATCTGCAGTACGACTCAGATGGTTGAATTTCTTATTATGTCTCATTTTACGTTTTTATTTGTCAAGTTTGTACTTTGATATGTCGGTTCCAAACGAAAGATTCAGACTCTCGAGCAAATCATCAAGCTCAGAGAGCGATTTCTTACCGAAATTGCGGAATTTGAGCAAGTCCGTCTTGTTGAATTGCACCAAGTCGCCAAGTGTCTCCACATCGGCTGCCTTGAGGCAGTTGAGAGCACGCACGCTCAGATTCATGTCGACCAGTCTCGTCTTGAGAAGCTGGCGCATGTGAAGCACCTCCTCATCAAACTCCTGGTTGACGCCCTGGTCGGGATTCTCCAGCGTGATCTTCTCGTCAGAGAAGAGCATGAAATGATGAATGAGGATCTTCGCAGCCTCCTTGAGGGCGTCCTTCGGATGGATACTGCCATCCGTGGTCACCTCAAGCACAAGCTTGTCGTAGTCGGTCTTCTGCTCCACACGGTAGGGCTCGACAGAATACTTCACGTTGCGGATAGGGGTGTAGATAGAATCGATTGGAATGACGTTGACGTCGGTGCAGAAATCACGGTTCTCATCGGCGGGCACGTAGCCACGGCCTTTGTTGATGGTAATGTCCAACTGCATGGACGCTTTGGCATCTAAATGACAAATCACCAAATCTGGGTTTAACACTTCAAATCCAGTCAGATACTTG
>CADBLU010000282.1 GCA_902795605.1 uncultured Prevotellaceae bacterium | reverse complement strand
GGCGGATATACTGCTGCAGCTCGCGTGGTTGCAGGATGCCGTCGGCTCCGGCGGCCCCTTCCATCAGACTGAAAAATCCCTGTTCGATGTCGGACATACCTTTGGGAGTGGCTTTTTTGTTGATGCTGAGCACGGTGTGCGGCTCAGTGCCATACATGGTCGACTTCCATTCCATGCAGAGCGCCTCCTTGTCGATCAACCGCAGGATGAGGGCACCGAAAAGGCCGCTGTAGTCGGCGATATAAGCCGATGAGATAGAGTTCATCACGGCGTTGGCCACCTTGAGGTCGCCGCCGGCCGGGGCGTCGCGGTAGTATTCGAGTCCGCTGGCCAGCCTGCGTCTCAGCAGGTATCGGCGCAACGGCTGTAGCGAGATGACATACCAGATGGTGTAGAACACTTTGCGCCACATGCCCACGAACAGGATAACGACTAATACGGGCACAAAAATGCTGCCGAGTATGGTCAGGACGATTTGGAGCCATTCGGGTATGAATGAGAGCCACTGCCCGGAAGCCACCTGTGACGAGATGGTGGCCGGTATCAATAGAAATGTGAATGGACTGATCATATAGAATGAAGCGGTTTTATCAATAATGTGAAAGACTAAGCATATCTATCAAATGTCGTAGAGCTCCTCGGCATGCCAAGCGAGCGAGAGGCGTCCCCTGTGGGCCGACACCACATCCTCGACGGCGGGAGTGGCCTCGCTCACGGCGTCCATCATCTGCCGGAGCACCTGGCGGTGGGGCTCGCTGTTCTGGAGCAGATAGAGCAGCGGGTTGTCGCCCGGGTGTGGGGGCATGAGTTGTGTGAGATGTTGCCAGGTGGAGCTTTCGATTCCGAAGAGATAGGCGAAGGTCATGTATTCCGGCCATACACGATGCAGCTCGGGCTGGCGTCCGGCGTATTCGCTGGGGGCGTTATAGGAGTCGGGCAGCCCTTTAAGGAACCGTTTCATGCCAAGGATGTTGCCGATGTCGCGGCGGCTGTAGGCATCGAGCCGTATGCCAGTGTTGAGCAGGTCGGCGAAACGGAATTGGTTGTCGTAGTTGTAGCCGCTGATGGTTTTCTTTTTCTTTTCATAGGAGATGACTTTTCTCACCGTGTCCGGGTCGAGCCGTTCGCCGACGGGCGCACACTGTTCGAGAAAGGTATAGAGCGACTTCTCGAAGTCTTGGTCGAGGCCGTCGCTCGGTGAGACGGACCACGGCCCCAGACAGAGGAAAGGCTTCTGGTCGCGGGTCATGTTGAAACGGACGGCTCCCCTCGTGAGCAGGCGCCAGAAGGCAGCCCTTGCCGCAGGTGTCTTGTCGCGGAAGAAGGCCGGTGAGAGTTTGAATTTCATCATGTGTGTGTCGAGGACGCTGCCGTAGAGAGCAAGAAAGGGGTAGGGCTTGGGATTGAGGCCCGCATAGCGTATCTTTCTCAGCCATTTTCGCAGCGGCTTGAGTGAGCACACATACCAGACAAACATCATCGACTTGATGAGCAGTTCTATGTCCGAGATGATTTTCTTGACGTTGTCTTTGTTGGCGTAGTAGATGATCCGGCCGAACCAGATGAAAAAGAGCAGTCCGAAAAGGAGAATCATGGAGTCGTTGTAATTCATGTCGCTCATAACGCACAGGCACGCGATGATGCCAAGGGTGATGAGTTTCGGCAAGTATTTCTTGAGGAGATATTTCTTCATAGGGCACTGGAGGTGGTTATAATGATACGTTCTTTCATCACTTGTTCATCACTTTACGCACGCGGCCGTCGGGATAGCGCACGATGGTGATGCCTTTGCCGGCAGGGGCCACACGGCGGCCTTGCAGGTCGTAGCAGACAGCCCTGCCGCCGTCGGTGGCAGCAGGCATGTCGATGCCGGAGGAAGACAGGCCGATGGGGATGAAATCGTCTTGCGAATCGATGGCGGCATAAGCGCAGAAGGGTGGGAGAGTGGCGGCTGCGGTGAGACGGACGAAACCCCACTGGCCGTCGCGGAGGCCGAGCACATAGTCGCCAGTATAGAGTTGGCTACTCAGATAGCTGCCCCTCAACACGTCGGCGGGTGGGCAGGTGGCGTAGGCCACCTCGGCATCGCTGGCGGTGAAGGTGACCTCGCCCTGTGCCTCGACGAGCACGGGCGTGTGGGCCGGGATGGCCGATACCGGCTGCGGCGAGAGGTCTCTGCCGAATGTATAGGCTTGGACGCCTTCAGGGAGGGTGGCGGCGAATGGCAACATGAGCATCTGCATGCCGTCGACGGTGATTGTGAACGAGGCCTGCCGGGCAGTGAAGGCGCTGGCGGGATGGAAGTCGCCGCCTTGGCCTGTGAGCGACAGCTGTTGGCATATATTGCCTGTCACGATGTTGGTGCCTGTCAGTTCGCTGCCTTCGCCGACGTATACGATACGGTTGGTGCCTTCCATCCACGGCAGCGAGGGCGGCAGAGCGGTGGCTCCTGTGAGGTCGATGCTGGTGCATGTGCCGTCGTCGGCAATGTCGAGCAGGTGGCTGTCGTCGGCCACATAGGCACCGCTGAGCGTTGCCGCGTAGTCGTTGCTCAGATAGACATCACCGAGGGTGACGGTGAGCACCGACGACCAGTTGCCGTTGGTGAGGCTGATGAGTCCTTGGCATCCGTCTGTGAGCGTGGCAGGCGAGAGGTCGAACTCGATGTTGAAGTTCTCGCGCTTGCTCCAGTCTAGTTCACCATAGTTGTGTGAGACCACCTCGCCATGTTTGTTGACATAGATAAGGGTGGTGTTGGAGGTGGTATAGTTGAGTGTCGAACTCACCTTCTTTATCTCCATCACCAAGTGGGTGAAGCGGTCGGAGAGTGCCAGATAGCCGTTGGCGGTAGTGGTGCGCGAGGAGATGAGCGGATGACTGTGGTCGAAGGTTTTCACCTTGCCGCTCAGCCGGTAGGTGCTGCCGAAGGTGGTGTTCGTGGGCTTCATGTCGTCGATGCGGTCGAAGCGGGTGAAGGTGGCCTTCATGTCGGAGTGCTGGCGGTCGCGGGAGCGGACGAAGAGGAGGGTGACCACACTCTGCGGCGCGATGTCGGCCTTAGGCCGGCAGGTCTCTTCGTCGAGTGTCACAGCCTTGCCGGAGAGGCTGGTGGTGCGTGTGGTGGTGTAGACGTGGCCTGTGGTGGTGTAGAAGGGCAGGTCGACGGTGAGCGCGACGGCCTTGTCGCCATCGTTGGCGATGACTGCCACCACGGTGTCTCCCGTCTGCGAGAGGTAGGCCGTGCCGTCGAGAGACGTGTTGCTGAAGGTGGCGTCGATGCGGGTCATGCCTGTGACGAAGCGTGCGAAGTGTGCCATGACGTACCCGCGCTTGGTGACGGTGCCGTTGGAGGTGCCGCACTGTCCGTCGCCCAGCATGCCGTAGTAGCGCTTGGCGGCATAGTGCACCCATGCGTTGAAATCGCCCTTCATGCATGTGTTGATGGCACGGAAGAAGTCGAACACGTCTTTGTCGTAGCTGAAATTGCGGGTGGTGCCTGTGTTCTCATTCCAGTTGATGAGATACTCGGTCATCCATAGCTCCTTGCCTTTGGCGGCGAGTTTCTTGTAGGCCGACTGTAGCCCTCCGTACTGGTGGCCGCCGTAGATGTCGAAGCCTGGCAACACGTCGGTCTTGTTGAGCTCGTTGGCATAGCTGTCGCTCACCCCCAACGTCTCGGGCGCCATCACCTTGCAGCTGATGGTGGGTCCGTAGGTCTTGACAAACTCGGCTATCTCTTGCGCCGACCACAGGCATCCCGCATACTCAGCGGGCCAGTCGGGCTCGTTCTGGATGGAGATGGCGTCGAGCTCCACGCCGTTCTTGCGCAGGTATTGCACATAGTCCTCCAGATATTGGGCATAGTCGGGCCAGTTGGCACGCTTCAGTTTGCCGGTGGTGCCGTCGCTGTTCTTGGCATTGCTCGTGCCGTTGGTCTTCCACTCGGCCGGCTGCCCCCATGGTGACGCGAAGACGATGAGCCCCATTTGCTTGGCGGTCTTGGCCGTTTGCAGCGACTGGCTCCACGCGTTCTTTCCGATGGGGATATAGAGGCGCATGATGTTGCACCCCACGGTGCTTCCCGTGCCCCACACCTTTTTTATATCGGTGCTTGACATGTGCCCATAGGTGAACTGTGGTGAGCAGACAAAGCCTCCGAAACCTGTGATGCGTTGGTGGGTGGCCGTTGCATCGAGGCGTACGGACTGGGCCATGGTGGTGGCTGTGATAAACAATGTGGTGATGAATGTCAGGACAATCGCAATGCGTTTCATGTGAATAGTTGGTTGGCGGATGTGACAATATTGCTAATATGTGGCAAAATTACTGATAAAAGAAGATATGACAATGAAATCAAGTGGAAAAATGGCGAGAATTGCATTTTCTTGCCCTTTGTGGCACCATGAGTCGTTTTTTTTGCCTAAATTTGTAGGCAATATGAGTGAGCCATTGGCCGAGCGAATGAGACCCCGCACGCTTGACGACTATATCGGACAGCAGCATCTGGTGGGGGAGAAGGCCGTCCTGCGCAAGATGATTGAGGCGGGGCGCATCTCATCGTTTATCCTATGGGGACCTCCCGGAGTGGGGAAGACCACGCTGGCGCAGATTATCGCCAACAAACTCGACGTGCCTTTCTATACGCTCAGTGCCGTGACCAGTGGAGTGAAGGACGTGCGGGATGTGATAGAGAAGGCCAAGAAGGCCCGCTTTTTCAACAGTGCCTCGCCCATCCTCTTCATCGACGAGATTCACCGCTTCAGCAAGAGTCAGCAGGATTCGTTGTTGGGAGCGGTAGAGAAAGGTACGGTGACGCTGATAGGTGCCACGACAGAGAATCCTTCGTTTGAGGTGATACGGCCGCTGCTGTCGAGATGTCAACTCTATGTGCTCAAACCCCTCAGCAAGGAAGATTTGCTCCGGTTGTTGCAAAGGGCAATCGAGAAGGACCCGGTGATCAGCCAGCGGCACGTCAGGCTTGAGCAGACAGGTGCCATCCTGCGCTATAGCGGAGGCGACGCCCGCAAACTGCTCAATATTCTGGAACTGGTGGTGGAGGCGTCGACCGACGATGAGGTGATAATCACCGATGCGCTGGTGGAAGACCGCCTGCAGCAGAACCCGTTGGCCTATGACAAGGATGGCGAGATGCACTACGACATCATCTCTGCCTTCATCAAGAGTATCAGGGGCAGCGACCCCGACGCGGCGCTTTATTGGATGGCCCGCATGATAGAGGGTGGGGAAGACCCGCAGTTCATCGCCAGGCGACTCGTCATCAGCGCTGCCGAAGACATCGGCCTGGCCAACCCCAATGCGCTGCTGCTGGCCAACGCGGCCTTCGACGCGGTGATGAAGATAGGGTGGCCGGAGGGACGGATACCACTGGCAGAGGCGGTGGTCTATCTGGCGTCGAGCCCCAAGAGCAATTCGGCCTACCTGGGCATCGGTGCCGCTCAGAAAGTGGTGAGGACGACGGGCAACCTGCCTGTGCCGCTGCATCTGCGCAACGCACCCACCAGCCTCATGGCTGAGTTGGGCTACAGCGACGGATACAAATATGCCCACGACTATCCTGGACATTTCGTCGTGCAGCAGTTCATGCCCGACGCACTCACGGAGGAACGGCTGTGGCACGCTCAGCATTCTCCCTCCGAAGAGAAACTTTATCAGTACATGCTCCGATGCTGGGGCGACAGATTCAAGGACGAACAATGAAAATCATCGTACTCGACGGCTATGCCGCCAATCCCGGCGACTTGCCGTGGACTCCATTGTCGCTGCTCGGCGACCTGACCGTTTACGACCGCACTGCTCCCGAAGAGGTGGCTGAGAGGGCGGCTGATGCCGAAATCGTGCTCACCAATAAGGTGGTGATCGACAAGAGACAATTTGAGGCTCTGCCCCGACTCAAATATGTCGGTGTGCTGGCCACCGGATACAACGTGGTGGACGTGGAAGAGGCGGCCCGACGAGGGGTGATTGTCACCAATATCCCTGCCTACAGCACCATGAGCGTGGCGCAGATGACCTTCGCGCACATCCTCAACATCATCAACAGCGTGGATTACTACGCCCGGCAGAATTCAGAGGGAAGATGGAGCCGGCAGCCTGACTTCTGCTATTGGGACAGACCGCTGCGCGAACTGGCCGGACTGACGCTGGGCATCGTAGGACTGGGCAATATCGGCACGGCCGTGGCGCGCATCGCCGTGGCTTTCGGCATGGAGGTCTTCGCCCTCACCGGCAAAGATCTGGCCTCGCTGCCCGAGGGCATCCAGAAAACCACATGGGATGGGCTGCTTGCTGTCTCCGATATCATCACTCTCCATTGTCCGCTCTCCGACGCTACCCGGCGGCTCATCTGCAAAGAGTCGATAGAAAAGATGAAAAAGGGAGCTATCGTGGTGAATACCGGACGGGGACAACTCGTAGACGAGCAGGACGTGGCCGACGCTCTCAGAAGCGGACAACTGGCTGGATACGGGGCCGATGTGCTGTCGGAGGAACCGCCGCGTCCCGACAACCCGCTGCTCCATGCTCCTGGAGCTTTCATCACGCCTCACGTGGCATGGGCCACTTTCGACGCCCGGAAACGGTTGATGGATATCGCCGTGGCCAATGTCGAGGCCTACATCAATGGTGCGCCGGTGAATGTGGTGTCGTAGCAGTCCTCTCGGTAGGCAACCTGCTGCACAGCGTCACACAGCGTGCCGACGGCACCCACGGCGCGAAGGTGGCTTTTCGTGAGTTTTCATGTCGTTTTTTATTGATTTTTCCTCATTTTTCGTGGTTTTTCCAGGTTTTTGAGCAATTATCTGAAAAAAAGTCCCGAAAAATTTGTCGGAACCAAAAAAAACACTTAATTTTGCACTCGCATTTAAGGAAAGGCTCCCTAGCTCAACTGAATAGAGCATCTGACTACGGATCAGAAGGTTGTGGGTTTGAATCCCGCGGGAGTCACTTGAAAATC
>CADBLU010000281.1 GCA_902795605.1 uncultured Prevotellaceae bacterium | reverse complement strand
TCTGAACGCTTACAAGGAGATGGAGGCAACAGCTGGCATCAAGAAGGCCCAGAAGGTCGCTAAGATCCAGCAAGCTCACGAGGAGGCTTCACAGCTTGAGATGCCTACCCTCACGATGAACCTCCCCATCATCGCCACTCTGGTTACCCTCGGTACTCTTACCGGTCTTCTCGGTACTGTGGTCGGTATGATCAAGTCGTTCTCCGCTCTGTCAGCTGGTGGCGGCGCCGACTCCGCAAAACTTTCCGCAGGTATTTCTGAGGCTCTTATCAATACCGCCTTCGGTATCGGTACTTCCTGGTGTGCTGTGGTTTCCTACAACTACTTCACAAACAAGGTCGACAAGTTGACTTTCGCCCTCGACGAGGTTGGTTATTCAATAGCTCAGACTTACGAAGCAACCCACACAGAAGAGGCTTAATTTTTGCTAACCCTTTAAAAATCTATCGCTATGGGTAAAGTAAAAGTTAAGAAAAGTGATGTCTGGATCGATATGACGCCCATGTCGGACGTGATGACCCTGCTCCTCACATTCTTCATGCTGACTTCTACGTTCGTCAAGAACGAGCCAGTGAAGGTCAATGTGCCAGGGTCTATCTCCGAGATCAAGGTGCCTGAAAACGGAGTCCTGACTATCCTCGTCAATCCTGAGAAGGATGCCGCAGGCAACCCCACAGGTGAGGGACAGGTCTTCATGAGTATCGATAACACAGAACAACTGGGTGAGACACTCCAGGCCATGATGCCCGATGCCAACGCACTCGAGCTCGACGTCTTCACACGTGAAGGTACTTTCGGTGTCCCCTTGGATGAATTGAAGGGTTATCTGGCAATGTCCACCGACAACCGCCAAAAAATACTGCCCACCAAGGGTATTCCCCTCGACAGTATCGACGGTGGCATGAGCGAGTTCCAGCAATGGGTTGACGCTGCCCGCAACGTCAACGAGAACATCAAGCTCGCCCTCAAAGCCGACGCCTCTACACCCTACAAGACAGTGAAGAAGGTCATGAGTGAGCTCCAGGACATGGACGAGAGCCACTACTACATGATCACCAACCTTAAAGCTTCGGAGGACCAATAATGGGAAAGAAGAAAGAAAGCAAACAGAAAAAGATTAATGTCCGCGTAGACTTCACGCCTATGGTGGATATGCTGATGCTTCTCATCACGTTCTTCATGCTTTGTACGACTCTGAGTAAGCCCCAGACCATGGAGCTGACGATGCCGAGTAACGATGAGAACCAGGACGAATCGAACAAGAACGAGTCGAAGGCCTCACAGACCGTGACCCTCTATGTGGCAGCAGACAACAAGATCTACTACGCTGAGGGTGAGCCCGAGTACAACAACCCCGACTGGGTGAAAGAGACCACTTGGGGCAACGACGGACTCCGCAACGTGCTCCGCGAGCACGCCGTGGAAGACGGTACGAAACCTGTGAAGCGCATCGAACTGGCTGTGAAGAACCTTGCCATCGACCGGGCCAACAACCCGAAGAACTACACCGACAGCACCTATCAGAAGGCCCTCAACAAGCTGAAGGCAGGTGAGTTGGAAGACGGCAAGATCCCCACCCTGACCATCGTCATCAAGCCCACCGACAATGCTTCTTACAAGAACATGGTCGACGCACTCGACGAGATGCAGATTCTTAGTATTGGAACCTATGTCATCGATAAGATCACTCCCGACGACGAGAAACTTCTCGAGAAGAAGGGTGTAAAGATGTAATTGATGTAACTTAAAAAGAAGAGAAATTATGTCGAAAATAGATCTATATGATCCTAAATGGATCGAGCTGGTGTTCCAAAATAAGAATAAGGAATACGGAGCCTATCAGTTGCGCAAGGGCACTTCCAAGCGTAACCTCCTGGCCCTCGCTATTCTGATTGCAGCTGCCCTGATTATCGGTGGATATCTTGTCTACAAGATCGAGGCCGACAAGCGTGCAGCCGAACGTCAGGCCTATATGGAGCAGCTTGAGCTTTCGAAACTTCAGGAGAAGGCCAAGCAGGAGAAGAAAGAAGAGAAACCGAAGGTTGAGAAGCCTAAGATTGAGCCTAAGAAGGAGCTCCCCCAGGTGCGTGAGACTCAGAAGTTTACCGCCCCTGTCATCAAGAAGGATGAGCTCGTGAAAGAGGACAACCAGATGAAACAGATGGCTGAGCTCGACGCCAACACCGCCGTGGGTGTGAAAGACCAGGAAGGTGCGAAAGACCGTACCATCGAGGCCGCCCGTACCGACGTGGTGGAGAAAGTGGTGGTGGAAGAGCCCAAGCAGGAAGTGAAGAAGGAAGTGGAAACCAAAGTGTGGGAAGTGGTGGAGCAGCAGCCCTCATTCCCCGGTGGTCCCTCCGCACTTATGCAGTGGCTCAGCTCCAACATCCACTATCCTCCAGTGGCTGAGGAGAACGGCATCCAGGGACGCGTCGTCGTCTCCTTCATCGTGGAGCCCAACGGTACTATCAGCAATGTGCAGGTGGTGCGCGGCGTCGACCCGTCACTCGACAAAGAGGCCGTACGCGTCTGTAAGGCAATGCCTAAGTGGCAGCCCGGTATGCAGAACGGCCAGGCCGTACGCGTGAAGTACAACCTGCCTGTGACCTTCAAGCTTCAGTAAAAAGATGAGAAGAGCGCTATTCTACAATCTATCACTGTAGAATCCTTACCTACGTCAGGGGCAATCACGGTTGCCCCTGACGATAGTTTTTTAACTGATAAACCTATTAACAAAGACAAATGAGAAAGACATTCATCTTCACTATTTTCACTCTGCTGGCAGCAGGCGCCGCACTCGTGTCCTGCGACAACAGCGACAAGCGGGGCGGACGGACCGACACCGAAACCTCTGGCGAGATTACGATCGTGGCGGATGAAAGTCTCAAACCCGTCGTGCAGGAACTCATCGACCAGTTTGAGTTCAAATGGCCCAAAGCCAAAATCAACCTCAAAGACACGACCGAGAACAGAGGCTTCGAGCTGATCAGAGACATGCAGACATGCCTCCTGTTCACCACACGACCACTGAAAGAGAGCGAGATTGCCTACCTCAAGACCAAGAAGCAACTGCCTTCGGTCTTCCCCGTCGCCTACGACGGACTGGCACTCATCATCAACCCCAACAACACCGACAGCTGCATCTCGGTGAAAAACATCAAGGACATCCTCAAGGGGAAAGTGACCAAATGGAATGAGATCTACCCCGCTTCCAAGTTGGGCAACTTCGACGTGGTGTTCGACAACAAAGAGTCGGCCACACTCCACTATGTCGTGGACTCTATCCTTGATGGGCAACCTATCGACAATCCCAACATCACGGCAGCCAAGACAAGCGCCGATGTTATAGAATATGTACACAACACGCCCAACGCCATCGGTATCATCGGTTCCAATTGGCTCAACGACAAGGGCGACAGCACCAACCTGACATTCATCAACAAAATTCGGGTGATGAAAGTCACCGTCAACGACGAGGCCACGGCCAGCAACAGTTGGAAACCCTACCAGGTCTACCTGCTCGACGGACGCTACCCCTTCGCACGCACCGTCTATGCCATCTGTGTCGACCCGCAGCGCAAACTCCCCTGGAGTTTCGCCAACTACACCACCAGCCCTACGGGCCAGCTCATCGTCAAGCGCGCCGGACTGCTGCCCTACCGCGGCGACATCACCATAAAAAAAGTGAACATCAAGAAGAATTAGTTAAACTTTCCCCGAGGAAAGTCATCATACAAAATGAGTAACATCAACTTAAAAAGCTTAAAATAAAAAAGATTATGAAAAAGACAGTGAAATACCTGATTATGGGTGCAATGGTCTTAGGACTCTCAGCTCCCGCCATGGCACAGGACTACAACGCAATGATCGGCGAGGTGTCGAAAGCCATCAAGGAAGACCCGCAGGCCGTGGGTGCCGCCAAGGCACTGGTGAAAGACTACATGAAAGCCTTCAAGAAAGACCCCAGCGCCATGGTTGCCCTGGGCAATGCCTTCTTGGCCAGCAAGAACTACACCAAAGCGGTGGAATGTGCTGACCTCGCTCTCAAGAAAGCTAAGAACTTCGGCGACGCCTATATCCTCAAAGGCGACATCGAAGCCCTCAAAGACGACGGCGGTCAGGCCGCTATGTGGTATCAGCAGGCTATGAACCTCGACCCGAAGAACCCGCACGGATATATGAGCTATGCCAACGTCTACCGCAAGCGCAGCCCGCAGCTGGCCGAAGACGCCTTGAACCAGCTCCGCAAGAACGTGCCCGACTTCCCCGTTGATGCCGAGACCGGTCACGTGTTCTACACTTCTGGCAACTATGAGAAAGCCATGGAGTATTTCAACAAGACCAACATCAACCAGCTCGAGGAAGGACGTATCGGTGAGTATGTGCTCTCTGCCCTCTCCATCGGCGACTACGCCAAAGGTCTGAGCCTCTCGAAGACTGCTATGCAGCGCTTCCCGAACAACAACGGCTTCATCCGTCTGGGTATGATCAACGGTGTGCTGAGCAAGAACTTCAACGATGCCGTCACCTATGCAGAGAAACTCCTCACTTCCGACGCTGAGAAGAACTCGGGCGACTTCAACTACTACGGACAGGCCCTCGCCGGTGCCGGACAGCACGAGAAAGCCATCGAGCAGTTCAACAAGTCGTTCTCCATGGACGACACATCCTACAAGAACCTGCAGTCGATCTCTGAGTCGTACACCGCACTGGGCAACAGCGACAAGGCTCTGGAATACAGCATGCTCTACCTCGACAAGAACCCCGATGCCAAACCGTCGGAGTACAACAAACTGGCCGGTATCTACATCCAGAAGGTGAGAGAAGCCGCTGATGCCGCTGAGAAAGACGCCAACTGGCTCAAGGCTCTCGGTGTCTATGACAACCTCATCACCAAGTATCCTCACACAGCCAACTACGTGAAATTCCAGAAGGGCCACCAGGCTTATATCTGCGAGAGAGACGACGAGGCCATCACCTATCTCACCAGCCTCATCAACGACCTCGAGGCCAAAGGCACTCTCGAAGACAGCGAGAAGGAGTATCTCAAGAGCGCTCTGAGCGAGGTGGGCTACATCTACTGGTCGAGCAAGAACGACCTTGAGACCGCTAAGCCCTACTATCAGAAACTCTACGATATCGATCCCACCAACGAGTATGCCCGCAAGGCCCTCGGCCTCGATACCGAAGCAACAACTACTGAATAATCACAATCCTTATCTATAAAAATCTCCCGCCGTCACATGACGGCGGGAGATTTTTTTTTCTAGATTTTCTAGATTTTCTAGTTTTCCTAGGATCCCTAGGATTTCTAGGATTCCTATGAAAAATGGCGGCACCCCGTGATGGGATGCCGCCGATAGCTTTATGCCCTATGATTAGGGAAGGCTGATAGCCTCGTTCGGACAAGTGTCTGCGCAAGCTCCGCACTCAGTGCAGAGATCGGGATCGATTGAATAGATGTCGCCCTCAGAGATGGCCTCGTTGGGGCACTCGCTGATACATGAACCGCAAGCGATGCAGTTGTCACCAATTACATATGCCATAATAAGTAATAATTATTTGTTAGTGTATAATGTGAATGATCTCTTTATGTACCTATTTTTGTACAGTGCAAAGATACATTTTTATTTTGAAATACCTACAAATGATGAATTGATTTTTCGTTATTTATACATTGTCAAAATAAGAAGTCATGCAATAAGCGCGGCCAAAAGACGTTATAATAATATGAAGAAGCGAATGCTGTCGATAATGGGGGCCCTCCTCCTCTGCTCTGCCGTCCTCTCTCAAGACAGGAAGGTGGAAAACCGTCCCTATGTGGACTTGCGCCAGTTCCATTTCGGAGTGCTGGTGGGCACTCACCTGCAGGATATCGAGATGCTCAACGTGGGACCGCAGTTGATAGAACAGGAAGACGGCACTTATGTGGAGCGTCTCATCTCTTGCGACCAGGACCGTTGGGACCCCGGCTTCAACGTGGGTGTGCTCGGCGAATTGCGCCTCAACACCAACTTCCAGTTCCGCATCGCTCCCGCCATGTATTTCGGCAACCGCCATATCACCTTCATCAATCATAGTGATGAGAGAATGCCCGAAGAGCATCAGGATATGAAGACGGCCTATATCTCATCGGCCCTCGACCTGATTTTCGCCGCTCCCCGCTTCAACAACCACCGGCCTTATGTGATGGCCGGCCTCAACCCTATGATCAACCTCTCGGGCAAGGACAACGCCTACCTGAAGCTGAAGCGCTACGACATGTTTGTGGAAGTGGGCGTCGGCTGCGACTTCTACCTGCCGTTCTTCAAGTTGCGCCCCGAACTGAAGTTCCTTTACAGCCTCACCAACAGCCTTGACCTCGACCATGTCAATCACCTGAAAAACAGAGACATGATTATGTACACCAATTCCGTGAGCAAGACGCGCACGAAATTGATCGTACTGACATTCCATTTCGAGTAAACGGGAACTATTTCTTCTTGAGGCTTACCTCCATCTTACCTATCCAGATGCCGTGCTTGCCGTTCTGGTCGACAGCCACGTCGTGGCCGTCAAGGTCCTTCACGTATTGCATCTCTGTAAGATAGGTGTGTGAGTGGCCGCCGAGCACGAGGTCGATGTAGCGTGAGCCGCGGATCATATCATCATCGTCGGGGAGGTCGGTATTCCATCCCAGGTGCGACACACAGATGACCATGTCGCATTTCTTCTTTTCCTTGAGGAAGGTGGCCAGTTCAAGTCCCTTCTTCACGGGGTCGAGGAACTGCACGCCTTTGCAGTTGGCTTGCTCCACCAGCCCGTCGAGCTTGGGGGCGAGCCCGAATACCCCTATCTTCACCCCGTTGCGCTTGATGATGACATAAGGTTTGACGATTCCCTCGAGAGGAGTGCCCGTGAAATCATAGTTGGCACAGACGATGGGGAAATTGGCCATTCTGAAGATCCTTGCCATGTTCTCGAGACCGAAATCGAACTCATGGTTGCCGATGGTGGCGGCATCGATGCCCATCTGATTCATCAGTCCCACCTCCACGTCACCTTTAAATAAGGTGTAGTAGGGAGAGCCTTGCGAGAAGTCGCCGCTGTCGAAATAGAGCAGGTCGGGATGCTCGCTGCGCTGCTGCTTGAGAAATTCCAGACGGCGGATGAAACCACCCCGCCCTGCCACGTTCTTGTCGGTCAGGTTGGGATTGAGGGGCTTCACTGTGCTATGGGTGTCATTGGAATGGAGAATCACCAGTTGTCTGGTGCCTTTCTGGCTCTCCTGGGCCGGTGCCAGGGCGACGGAGGCCGCCATGGCGATAACGAAAAATATATTCCGGGTATTCATAATCATTACTCTTCAACTGTGATTCTACCTTCAATCTTGCTGCTCACACGCTCGCCGGCGGCAGTCTTCGCCTTCACATATTTCATCAGCACCCCCCTGGCCAGGGCCTCCTCGCCGGTGCAGTCGTGCCGGTCGGTGCAGCTCTTGAAGGCCACCATCCTATCGTTGCCGTGCGACACATAGTCGATGGTGGCGATGCGGTATTTCGCCGCAGGGTCTATCTCCTTGCCGCCGATGGTGACACGCTTGAGTTTATTGTCCTTGGTGATGACCATGCGCACCTCGCTGCTCACGCCCTCACCGCCACGATAGGCAATTTGCTCCATCAGCTCGCGCACCTTGTCGCCGGTGAGAGTGACAAAGCAGAGATAGTTCTCGAAAGGTGCCACCTCGAAAACATCACCGATGGTGATTTTTCCCTTGGCCAGCGATGCCCGCATTCCTCCGATATTATATACGGCGAAGTCGGGCTTCTCATCATACAGGCTGCCGGCCCACATGAGGGCGTCGGGCAGCAGATTGCCCAACGGACTCTCAGGCCGGTAGGGCTCAAGAGCCTCTGCCGCCTCACCGAGGACAGGCGACATCTGGGCGTCCACCTTCTCCGAAAAAGGCTTCATGAAGTCGGTCACCGTCTGACTGACGGCATTGTCATACTGGTTGTCGATGAGCATCCGCGTCCGCGTGATGCCAGTCACTTGATAGTGTGTGGTGCATGCCGCAAGGGCCATTGCAGCCACTATCGTCCACAAAAAAGGTATTTTTTTTCGCATAACAAAGAAGTTTTGTGCGAAGATAATATTTTTTTTCGAATAGGCATACGATATTTCCAAAAAAAGTATTACCTTTGCACCGCTTTTCGCCGTAACCGATGACAGGAAGAAGAGTTGCCTAGTTATGTTGCGCCGAGAGACAAATAATTCAAATCATTCATCAAAATGGATTTAATAAAGGTTGCTGAGCAAGCATTTGCCACTAACGTAGCCGAGCAGGCCAAGCAAGCAGGCAAGAAATTCGACGAGTTCCATCCCGGCGACACCATCACCGTAGCCTATAAGATCATTGAGGGCAACAAGGAGCGTATCCAACTCTACCGTGGTGTGGTCATCCGTATCTCCGGCCATGGTGAGAAGAAGCGTTTCACCGTGCGCAAGATGTCGGGCACCGTGGGTGTGGAGCGTATCTTCCCCATCGAGTCACCCAACATCGACAGCATCGAGGTCAACAAGTATGGCAAGGTGCGCCGCGCCAAGCTCTACTATCTGCGCAAGCTCACTGGTAAGAAGGCACGCATCAAGGAGAAATTCATTGCTGCTAAACCACAACAGGCTTAAGAGAATGAAATAAAGGGGTTTCATGTGATGAAACCTCTTTTTGTTTTCTCTTTTCGCTTTCACTCTATTCGCTTTTCCTCTATACGCTATCCTCTATACGTTTTTATACTAATCCCCACCAAATCCCATATCCCATCCCCATGAAAGAGTTAGCTTTGAAATACGGGTGCAATCCCAACCAGAAACCCTCACGCATCTACATGACTGAGGGAGAACTGCCCCTGGAGGTGCTCAACGGCCGTCCCGGCTACATCAATTTCCTCGACGCACTCAACAGTTGGCAACTGGTCAAGGAGCTGAAGGCCGCCACCGGCCTCGCCTCTGCCGCCAGTTTCAAGCATGTGTCGCCTGCCGGTGCCGCCGTGGGACTGCCACTGAGCGACACACTCCGCAAGATCTATTTCGTCGACGACATCAAGGAGGAGTTGTCGCCCATCGCCTGTGCCTATGCCCGTGCCCGCGGTGCCGACCGCATGAGCAGCTATGGCGACTTCGTGGCACTGAGCGACACCTGCGACGCCGTCACCGCCACCCTGCTCAAGCGTGAGGTGTCCGACGGTGTCATCGCTCCCGGCTATACGCCAGAGGCGCTCGAGATTCTCCGCGCCAAGCGCAAGGGCACCTACAACGTCATCCAGATTGACCCGTCCTACCGTCCTGAGCCTGTGGAGCGCAAGCAGGTCTACGGCATCACTTTCGAGCAGGGCCGCAACGAGATCGACCTGAGCGACTCCGCGCTCTTCGACAACATCCCCACAGCCAACAAGGAGTTCACCGCTGAGGCCCGCCGCGACCTCATCATCGCACTCATCACGCTGAAATATACGCAGAGCAACAGCGTGTGCTATGTGAAGGACGGTCAGGCCATCGGCATCGGCGCCGGTCAGCAGAGCCGCATCCACTGCACCCGCCTGGCAGGCAACAAGGCCGACATCTGGTGGCTGCGCCAGCATCCCAAAGTGATGGGTCTGCCCTTCGTCCCCAGCATCCGCCGCGCCGACCGCGACAACACCATCGATGTGTATATCAGCGACGACCACGACGACGTGCTGCGTGATGGCACCTGGCAGCAGTTCTTCACCCAGCGCCCCGAGGTGCTCACCACAGAAGAGAAGAAAGCCTGGATAGCCCTCAACACCAAGGTGTCGCTGGGCAGTGACGCCGTCTTCCCCTTCGGCGACAACATCGAGCGTGCCCACAAGAGCGGTGTGGAGTTCATCGCCCAGGCCGGCGGCAGCGTCCGCGACGACCATGTCATCGCCACCTGCGACAAGTACGGCATCGCCATGGCATTC
>CADBLU010000280.1 GCA_902795605.1 uncultured Prevotellaceae bacterium | reverse complement strand
GATCATGAAGACGGTGAGTGCTGCTCCCGCCCAGAAGGGGATATCTCCGATGCCGAGGAAATTGTAGAGATGGTTGATGTAGAGTCCTGAGAGCGGGAGCAGGGTGGCTGCCACTATCTGCACGGCGAATTTGCTCTTGGCAGTGAGTCCGATGAGGTCGTCGACGATGCCTACGATATAGACCATCACCAGTCCGATGAAGAAGCAGCATGAATAGAGGCTCACATGGATGGTCTCGTGCCCTGTGGTCTTGCTCATCACCAGGAGGGCGAGGATGAAGGCGAGCACCATGCTGGGCATGAAACTGATGCCTCCGAGCCGTGGGATGGCATTTTTGTGCACTTTGCGCTCGTTGGGGATATCATAAAGGTTCTTGCGCTTGCAGTAATTGAGGATGATGGGTATCATCACAAAACCTGCCGCGATGCTGATGACGAATGCCAATAGCGTATATGTAAGGAGGATGCTCATGTTGCCTTTCGAAAGTGTTTATATCTTGTTGCTGACGGCGGGTGATGGAATAGAAAATCTATTGCTTGCCCTTAGCCTTGTCTTCCGCTTGCAAAGTTAATATAAATATTTGAGATTACCACAAGAAAGATATTCAGTCTTTTGAGAGGCATGTATGAGGTCTCTGTCGGTCACTTTGCTCGTCGTATGTATTTTTTGCCTTGGTATATATACATATTCGGCCATGATTGGAATGGCACTTTTCTGCCTTCGATGTCATAAGCCTCATTGATGTTGAGTGGTGGATCGCCGGGCATGTAGGTGGGGAGAATGTCAGAAAGAAAATCCATGCTTTCAATCATATGGATGTAGTTGCGTTCATACCAGTCTATCATATATTGTGCCTCAACGAATGCAGTGGAGTCTAAACGGAGGATGTGATCATTGGGGGTGATTATCTTGTCTTGCCAGATCTCTACTTCCCGCTTCCAGGCTCCGCTGCTTTGCAGTTGTTGGGCGTAGTTCATAATTCTGTCCTTGATGTTGTCCGGATGGAATAATGTCTTAGAAAGTTTCTTCCATTGTTCCACCACACGTCCTATCACAGGGTTCCCATTTGTGGTATAAAGTTGATAGAAGGGGCAAGTCAGCCGCATCACTTCAATGGGGTTGGCCCAATAGTCAGTCAGGTCAGCCCATCCGCTTCTTCCAAAACTGGCGTCCAAATCCCAGGGAGTCAGCCAAAATCGCTGATCCCTCTCCAAGTCTGCAATACTTAAATATGTGTTGTGCATACAGTTGTCTTTCACCATCAGTGTCATGATGAAAAGGAGGTAGTCGGCCACGTTGTTGGTATAGAAGTATTGATCGAGATGATCCACCACATATTGGTAGGTTGTATCCGCTTGGGAAGTATATGTCAATAAGTCGGTGAAGGGCTGCCAGCATTCATCATCTGGCGTGAAATTGGGGTATTTGATTTCCCACTCGTAATAACGGTTGGGATAGTCATACATGCTCTCGTCTATGGGCAATCTCATTCTTGGGGTGGCTCCCCCATCGCCTACGCATTTATATAGCAGGCCGCGTTTTTTGTGGATAGTGCTTTTTTTCAGGCCAAGCATTTTCCTGTTCACTTTGTCGCTGATGGTGTAGATACCGGCATATAGATGATTGATGAGCATCTCCACGTAATAACTCCTGATACCATTGATAAGCATCATGGAATCGCGTAGGGACGACATCTCGTTCCAAATGTCGAAGCATAGCATGTTACGCATTCGCGACAAATCAGCTCCCATGGCGTTCAGGATCCATTTGCTATCCGGCCTGATGCCCATTACTTCGGTGTCGTTCTCTTCACCATGGGAGTCGGTTATGGTGACCTGGAAGTTTTTCTTGGGATAGCTCAAGGAAGAACCCCCTCGATACCGGGCAAGCCCCTTGGTTGTGAAATCCTGCATATTCTCTGTAGGATGTGCCTTGCTGAGTATGCGCAAAGTAGCGGGACTGTCAGACACTCCCATTTCACTAATGCTGTCAAAGTCCAGACAGATCAAAGGCAGGGTAGTAACAGACACTTTCCATGCAATGGTGTCTTGGAAATCCCTGAGGTGCCTGAGCGTATGCACGTGCTTGCTGTAGTCTAAAGGGATGCCAGTGTCTTGCGTGACAGTGTCTCCATCCCATTCCAAAAGCCCGTCTCTGTCGCTGGTGATGTAAGCGAGTTCCCTGTCGACGGTTGCATACAGATGATGATCCACGCTGTCTGCGACAGCCTGCAAGCCATCGAAGAAAAAAGTGGTTTGTCCGATGCTCTTGAGACATGCGGCCAATAACAAAAGCATCCAAAATTCCTTTTGTTTCATCATTTCATTTCTTTCATTTCTCTTATGATGGGGTTGGGATCTACAGATGATGCTGACGGGAGTATCTGATTTTTCTTTTGAAGTCGGGGCCGAAAATGTCGAGAGCCCGTTTACCCATGTCAAAGCATTTCAGATAAAGGTAGTAGCATTTTGCTTTTAGCAGACTGCCTCCGTTGTTGGTGATGAGTCTGATATAGTCTTCTCGTTTTTTGCTCAGGGGGGTGTCGGTAGCCCCTCCCAGTCTGAAGAGTGCCGCGTCGTGGTCAATGTATTTCATTCTTGCATTCCGCTGATGACACCGGGTGAGAAAATCGATGTCCATGGTATAGTGCAGATGGGTATCGAACAAACCATATTTTTCGTACGCCTTTCTGTCTACAAAGGTTCCTTGATGAGCCACATGGATGCTCAACGGGGTGAGGGGAAAATTCATAGAGGGTATTTCCTTGAACTTGAGTCCGGAAACATCGTTCCAGATTTGTATGTTCATACGGTATATGTCCACTCCCTTTTCATATTCTTCGGCCAATCGGCTTAGTGTGCCGGGCAGGAGAATGTCGTCAGAGTTGATGATGCCGATGAGATCGCCTGTTGCTGCTTTGATGCCTTTGTTGAAAGCATCACTGATCCCTTCGTCTTTTTCCGAGATGACTTTGGTGATCAGATGATGATGTCGTTTGATGATATCGAGGGTCTTGTCAGTGGATCCACCGTCGACGATGATGTACTCGAGATTCTCGTAGTCTTGACATCCTACACTCTCAATGGTTTCTTCGATAGTCGCTTCGCTGTTGAAAGATATGGTGATGATACTGATTTTGACGTTGCTCATGACTTAATATTGATTTAGTAACAAGGAAATAGCAAACAATTTTGCCGTACTCGGGTTGCCACAAGAGTATCTTTGGTCGCAGAGGAGCCGAAGGCGTTTGCTGAAAGAGGACTTGCCCTCTATGAACAAATCGAGGGTGTCACGTTCATGAGGTGCCATCCTGTGGTAAAAGCCTTTCTTTATTTCTACGGCACGTTTGTATCTCGACTGTTCTGACTTTGCAAGTCTGTGCAGCCGCCGTTTCCATGAGGTGATCAGGCTGTTGTCTTGTCCGATGGCATTTTGGCCATGTTGGCGATACAAAATATGAGCAGTGTGGTCGTAATAGACATTCGCCCCCAAAGCCAAGGCTACGCTATAAATCCACACATCGTGCATGCTGAGGTAGTCTGGCTTATAGGTAGTGAGAATGTTTCGCAATGGCTTGTTGAGCACCATGGTACATCCTGCTGCAAACTCATAGACGAGGGATTCCCCGAATGTGCCTATAGGCTCGACTCTGCGATAAGGCAACTTTTGCAGGGTGTCGTCTGTGGGCTGTGTCTGTCCTAGATATAGCCCGGGAGAGTATCCTTGTCTTTCTAGGGCACTGATGGCTGTCGACAGTTTGTCGGGCATCCACACATCATCTTGGTCCGAGAATGCGTAATAATCCGCCTCAGATGTCTTGGAGAGCAGATCCATAAAACTTCTGGCAGGTCCCATGTTTTCTCCTGTATAAAAATCCAGGACACCTTTGCTGCTCATTTCCCGAAGAATATCAAGTGTGCTGTCAGCAGAGCCGTCGTCACGGACAAAAATCTCTGTCTCCACACCTTCCTGCGCTTTGAGGGATGCGATTTGCTCGCGCAGATATTTTTCTCCGTTGTAAGTGGAGAGGAGAATCCTGACCCGTCTCATCGCTTCGCTTTACTCACCACTTGGTCATATACTTCTATCACACGCCTCACGTCATAGTGCTGCTCGGCATGTCGGCGGCTGGCGAGCGACATGTGGCGGCGCTCTCCGGGGCCGAGTTTGAGGTAGCGCTCGATGGCCTGGGCCAGTGCCTTGGGGTCTTTCGGCGGCACGATAAACCCGTTGACGCCCTCCACCACGGCCTCCCGGCATCCGGGGATGTCGGTGGTGATGATGGGTTTCCCCGTGGCGCAAGCCTCCATG
>CADBLU010000279.1 GCA_902795605.1 uncultured Prevotellaceae bacterium | reverse complement strand
GACCGATGAGACTTGACGCTATGCGCCGAATAAAAACAAAAAGCGACCGAAATAGAATCTATCGAATAAGGCTTTATAAATAAACAGGATTAATAGAACAAACCTAAACTAAAAACAACAAGTATGAGTACCGATGATATGCAAAAGTGATGCCTGTCCAGTTTACTCTCCAAAAGGCAGAAGTTTTTTCACCTTACGAGCAGTTATATCGTTCACGATACAATGTTAATCATTCTTAAAGTTTCCGATAAATCGCTTGCGATATAAACAATTCGTCTTATCTTTGCGCCACAAATATCGCAAGCGACATAACCACATCCAGTTTCCACAGCAGTAATCGGATGAAAAGTAGAGAAATTGCCCTCGAGAATGGCGCTGAAAGATAGTGAATTAAGAGACAAACAAGACCAAACAAATTAAAGAAAGAATATGACTAAAATTTATGATTTCAAGGCTCTCACGAGCAAAGGCAAGGAGTTGGATTTCTCCCAATTCAGAGGCAAGGTGCTGCTGATAGTCAATACAGCCAGCAAGTGTGGTTTCACCCCCCAATTTGCAGGATTGGAGGAACTGAACAAAAAATACAAGGACAAGGGATTGGTAATTATCGGATTCCCCTGCAACCAGTTTAAGGAGCAAGACCCTGGCACAGACGGGCAGATAGAAGAGTTCTGCCAATTGAACTACGGTGTGACGTTCCAAATCATGAAAAAGACCGATGTGAACGGCCCAGCCGCAGAAGCCATCTTCGAGTACCTGAAGGCCCAAGCCCCCACCGAGGAGTACCACGGACTGAAAGCCAAGGCCGCCCAAGCCCTTTTCAAGGCCATCAGCAAGAGCGTGGAGAAGGACAGCGACATCAAATGGAACTTCACCAAATTTCTTATCTCCAAAGAAGGAGAGACAATCAAGCGGTATGCTCCCACCACGGAGCCAAAGGACATTGAGAAAGACATTGAAGCCATGCTTGGCTAACAGACAAAGACTATGCACACAGAATTGCAACTTGACAATCAGATTTGTTTCCGTCTCTATACGGCTTCGAGGCTTGTCATCCAGGCATATACGCCCATTCTCAACGCACTGGGCATCACCTACCCTCAATATCTCGTGCTGATGGTGTTGTGGGAGAAAGACAGCCAACCTGTGAACGACATCGCCCACCGTCTCATACTGGAAACGAATACCGTCACACCTCTGCTCCAACGTATGGAGAAACAAGGTATCGTCGTCAGGAAGAAGGGCGAGCTTGACAAGCGGCAGCAGATTGTCTCGCTGACCGAAAAGGGTAAGGCAATGGAGGAAGAGGCTTACAATTCCGTCCCCGCAAGTATGGGGGAAGAACTGAAGACCTGTCCCCTCCGGCTCGAAGACTATCAGAATCTGGCGAAGGAATTAGACGCTATCATCGATACGCTCAAGAAAAAGCAGTAGATTTTTGGACAGGCTGTTATCATATATCGTTCGTGTGGTGGTTTGGCTCTCAAAGTTTGCCAAGCCATTGTCGCGTGTGCGTCTTTGCCGCTACGAGGCGTATACCAAAGGGCAACCGCTAAAAATTCTCCTCGTGGGCTACAACGGCGCCAGAAACACAGGGGCCGACGCCCGCGTGGTGGCACTGACTCAGCAACTGCAACAGGCGCTGGAAGCGGAGAAAGCCGAACTGACCGTGATGACGCTTGACAAGGAGAATGTGGCAGGCTACTTCTCGCGACAAGTGCACCTGCTGCCTTTCACCACCTTCTTCGTCTTCTCGCTGCTGCGGGCATGCTCGCGACATCATGTAGCCATCCTGTGCGAAGGGTCTACACTGACCCCCACCTTTGCCGATGCCCTCTGCGTGTTCTTCTGCGAGGCGGCAGGCATCATGCGCAGACAGGGTAAGCCCTGCATCGCATACGGGTCGGAAGTGGGACGTCTCGACGGGTGGCTGGCCCGTTTGAGCAGCGACCTGTGCCGCGACACCTATTTAAAGAAAGCAATCATCATTGGCAGTGGCGCCGGTGGCGCAATGGCCGCACGCATGTTGTCAGGGAATTTCGAGGTGACCGTGCTGGAGGCGGGCAAAGCCTTCCGACCGCTTGCACTGCCTCTGGAAAAATTGGCGAAGTTCCGTAAGACCGGCCTGTATTTCGACGAAAGGCTGATACAGCTGTTGCTGCCTGCGATGCGCATCGACCGACAAGAGGAGATGGTGATGGTCTATGGGCGGGGGGTTGGCGGAACCACCACACTGGCCACCGGCAACGCCGTGAGAGCCGACGAGGGGCTCAAGAAAATCGGCATCAACCTCGACGAAGAGTTCAACGAACTATACGGCGAACTTCCCATCACCACCGACCATCAGCGGTTCTGGTCGCCCATCACAAAAAAGACATTCCAGGTGATGCAAGAGATGGGAATGGACCCGCAGCCAATGCCCAAACTCCTGCGGCCGGGCAACTGCAAGTTGTGCGGACATTGCTCCATCGGCTGTCCCACACGTGCGAAATGGGACACGCGTGAACTGTTGGAAGGCATTAACGTGGTGACCGGCTGCAAGGTGACACGTATTGACATCGGCGACCGCAAGGCACAGCGGGTTCATGCGACCAAGGGCTTCCAGCATCTGACTTTCGAAGCCGACATCATCATCGTGGCGGCAGGCGGGTATGGCACGCCCGACATCCTGCGTGCCTCGGGCATCGACTGCCAGCCGAGACTTTTTGTTGACCCTGTGCTCTGCGTGGCG
>CADBLU010000278.1 GCA_902795605.1 uncultured Prevotellaceae bacterium | reverse complement strand
GCAAATCACCGCCCTGCTCACATGTCTGCAGATGCGCGGAGTGACCGTCGACGAGCTGCTGGGTTTCCGCGACGGCATCCTCGAGACCGGCGTGCCTGCCATTCTCAAGGCCGACCGCTATATTGATGTGGTGGGCACCGGCGGCGACCGCAAGAACACTTTCAATATCTCCACCACTGCCTGCTTCGTCATCGCCGGTGCGGGATACAAGGTGGCCAAGCACGGCAACTATGCCGCCACCTCTGTCAGCGGAGCCTCGAATGTTATCCAGCATCACGGCATCAAGTTCACCGACGACATCGACCGTCTCAACCGTTCGCTCGATGAGGCCGGCATCGTCTATCTGCATGCCCAGCTTTTCGCCAAGGCCATGAAGTATGTCGGTCCCATCCGCAAGGCCCTGCAGTTTCCCACCATCTTCAACCTCCTTGGTCCCGTGGTCAATCCTTCGCGTCCCAAGTGCCAGTTGTTAGGCGTGGCCAATCTCGACCAGATGCGGCTCTACCATAATGTCTACCAGAAAATCGGCATCGACTATGGCATCGTCTACTCGATAGACGGTTATGACGAGATTTCGCTGACCGGCGACTTCAAGGTGACGACCAATAACTATGAGCATATCTTCCGCCCCCAAGACCTCGGTTTCGATATCGCCAAACCCGAAGAATTAGTGGGAGGTGCCACTGAGGAGGAAGCCGCTCAGATTTTCGACTCCGTGCTGGAGAACAGGGCCTTGCCGGCACAGAAAAACATCGTGCTGGCCAATGCCGCCTTTGGTATCCAGGTGCTGGAGAAGGGCAAGAAGTCGGTGGAGGAATGCATCGCCATCGCACGTGAGTCAATCGACAGCGGCAGTGCCCTTCGCACATTCAAGAAATTTGCCGAACTCAATTCGTGACGTTTCTGTGCCATGGATATATTACAGGAAATCGTAGTCCACAAGCAGGCAGAGATGCAATTGCTGCGAGAGAAGAAACCTTCTCTGCGTCAGGCTCTTCTCGCTTCTGATTCGGGCATCATCGCCGAATTCAAGCGCAAGTCGCCTTCCAAGGGATGGATCAAGGAAGAGGGGAGAGCCAGTGAGATACCGCTCAGCTATCAGCAGAATGGTGCCGCCGCCCTCAGCATCCTCACCGACACACACTATTTCGGTGGGAGCGACGACTTCATCCGGTCGGCAAGAGAGAGTGGTGTCACACTCCCTATCCTCTACAAGAATTTCATCGTCGATGAGATGCAACTCTATCAGGCGGTCCTCTGCGGAGCGTCGGCGGTCCTGCTGATTGCGGCATGCCTTTCGAAACGGCAATGTGCCACGTTGCTCGACAAAGCCCACTCACTGGGACTGGAGGTGCTGCTGGAGATGCACGATGAGGCCGAACTCGAATATGCCGGGCTGTGCCCCGACCTCTGCGGCATCAACAACCGACACCTGGGTTCTTTTGTCACCGATGTGGACACTTCGTTCCGTCTGGCCGAGAAGTTGCCCGCCGATGCTGTGAAGGTGAGCGAGAGCGGCATCTCCGACCCTGCGACCGTGGGTGCTCTGCGCGAGGCGGGATTTCAAGGATTCCTCATCGGCGAGGCTTTCATGCGTACGCCTTCTCCGGGTGAGTCTCTCCGGCATTTCATCGATCATGTAAGAAAAACAACCAGAAAACAGACCATTTAGTACACCAAGCCATTATGAATAAGATCAATCAGCTTTTTGCCCAACTGAACGACAAAAAACTCCTGTCGCTCTACTTTTGTGCCGGTTGCCCTACGTTGGAGGGCACTGCCGACGTCATCCTCGCCATGCAGAGAAGAGGAATAGGCATGGTAGAGGTAGGCATCCCGTTCAGCGACCCTTTGGCCGATGGTCCGGTGATACAGGGTGCTGCCACGAGGGCATTGCGAAACGGCATGACTCTCCGCCGTCTGTTCGCGCAACTTGAGGCGGTGAAAGACCAGGTGAGCATCCCGCTGGTGCTGATGGGCTATCTCAATCCCATCCTCCACTATGGCATCGACCAGTTCTTCCGCAGTTGTGCCGAGGCGGGTGTCAGCGGCGCCATCATCCCCGACTTGCCTTTCGACGACTATCTGAACCAGGTGAAGCCCGTGGCCGACAGCTATGGTGTGCGGGTGATCATGCTCATCACGCCGGAGACCAGCGAAGAGCGCATCCGACTGATCGACGAGAAGACCGACGGATTCATCTATATGGTCAGTTCGGCGGCCATCACGGGGGTGCAGAAGAGCTACGACGAGCAGAAACTGGCCTATTTCCGCCGTATCGACGGTATGCTACTCCACAATCCCCGCATGATCGGTTTCGGCATCGGCAACGCCCAGACGCTCAAGGCAGCCCAAGACCATGCGGCAGGTGCCATCATCGGGTCGAAGTTTGTTACCCTCCTCAATGAGTCGGAAGGTAACGCCGAAGAGGCGCTCGACCGCCTGTTTGATGCGCTCTCAAGATAGTTTTAGGGGGAAGATTGTTGAAAAGGATAGATTGGCTGTAGAAAATAAAGAAAAAACAGCCGCCAAGTGACGTGCATGTCGCATTTTTTTGCTAATTTTGTCATGCCATCGGGGATGGGCAGTGTCGAGACACTGTTCCCCGATGGCATCTGTTGGCTCCGACTGGTGCCCGGACTCTTAAAATCAGCACAAACGACTCCTTTATCTTATATCGTATGAGAAAGCCATTACTGACCCTCCTCCTGTTGCAGGCCATCGCAGTTGCCTTTGCGCAGGAAGTGAACATTGAGTTTATCACCCCGAGTATCGTTCACGTCACCAGAGGTGAACCCACCAAGACGCTCGTCGTCACGGCGATGCCTGAGCAGGTGCCACTTGCCCGTAAGGGCAACGAAACGTCGAGCAGTGTGCTCACCGTGCGACAAGATCCCCGCACGGGCAATCTCACCTTCCTGACGCGAGGCGGCAAGGTGTTGCTCCGCGAAAAGAGCCATGATGTGGGCAAGGTGCGCCAGACCTTCCTCTTGGACAAAGACGAGGCGGTCTATGGCCTTGGCACCATCCAGAACGGCAAAATGAACCGTCGTGGTGAGCACAAGCGCATGGAGCAGTCGAATCTGGAGGATTTCCAGAATGTGCTTCAGAGCATCAAGGGCTGGGGAATCTATTGGGAGAACTATTCACCCACTCAGTTTGATGATGATGCCTCCGGTATGTCGTTCACATCGGAGTGTGGCGCCGGGATAGACTATTACTTTATGTATGGTGGCTCGGCCGACGGCGTGATTGCCCAGATGCGTCAGCTGACGGGCGACGTGCCTATGTTCCCGTTGTGGACTTATGGCTACTGGCAGTCGAAGGAGCGCTACAAGAGTGCTGCCGAGACCGAAGGCATCGTCGATAAGTACCGTGAGTTGGAGGTGCCCCTCGACGGTATCATCCAGGACTGGCAATATTGGGGCTCCAACTATCTGTGGAATGCGATGGACTTCCTGTCCGAGGAATTCAGCAACGGCCGTCAG
>CADBLU010000277.1 GCA_902795605.1 uncultured Prevotellaceae bacterium | reverse complement strand
CATCATCCGAGACTCTTGTACCTTGGATGGTGAAAATACCTTTGGATGACGATGTGGCATCTTTCTGTACCATATTGATGGAAGAAGAGACATCCTCAATGGGTCGAACATTCATGCCTTGAATTCTGTATTCACACACCTCTTCGTTGTCTATGAACTTCTGGTTGCCGTATTCCATAGGCACTGCATTGAACTCAAGTGCAAATGCCAATTCGTCATAACCAACTTCAAAAAAATAGTCGTAGTCCATATTTTGCGAAGATGTCCAATAATAGCCGAGGAGAATTTTCTCGCGTGTGGAAAAAGCATCCGTCAGTTTGCCCATATGAACCCAGTATCCAGCTGGCATGAAAATAGACTGATTGTTGGGACCAGTGAAAACCAATCCGTTGATTTCAGAGTCAGCAGGCATGGGCTTATAATCACAGTACTCAATAAGCTCCTTGATATGACTGAGACTTGGCATACGCCAGTTGTCACCCCAATTCACATAGGCGGCATCATATTGCGTACCTCCAATATCCTCTCCCAGGAAGTCCCAGTCAAGAGATGAAATATTATGGTAATCTCCATCGTCAGAATGGCAATATGAATAGGTCTCAAACTCGTATTCATCTTTTTGAGCAGTCTCTCCCCACGAGAAATAATCGCCATATTGCGTGGGGGTATCGGCTCCCACATTGCAACATGCCCATTTCGTGCCGGACGGGAGGCCGAGGTCGATGGCATGAGGATGGTTGTCATCTGGACAGGACTGTGCGTGAATAACAAATGAACTCAGTGTCAATATACTGGTGAAAAGCCATTTTCTCATAAAGTCATAATTGAAAAACGATGCAAAGGTAATCATTTCTTCCATTATATGATGATAAAAAGGCTATAATACGGAGAAAGAGGATGGGATTACTTACAGTCCTCACTCCTCACTTTTGTGTCATTCAATACTCCAAATATATGACAAAAAGTCCTTTATGTTACCATACAAAAGGGGACAAACAAAAGGAGAGACGGCTAAGAATACCGTGCAGCACCATGCTGCGGTTTCGCCGCAACCGAAAGATGCGAACTGTACACCAACTAAGCATATGTCTAAACTCCCAATCTCCCAAACAACCAAACAACCAAACAACCAAACTCCCTCAGGAGCACGGCCTGTCTCATCCTAATGCATCCTTAATGACCAATCCCGCCAGCGTGAATCCGAAAATGGCGGTGATATGAGCCACCGTGCCGTTGATTTGCGCTTTCGACGAGCACCACTCGTGGTTGAGCAGTTTGGGATCGCCCGGGCCGGTCTTCGTTTTTGGGCACACGCATTTCTCCGTGCCGCAGGTGGCATTATGCCCTTTGTTCTGCAGCAGTTCGTCGGAGAAGACACAGAGGAATTTCCGTTTTGGAAACTGTTTGGTCTCCTTGAACCGTCTTCGCAGCGCACGTGCCAGCGGGTCGCCTTGTACCTTCCAAAACTCAGCCACCTTGATGCGCGTGGGGTCCATCTTCAGAGCGGCTCCCATCGACGAGAAGATTTTTTTCTTCATCTCGCAGGCCATCAGGATAAGCAGCTGCTTGTCTTTCAGTGAATCGATGGCGTCAATGATGTAGTCGTAACTGGCAAGATTGAAACTGTCGGCCGTCTCAGACGTGAATATCCGTTGCAGGGCGACGATGTCGGCGGAGGGATTGATGGCGAGCAACCGCTCACGCAGCACATCCACCTTCACCTGTCCCACGGTCTTCGTCGTCGCCATCAACTGACGGTTGATGTTGGTGATACACACGCGGTCGGAATCGACGATGGTCAGATGCCGGATGCCAGAGCGCACCAGACTCTCGGCGCACCACGAGCCTACACCGCCCACGCCGAAGACAATCACCCTCTTGCCGCTTAGCCGTTCCATCGACTCCTCGCCCACCAACAGTTCTGTCCTGCGAAAAATTGCTTGTTCCATTGCCATACTCTTTCCCTATGTTCTAATTGTTACTGGGGGACAAAGTTACAATTTTTTCTTGACTTTTCGCATCTTCAGTGACAAATGTATCTCTTCAGCGAATAATACTGAAACATATAATTGCCATATAATTATACGGAAATTTTTGCTTACAGGCATGCAAAACTTGGAGGAATTATATGAACTACCCCATATTGTTGAAATTTACGATAAATTCACAGGAATTCTTGGACAAGCCAAGCGACAATGTCGATAACGTTAAAAACAATAATCGCTGAATGGCTACGTGATCAAGAATGCCCATAGTTCGCAAAAGTAATGTCTAAACTCCCAAACTCCTAAACTCCCGAACTCCTCTCAACTTCACAAGAGTTGCAAGGCGATGGCGGCGCAGGCCTCTGCATCGAAGAGGGCATGATGGTGCTGCGACAGGTCGTAGCCACAGGCTGCTGCCACCGTCTGCAACTGATGGTTGGGCAGGCTCCGCCCGAAAAGCCGTCGTGCTGCCCGCAGCGTGTCGAGAAACAGATAGTCGGGCCACGTCATCTGATAGACCTTGAAGGCCGCCTTCAGGCATCCCTCGTCGAAAGGTGCGTTATGAGCCACAAAGGGGATGTTGGCCAACTCGAAATAAGGGTCGGAAGAGATGTCGAACGCTTCGACGATGTGCCGGTAGACTTCAGCCCACACCTTTGAGAAGACCTCCGCGCTGTCGGTGTCTGCCTGGCTGAGGCCATGCACACGCTGGCAGAAATAGTTGTAGTAGTTGGGCTCAGGATGCACAAGACTGTAGAGGCTGTCGACTTGTCGACCATCGCGCACGATGACACACCCCAACGAACAGATGCTGCTCATGCTTCCGTTGGCGGTCTCCACGTCTATGGCTACAAAATCCCTTAACATCGCTTTTTCTATCCGCAAAATTAAGGATTTTTCCCGAAAAACGCCAGCCGCATCCCCCAGATGTTGTTTTTTTCGATAAAAAAGGCTATTTTTGCCCTGTCATTGCGACCATCCTAATATCTACTGAACAAATGAGAAAAATCATCACCTGCCTCCTGCTGTCGGCGACCGTCTGCATCGCCGCAGCCACCCACACGACTGTTTCCGAAACATCGCAACCCGTGTCATTCCGCCTGCGGCTCCCCCTCGACGGACAGTGGCTCTTCTCCCTCGACCCTAATGCCACCCTCACCGCCGCCAGTCAACTCACCGACATGGTGACGCTGCCCGGCACCACCGACACCAACGGCAAGGGCCTCGACCCTGCGAGCACCACCGAGACCACCCACCTCACCCGCCTGCACAGTTATGTGGGCAAGGCATGGTATCGCCGCGAGGTAGACATTCCCCGCACCTGGGCCGGACACCACATCACCATGGTGATCGAGCGCACCAAACCCGCAGAGGTCTACGTCGACGGCACACACTGCGGCAGCAGCGACGACATCTGCACACCACAGCGCTACGACCTCTCGCAGATGCTGACGCCAGGGCGCCACACACTCACACTGATGATCAACAACGGAGAGAGTGTGCCGCCACAACTGCTGAGCAACTCACACGCCTATACCGAGGACACGCAGACCAACTGGAACGGCATCATCGGCGAGATGTATCTCGAGGCCAGACCCTCCGCCGGCATCGCACACATGGAGGTGAGACCCAGCGCCAGGAAGAGACAGGTGGAGGCCGTGGTGTGGCTCGACACCCAACCTAAGAAAGACACCCACCTGAGGGTGGACGTGACGCCCCTCCACGACCACGGCGCCCTCATCACCCGCGACTTCTGGACCGGCCGCAACATCACGCCTGAAGCCGACGGAGCCTTCCACCTCACCGTCGGCATGGACGACGCCGCGCTGTGGGACGAGCACCATCCCTCGGCACGCTATGCCCTCGAGGTGACCCTCGACGGTGTGGACGCCCTCTCCACCACCTTCGGTCTGACCGACTTCCGCACCAGCGACCACCACTTCACCGCCAACGGCCGGGAGGTGTATCTCCGCGGCAAGCACGACGCCTGCGTGTTCCCCCTCAAAGCCCATGTGCCGATGAGCACCGACGAATGGGTGAGTTACCTCGAGAAGAACCGCGAGTATGGCATCAACCACATCCGTTTCCACTCCTGGTGCCCGCCGGAGGCCGCCTTTGAGGCTGCCGACCGCCTGGGCATCTACCTGCAGCCGGAGCTGCCTTTCTGGGGCGACTTCAACAAAGACGACCAGCGGCTCATGACATTCCTGCACAAGGAGGGCGAGCATATCCTCCGCACCTACGGCCACCATCCCTCTTTCGTGATGTTTGCCCTGGGCAACGAACTGTGGGGCTCTATCGAGAAGATGGGTGAGTTTGTCGACGACTTCCGCCAACTGGCCCCGGAGAAACTCTTCACCTTCGGCTCCAACTATTACCTGGGCTACCAGGGCGTGAAACCCGGCATGGACTATTTCACCACCTGCCGCGTGGGAGGAGAGGAATGGGGGCACTTCGACACCCACACCCGAGGCTCCTTCTCCTTTGCTGACACCTTCGACGGAGGCATCATCAACCACTGTGCTCCCGGCACCACCGTCAACTTCGAGGGAGCCTGCGCCCGCTCCTCCGTGCCCGTCATCAGCCATGAGACAGCACAGTTTCAGACCTATCCCGACTACGACGAGATACGCAAATACACGGGCGTGCTCTATCCCTACAACATGCAGGTGTTCTACAAACGGCTGGTGCAGGCGGGCATGGCCGACCAGGCCAAGGACTTCCACCGCGCCTCAGGGCTGTGGAGCCTGCAACTCTACAAGGCCGACGTGGAAATGGACATGCGCACGCCCAACATGGCGGGATTCCAACTGCTCGACGTGCAGGACTACCCCGGACAGGGCAGCGCCTATGTGGGGGTGCTCGACGCCTTCATGCAGGAGAAGACGTTCATGAAGGAAAACGACGGCAAAAAGGTGTGGCAGTCGTTCTGCGCACAGGTGGTGCCGCTGCTCGAGACGGAGCGTTTCTGCTATGAAGACGGCGAGACGGTGCGTGGACACGTCAAACTCTTCAACTACTCTTCGGGAGAAGGCAGCGACGTGTGCCAGGCAGGAAAGGTGGAGTGGACACTCACCGACGGACAGTCGGCCGTGCTGCGCCACGGCACCCTCGACATCCCGGAGAAGAGCCACGGTCTGACCGACGTGGGCGACGTGGCCATCGACCTCACCGGCATCACACGTCCCATGCGGCTCACACTCACCCTCCACGCCCGCCTCAATCCGAGCGGGAAGCTGTATGCCAACAGTTATCCGCTGTGGGTCTACCCCACCGGCGAAAGCCTCGAGCCGCTGAAAAAAGGCATCATCGTGACAAAGGTCATCGATGTAAAGGTGGCACTCAAACTGGAGCGCGGCGCCCGCGTGCTGTGGACACCCGACACCACACAATGGCGCGACCATGTGGTGGGCGGCCTCTTCCAGACCGACTATTGGAACTAGCGCATGTTTAAGACCATCAGCGAGAACAACCACAAGCCGGTGTCGCCCGGCACCCTGGGCATCCTCACCGACCCACGGCATCCGCTCTTCGCCCATTTCCCCACCGAGATGCACACCAACTGGCAGTGGTTTCCTGTGGTGAAGGCCAGCAGTCCGATGATTCTCGACAACCTGCCCGCCGACTACAGACCTATCGTGCAAGTGGTGGACAACATTGAGCGCAACCACCGGTTGGGACTCGTGTTTGAGTTTGCCGTGGGCAAGGGCAAACTGCTGGTGGCCATGTGCGACCTGGAAAAAGCGGCCCAAACCACCGAGGGACGGCAGTTCTATCTCAGTCTGCTCAAATACATGCACTCCGCAGAGTTCGCACCCACACACGCCTTCCACTTCAAACCGCTGCTCGACCTCCTGCTCCAACCCGTCAAAGAGATAAAGCTCGAGGAACTCAACAATATCTCTCCCTATTAGGTAGGAATGTTGGAGGGAATGTTGGAGTTAGGGAGCATTGCCGAAATGACTCCATCTGGCGAAAAAACCTTTAAAAGAAAACAGTCTTTGGGTTTTTATTGTTACCTTTGCATAGCCACACCAGATGTGGAATGTGAAATCCATTGAATTACGTAACCCCGTCCGCGTCAGCGGGCGACCTAAAACCAATCATTCAACCCATAAAAACAATATCTACTATGAAACGATTCGCCTTCAAAATGTTTCTCAAACCCGGATGCGAGAAAGAGTATGCCAAACGCCACGCCGCCATCTGGCCCGAACTGGTGAAAATGATCAAAGACGCGGGAGTGGGCAACTACAGCATCTACTGGGACAAAGACACCAACATCCTCTTCGCCTATCAGGAGTGCAGCAGCGACACCAACAGTCAGGACACCACCGACGTCGACCCCATCACCCAGAAATGGTGGGACATGATGGCCGACATCATGGAGGTGAACCCCGACAACTCACCCGTCTCCATCCCCATAGAGGAAGTGTTCCACCTCGACTGACGACCATGAGAAAAATACTGCTATTTGTTTCTCTGTGCCTCTCCACCCTCACGGCAGCGGCACAGACAGGTACTTACGATGTCAACATCAACCGCCCGGAGTATTTCTCGGTGCAGGTGCCCGACGGCAATTACAAGGTGACGGTGACCCTCGGCTGAAAGAAGCGGAAGGCACAGACAGTGGTGCGCGCCGAGTCGCGACGGCTGATGGTGGAGAACGCCGTGACCAAGCGCGGCCAACTGGTGGACTGCACCTTCATCGTCAACAAGCGTTCGCCGCTCTATACCGTCAGCGACGACAAAGGACAGCGCCAGGAGAAGGTGCGGCTCAAAGAGCGCGAATACGGCTATCTCAACTGGGACGACAGCCTCACGCTGGAGTTCAACGGGTCGGCACCGGCAGTGAGCCGCATCAAGATAGAGCCCGACACCACCGCCACCACCATCTTCCTCTGCGGCAACTCCACCGTGGTGGACCAGAACAACGAGCCATGGGCCAGTTGGGGGCAGATGATCACACGATGGTTCGGACCCTCGGTGGCCATCTCCAACCATGCCGAGAGCGGACTCACCGCCCGCACGTTTATCGGCGGCAACAGACTGGAGAAAATCCTCACCATGATGCGCCCCGGCGACTATGTGGTGTGCGAGTTCGGCCACAACGATGAGAAAGAGCACCGCCCGGGCGACGGCGCATGGTATCACTACGTCTACAACCTGAAGATCTTCATCGACAAGGTGAGGGCAGCGGGAGGACACATCATCTTCTGCACCCCCACGCAGCGCAGGGCATGGCAGGACGACAACATCCACCTCAAGGACACACACGGCGACTTCCCGGCAGCCATGCGCAGCGTGGCTGAACGCGAGGGAGTGCCCGTGATCGACCTCAACGGCATGACACGCACCTTCTTCGAGACCCTCGGATTCGAAGGCAGCAAGAAAGCGCTCGTCCACTACCCCGCCAACACCTACCCCGGACAGGACAAAGCGCTCGCCGACAACACCCATTTCAACCCCTATGGAGCCTACGAGGTGGCCAAGATGGTGGTGACGGGCATGCGCCGGCTGCAACTGCCCGTCGTCGACGGACTGCGCCCCGACTGGCAGGACTACGACCCCTCGTCGCCCGACTCGCCAGAGACCTTCGTATGGTATGACGCCAAGGCGCTCGACACCCAAAAGCCCGACGGCAACTGAAAGCTATAAGAACATGATTTTCGGCTATTTATATGGTGTATCCTATTAATTCTGATTTTATGAGGTGCTATTTCTGTTCCTTACATAATTAATAGGATTCACCATTATTTTCCATGCAACGAATAATATTGTCGACGTAATTATCCCAAGTGTATGATTCCACACTTTGGTGCGCACTTATTGACATCTGCTGATAGTCAGAATGTGGCATGTACATGATTTTCTCGATATTACGCAAAAGTGTTTCCTTTTCAAAAAGATGGTTGTATATACCAAAACTGATCTCTGAGCCGAATTCTGATACAAATTCTTTAAATGGAGAAAGTATCACCGGAGTATAAAAAAACATACTTTCTATGATCGATGAGTATCCACCCCAAATAGGAGTGGGATTAACTACGACTTTTGCGTTTATCAACAATTCATAATATAAATCTCTCTCTTCTTTGACATCCTTTCTTAAAAAACCATGAAAGTATACATTGTCATTAGGCAGACCTTCAAATTGTTTTTTGGTTAGTCCGATGATGTGCAACTGCAATGAATTGTCTTCTTGATAGAGCTCGTGAAATGTCTCAACCAGCAATTGTGCACCTTTCAAATAGTTTCCCCTTCCTACGAACAAAATACACTTGGATTGTTCTTTTTTCTCCAATATTTCCTTTGCCTGGATGGCGCCGTCATATAAGTTATTGATGACGTTTTTGTCGAATGCTATAATATTTGCTTTTGGGTTAGCTCTTTTCATTGACTCTTTACATTGAGCAAAAAGAGAAACGACAATAGCAGCAGAGTTGATGTTGTCGTTTTCCATTTCAATTAATTTCTTTTCAATGTAAAACGGATTCCTGTTCTCACGTTCCTTGATCAACACCTCCAATGTCCAATCACCAAATAACAAACTTGGAATGTTATTGAATTTATTGATATAATCATATCCGATAAAGATACAAAAATCCACTTGAGGATATTTCTTTAAGGATTTCTTAATGATTGAATATGAACTCCTTGTACTAAGAAAACAACGTGAATAATAATAATGAATTCTTTTGAAAAACAAATTGAGTATTTTATAAATCAGACGATTCCAAATTTTTTCAGTGAGTTGATTGAATAAAGAAGGAGATTTAAGATTTATCCGCCTCACCAAAATACCCTTTTTTTCCAGATGCTTTGTAAATAAATAGGGTACATTAGACCACGTGGACGCATCACTGGAATCACCTATAGAAAAGAACATCACTTCTTTTATCTTTTTCATTTTGAACAATGCCTAAATTCAGCAACACTTTAGTCGAATATTATTTATTTGTTCCTGAGCAACTATTTGTCGCCCAGCATATCGTCATGAGAGATTTTCACTTATCTTCGTGTCGCATCTACAGACAAGCAAAATCATCAATGACGTGACAAAGGTAAGCATAAAATCCAAGATAATCATTCCTCAGGGAGAAATAATGCAATCGCTTCTGGCTTTATTCCTCGCGAACGGTTTTGTCATTGAGAATGCTGCCCCTCCATTGACACACCCGTCTTCTCAAGAGCGGTGTCGTCCACGATGTAACAATGCGGCTCTTTCTTACCTCTGCGATGGCCCGTGATTCACAACAGGTATTTCTAAACTTCCGAACACCAGAAGGGGGATAGGAGATTGGGAGTTAAGGAGATGAGGGGGCGGAACATGAGTGAATGAGAAAATTTTGAAAATAATTGCATAAAAATTTGAATGTTTAAAAAAATATTGTAATTTTGCCACTAATTTAGTAACCTTAGCGATCGTTTCATACTGACTATTTCTCATTTTATTTTCGAAGAACCCGTTAATCATCTATCGACTGACTTAATAATCAGCATCCTACAGACTTAATAATCAGCATCTTACAGGCAATATAATCATCTTTCGACTGACACGATTATCAGCTTTCGACTGACATAACAATCATGTTCGACTGAATCGCTCATCATGTTCGACTGAATCGCTCATCCTAACCGATTGACATCATATTCATACTTTATTCTATGTGGCCGCCATCAACATGGTCACGTTCACAGGCTACTCCGGCATGGACCCGGAGGTAGGCTTCGGCAACGGTGCCAGCTGGGCTTCTGGCTTCGACTGTGGTTATTATCCCTCCTCACGCTCTTGGCAGGTGGGGCTGAATATCAACTTTTAATCCTTGACACTTATGAAAAGACATTTTTTATATCTCATGGCCATGACTCTTTGCGTGCTCCTCGCCGGATGCGACGACTTCCTCGACACAGAGAGCCTCACCATGAAGGACACGTCAAACTTCCCCGTCAATGAGACGGACGCCATACAGATGGTGAACGGTATCTACTCCGTCATGAACAGAAACCTCGCCGACCCCGAGGAAGACCCCTTCTTCATCTTCGACATCGCCTCCGACGACCGCCTCGGCGGAGGAAGCCAGAGCAATATCGGCGCCCAAGGCGTCGACCGCCTCATGAACTCATACGTCGACTGGATGAAACCGCTCTGGCAACAGAGATATGCCGGCATCAACAGAGCCAACAGCGCCCTCGAGACGATAGACAACGTGAAGGAATGGAGCTCGGAGAGCAAGAAAAACCAACTGCTCTGCGAAATCTATTTTCTGAGGGCATTCTACTATTTCAACCTCTCACAGGTGTTCAACGGAGTGCCCCTCGTGCTGAGCACCGAACCGGTGAACCTGCCTAAATCCACCCCCGACGAGGTGTACGCGCAAATCGCCTCCGACCTGAAAAAGTCTATCGAGTACGGACCGTCTATCAAGTATCCTGACTTCGGAGAAGGAAGGGCGTCGAAATGGGCCGCCGAGGGAATGATGGCCCGTGTATGGCTCTTCTATACCGGTTTCTACCAGAAGACCGAACTGCCTCTCCCGGCAGAAGAGGGAGGAGCCATCTCCAAGGCACAGGTCACCTCATGGCTCGAGGACTGCATCCAGAACAGCGGCTTCGGACTCGTCGCCGACCAGCGGAACCTCTGGCCCTACACCAACCCCTTCACAGGAAAGGACTACAAATACGACATCGACAACGGACTCAACTGGGAGACCGACGAGAACAAGGAGAGCATGTTCGCCATCAAGATGTCAAACAAACCGGGATGGAGCGCCGACGCACAACTCCGCCACAACCGCATCGTGGAGTTCTACAGTCTGCGCAAGACCAACGAGACGGCCTTCCCCTTCTCCGTGCAGGGATACTCCAACGGACCGGTATGTGAGAAACTCTGGACCGACTGGGCCGCAGACCCCGACTATGCGGGCGACTACCGCCGCGTGGGCTCCATCTGCGACCGGGCAGTGGAAATCCCCGACTATAAAGGCGACCCCGCCAAGGAGGTGGAGAACACCAATCTCCTCGCAAAGAAATATATCGGATGCGAGGCCTACGACCCCGAGAGCGGACAGCGCATGCTCAGCTACGGCTATTTCTATGGCAGCGAGAACAACCGTCAGACCGGACTCACCCAGTCGCTCGTATGGCTCCGCTTCGCCGACGTACTCCTCATGCATGCTGAGCTGAGCGACGGCAAGGCTGTTTATAACGGGAAGAACGGACTCAACGCCGTGCGCGAGAGGGCCAAACTGCCCGACATCCCCTATTCGCTCACCAACCTCAAGAAAGAACGCCGGTATGAGCTTTGCTTCGAGGCCCTCCGGTGGAACGACCTCCGCAGATGGGGCGACGTGCAGCAGAAAGTGAGCAACCAGGTGGGCAACAGCATCCTCAACCAGGGCATTCCCGGAACCTATCAGTTCACCAACGACTTCATGCAGAGATACAAAGACACGGGCGGCGGATTCTTCAAAATCCCCGAAGACCAGGTCACGCTCTCGGAAGGCGTACTCGAGCAGAATCCCGGATGGGGCGACGGCACCAACTGGGCCAAAGGCGACCTCCCGTATAAGTTCAAATAGCGGCGTGAGGCATCTGGCCTCTCGCCAGTAGAATCACCAGAGGGCGTATCATCACAGATACGCCCTCTTTTCTTATGCCTTCACGACTTCACTGAGTATCACCCCCGCCCCAAATGCCCGTGCTCAGGTAGGGACATACTTTATGTATGTCCGCCACCCCAGAACGGCCAAAGGGAAATCAACGATATCAATAAAAAATCCTGCGGAAAATCTTATTGCGAAGTCAAATGATTGTTGTGCCTTTGCAAAGGAATTGTTGTACCTTTGCAAAAATTTTAACGCTTAGGGTTATTCCATTATTTTTAATTCAAAACAAGAGTCTATGATAAGGAAATCTGTCTGCAGGTTGCTCGTACTGACATTGGTGGCGGGGATGGCATCTTGTTCGGTTGACGATGATAACGAACCGTCCACATTCGACAACAAGAAGAGTATTGTGATTCTTTACGAGAACGACGTCCATTGCAACATCGACGGTTACACGAAATTCGTGGGACTGCGCGACGCCATCGCTCAGACCGACACGTCGTATGTCGGCATGGTGAGTTCTGGCGACTATCTGCAGGGGGCCTTGGCCGGCGCCATCTCACGCGGCCAGTATATCGTGGACATCATGAGAAACGTGGGCTACGATGCCATCACCCTGGGCAATCATGAGTTCGACTACCTGATGCCCCGCATGTTGGAATTGATACCTCAGATAGGTGCGCCGGTGACTTGCTCCAATCTGTTTGAGTACGGCTCGTCCAAACCCATGTATCCCAGCTACATCATCAAACGGTATGGTGGCAAGAAAATCGCCTTTGTGGGCACTTTGACTCCAGAGACGAAGCAAAGCGAATCCTACGCCTTCTTTGACACCAACAAAGACCAACTTTACGATGTGCCCGAAGCCGAGACCTATACCCTGGTGCAGAAAGCCGCTGATGAGGCGCGCAGGGAGGGTGCCGACTATGTGGTGGTGCTTTCGCACTTAGGTGAGACAAACAGCATGACGGGTATTGACTCCCACGAACTGGTGAAAGCCACGAATGGCATCGACGCGGTGCTCGACGGTCATACGCACGCTGTGATTCCCTGTGATTGGGTGACCAATAAGGACGGCAAGAAGATTCCCGTCACCCAGACAGGCACGCAGTTTGCCAATGTGGGCAAACTCTGGATCAGCCAGGACGGCACGTTCCATACCATGCTGGTGCCCACAGCCGACATTCCTTACACCAGCCAGCGCATCACGGCCACGGCCGACAGCATCAAGGCGCTGCTCGACAATGCCGCAAGCAAACAATTAGCTACTTTAGATTTCGACCTCCCGGCGAAAGATGCTGACGGCGCATGGATTGTGCGAAGGGAAGAGGCACCCTTAGGCAACTTGGTGGCCGACGCCTTCCGTATCCAAATGGACGCAGATATCGGAATCATCAATGGTGGCGGGCTGCGCAACGGCATCAATGCGGGCATTGTGAACTACGGACATGTGGTTTCCGTACTGCCCAACGACAACAACATCCACGTGATAGAGGCCACTGGCGCGGAGATTCTGAACATGCTGGCGAAGTGTACGGAGAACTGTCCGGGAGCCGACGGCTCGTTCCCGCAGGTATCGGGCATGAAATACACCATTCACACCATTACCCATGTGGTGACTGACGTAGAGGTATACGACAAGGAGAGCAACAGCTACAAGCCCATCGAGGCAGAACAGACGTATAGCATCGCCATCAACGACTATTACCAAAACGGCGGCTTCTATGACACGTTGGCCAACTGCACAGTCAAAGAGAAGAGTCCCCTGTTGGTACGCGACGTCCTGGCAGAGTATCTGGAACAGACACTCAACGGGATGATCCCAGAGTCATATCACAACCCTCAAGGCCGAATCACCATTATGGCGGACTGATTTCACTTCCATATAACAAGGGCGTCGGGTTGTCCGACGCCCTTGTTGTTTTCGCTTCGTTTCTGGTTATCGTCCCGAATCATGACTCCTAAACTCCAAAAAGTTGAGCAAATGCGAAACAGTAAGGTGTGTTCTATTAATTCTGTTGATTTATAAATCCATATTCGATAGATTTTATTTCGGTCGCTTTTTGTTTTTATACGGCAGCACCAAAGGGCGTGTGCAAAAATATCATAGAAGTCGCAGGGTATGGGGCGGCTTCGGCCAACTCATTCTCCGTCGCTCCCTACTGCGTGAAACTGTTCCGCCGCAGGTGGTATGTGTTGGTCAGACTCGACCGT
>CADBLU010000276.1 GCA_902795605.1 uncultured Prevotellaceae bacterium | reverse complement strand
GTCACGGTATAGCCCGACAGCACCACACCTATCATGTCTTTGCCGGCAGAGAAGGTCTCGCTCAGATAGATGGGCAGCAAGGGTGCCAACAGATAGAAAGCAAAAAACAGCGAGAAGTTCGCTGTCATCACTTTCCAGTAATTAAGGTTCCACAGTCTCTCCATGGGCTAAAGGTTGCTGCAAGCAAAACCGGTGGGAGTATGTGGCACACCCCCACCGGCAGTCACAAAAATTCTCTTACTGATGCTGCTCACGAAGCAGGTCGTTGACGGTCTTCACCGGGTTGAAGGTGGAGAGAGGCACTTCCACGAACACCGTGTTCCAGTCGCTCATCGCACCGTTCCACAGACCAGGCAGCTCGAGGGCCTTCAGCTCTTTACCGTTCTTGCTCTTGCTGCTGATGAAGCCGGTAGACTTGTCGACAAACTTCGGCAGGTCGAAGGGCACGCCCTTGTAGTCTTTCACGGCGCACACAAGGTCGACGGGATTGAAGTGGGTGCCCTCGGTGAACATGCGCTGATACTCGGCATTGCTCTTGTCGATCTGGCTGCTCTCGAGAATCTGCAGGCTGATGGTGCCATCCTGATTGTAGGTGAGGAACGGGCCGCCTCCAGGCTCGCCCACGTTTTTCACCACACCGCAGACACGCATCGGGCGGTTGAGCTTCTTGCGGAGATAGATCACCAGGTCGGCATCCTCAAGCATCTTGATGTCTGGCTTGCGGCAGCAGAGGTCGCGCTGCACGAAGCGGATAATCTCCTCCAGCTTCTCATGGTCATACTTGCCACTGTCGAGCAACTCCAGATAGTCGAAGGCCTTGCGCTGCAAGGAGACGAGCACTCCGGCAATCAGCTGCTTGTAGGCCACGGTGTCGCCTTTCAGGCGGTCGGGCACCACGTTATCGATATTTTTGATGAAGATGACGTCGGCGTCTATCTCGTTGAGATTCTCTATCAGGGCACCATGACCGCCGGGACGGAAGAGCAGACTGCCGTCCTCGTTTCTGAAGGGGGTGTTGTCGGGATTGGCAGCCACCGTGTCGGTGCTGGGCTTCTGCTCTGAGAACGTGATGTCGTACTTGATGCCATATTTGGCAGCATAGTCATCCACCTTGGCTTCCACCCTCTGCTCAAAGAGGGCCATGTGCTCATGACTCACCGTGAAATGCACATGCGCTTCCCCATTGCTGGCAGCATAAAGGGCGCCCTCCACCAGATGCTCCTCCATCGGCGTGCGGGGACCCTCAGGATAGTTGTGGAACAGCAGCAGGCCCTTGGGCAACTGCCCGTAGTTCAGTCCCGAGGCCTGAAGCATGCAGGCAGCCACGGCCTTGTAATCGCCAGAAGCCATCAGTTCGTCGACGCCTTTGCCTGTGGTCTCCTTGCACTTGGCATCGAGTGCCCCGAAGAAAGCAAACTGATGGATATGGTCGAAATAGGTCTTCTCAAAAGCAGTGGTGGGCACATCATAGTCGGCCGACACAAAGGAGAACATATCCTTGAACATACGGCTGGCGGCACCCGAGGCAGGCACGAACTTCACGATTCGCTTGCCACTGGCCTTATAATCGTCCCAAACCTTGATCATCTGCTCAAGTTCCTCTCCGCTGGGGGCGATGATGCCTTTGCCGATAGCGGCGGCGGCCTCCAACTTCAAGAAGGGGAATCCGGTTTTAAACTCTTCCAACTGGATGGAAATCTGCTCCTCAGAAATACCTTTTGACGCAATCTGATTCAAATCTTTCTGTGATAACATAATATGATGGATTTAATTAACAATAATGGTATTTTCCTACAAAAATAATTAGTTTTTCTTAATTGAAAGAATTATTATCTGAAAATTTGTATCTTTGCAAGAAAAAAAGGCGAAAACGCTCCAAATCACGGATTGGAAATGGAAAGACTGGAATTTACGGAACAAGAGAGAAGTGAGGTGAAAAGACTCACCGAATGGCTCAGACAATCTATCGGAGGCACTCTTCATCAAGGAGATGAGGAGAAGCTGAAAAAAATGCTCAAGGAATCTGTCGAGCAGGGCTTCATGCATCGTGGCGTCTTCGGACTCCATCCCATGCTCTTCGGATTGCAGACAGCCCAGATTGCCATCGAGGAAATAGGTTTGAAGCGGGAGGGCGTGATTGCCATCATCATCTACTCATGCCAATTCGGCGACCGTCTCTCTCTCGAGGAGATTGCCGGCATGTTTGGTAAGGGAGTGGCACAAATCATCAAGGGACTCACCCGCATCCAACAGCTCTACAGCAAGAGTCCCGCGGTGGAGAGCGAAAACTTCCGCAACCTGCTCATCTCTTTCGCCGAAGACATGCGTGTGATCCTCATCATGATTGCCAACAGAGTCAACCTTATGAGGCAGATCCGCGACACCGACAAGATGGAAGAGAAGCAACGAGTGTCGGAGGAGGCATCCTACCTCTATGCTCCACTTGCCCATAAACTGGGTCTCTACAAACTCAAGAGCGAACTGGAAGACCTGAGTCTGAAATACCTGGAGCACGACGCTTACTACATGATCAAGGAGAAGCTCAATGCCACCAAGCGCGCACGCGACGAATATATCGAGCGCTTCATCAGGCCTATAGAAGAGAAATTGCGACAGGCAGGACTCCGCTTCCACATGAAAGGCCGCACCAAGAGCATCCACAGCATCTGGCAGAAGATGAAGAAGCAGAAATGCGGATTCGAGGGCATCTACGACCTTTTCGCCATCCGCATCATCATCGACGCTCCGGAAGACAAGGAGAAAATGCAGTGCTGGCAGACCTTCTCCATCATCACCGACATGTATCAACCCAACCCCAAGAGGATGCGCGACTGGCTGTCGGTGCCCAAGTCGAATGGCTATGAGAGCCTCCATATCACCGTCCTCGGACCTGAGAACAAATGGGTGGAGGTGCAGATACGGTCGGAACGGATGGACGAGGTGGCGGAAAAGGGACTCGCCGCCCACTGGAGATACAAGGGGGTGAAAGGCGACTCTGGCATCGACGAATGGCTCGCCAACATCAGGGCTGCCCTTGAGAGCAACGACGACCTGCAGATGATGGACCAGTTCAAGATGGACCTCTACGAGGACGAAGTGTTCGTGTTCACACCCAAAGGCGACCTGCTCAAATTCCCCAAAGGGGCTACCGTGCTCGATTTCGCCTACCACATCCACTCCAATGTGGGCAACCACTGTGTGGGCGGACGTATCAACGGCAAGATGGTGCCCGTGAGAGAACCTCTGCGCAGCGGCGACACGGTGGAGATCCTGACATCCAACAGCCAAAAGCCCAAGCAGGACTGGCTCGGCATCGTGAAGACGTCAAGGGCCAAGTCGAAAATACGCCTCGCGCTCAAAGAGACACAGGTGAAAGACGGTCTCTATGCCAAGGAGATGCTCGAGCGGAAGTTCAAAAACCGTAAGATAGAGATGGAGGAGGCCCTCATGTCGCACCTCATCCACAAACTGGGCTTCAAGGAGACACGCGACTTCTACAAACAGTTGGCCGACGAGAAACTCGACCCCAACGAGGTGATAGAGAAATACGTCGAACTGCGCAACCATGAGCAGGGCAACGCGCCACAGGCACCGGTCAGGAGCGCAGAGGAGTTCAACTATGAGAATCCCGACGAGGAATACACCCGCCGCAACGACGACGTCCTCGTCATCGACCACGACCTCAAGGGCATCGACTTCCAGCTGGCCAAGTGCTGCAATCCTATCTACGGCGATAAGATCTTCGGATTCGTCACCGTCAACGGAGGTATCAAGGTGCACCGCACCGACTGTCCCAACGCTCCCGAACTGCGCCGGCGTTTCGGCTACAGGATGGTGAGGGCACGGTGGAGCGGGAAAGGCTCCTCACAATACTCCATCACGCTACGTGTGGTGGGCAACGACGACATCGGCATCGTCAACAACATCACAAGCATCATCTCCAAGGAGGAGAGGATCGTCATGCGCTCCATCAATATCGAAAGCCACGACGGACTCTTCGGAGGCATCCTCGTGGTGCAACTCGACGATACGTCGCGGTTGGAGACACTGATCAAGAAACTGCGGACAGTGAAGGGGGTGAAGCAGGTGGAAAGACTCTGACAGCCACAGGGCCACCTCACGTCTCGGGACTGAAATCGAAATTTTCTATCAGTCTCAGACCTTTCTCCGTGCAGAAACCACGGAGAATCACCAATATCACATTGCGGGAAATCTCGGGCAGCGGAAACTGCTTGTAGAGCTCATGGTCCATGACATATTTCATAAACACCTCGGCCATCAGGTTGATGATGCTGTAGTTGACTTCGCTGCGGAAATAGCCTTCCTCCATACCTCTGAACATAAAGCCGATGGCACGCTGCCGGCTGCGCTCATTGCGCTCTTCTATATACTTCATCACCTTGGGATACTTACCCAGGTCGCTGAAAAATTGGGGATTGGTCTTACTGCTCTCCTCCACGTGCAGGCGCATGAAACTGATGAGCACGTCCATCACCGTGGCATCGGCACTCAACGACGACTTCAGACGCTGCTCCAGGAAGGCATCGTGGTCGCAAAGGCATTCGTAGAGCAAGTCCTCCTTGTTATGATAGAGCTCGTAAAGCGTACGCTTCGATATCGACAGTTGGCTGGCCACATCGTCCATCTTTACGGCTTTCACGCCACGCTTTCGGAAATCCTGCATGGCTGCCGACAGAATCTTACGGCGAAGTTCCTGACGATAATTGGAGGCGGAGGGGATTTTTTGCATATAGTGTATCAAACTAAGGTGTCGCTTTGCAAAAATAGGCATTTTCTGTGAAACGTGAAAGTTTTGGCCGTAGTTTTGGACGAAAATCTTACCACATTGGACTTTTATTGCATTCCTTTTCCCTTTTTTTCACTTACTTTGCAGCCGAATCAACCAACAGAAGAAACCCAAACACTATAAGACAAATGAGAAAGACTATTGCCACACTGCTGCTCCTCGTATGCGCACAATGGGGAGCCATGGCACAGAAAAAAGTCTATATCCCCGACGAATGGAGATATAGCCGCCCCGACACACTGCTCTACAGCGAAAGCGACCCAGGAAACAAGTACACCTGGTCGAAGAGCCGCTCCATCGAGTCCGACAATGTCGTCGTCTTCTGGGACAAAGGCTATGGCTCTACCCTACCCTCAAAGTCGCCCAAGAGCTATCAGGTCGACGAGCAGGACTTGCTGAAAAAATGCGAGCAGTTCTACGACTTGGAAATCAACAAACTGGGATTTGTAGACAAAGAGACCACCAACCTCAACAAATACAAGGTGATGGTGCTGCTCAGCCACACCACCGACTGGGTGTGCTACGGCGGAGGCTACGACTTCGAAGTCAGCGCGCTGTGGCTCGGTCCCTCTGCCTGCCAGCCTGTCGGACACTCGGTGGCCCACGAGGTGGGGCACTCTTTCCACTATATGTGCTATGCCGACGCCTCCGGCAACAATCACAACTCATCGGGCACCATCGGCACCGGATTCCACCTGCCGGTAGGCAGCGGACAGGCCATCTGGGAGCAGACGGCACAATGGCAGGCTGCCCAATCCTATCCCGGCGAGATGTTCAACCAGAGCATCGGTGTCTTCAGGAAGTCTCATAACTTGGCCTTCTCGCACGAGTGGCACCGCTACCAGAGCTATTGGCTCCACTATTATCTGTGCGAGCACTACAACGACATCACCACCGTTGCCCAGGTATGGAGGCAGCCGATGTCGGGAGCCAAAGATTTCAACGAGGCACTCATGGCGCTCAAGCAACTCGACGCGCAAGAGCTCTACAAACTCTATTACGACTATGCTGCCCGCTGCGCCACATGGGACATCAAGGTGTGCGCGCCCTTCCGCAATCCCTATATCGGCGACTTCGACTACCGCTGCGTGCAGACCGCCGACAGCACCTATCAGGTGGCACTGGCAAGCACTCCGCAGAGCACCGGTTTCAACATCATTCCCCTTCAGGTGCCTGAGGCCGGCACTGAGATCACCACTCACTTCACCGCGCTCACCAACGGCGCCGCACTGGCCGACGGCGACCCCGCCGAGATCTTGAACGGCGAGACACAACTGGTGCCGGCCAACCGTAAAAGCTACATCCGCAACAGCATCTACAGCATGAGGGGATTCCGCATCGGCTATGTGGCACTGATGAAAGACGGCACTCGTTCGTATTTCCAGGCCGACTCTCTCTACTGCCAGACATCGGCCGAAGTGACCAACGACGTGACAATGACAGTACCCGAAGGAGTCGACCAGCTGTGGCTCGTCGTCGTGCCCGCTCCCAGACGCTATACCCAGCACAAATGGGACGACAATTTCCTCAACGACGAGCACTGGCCTTACAGATTCAAACTGGAAGGCACCGACATCGGCTCACGCGCACAGGTCTATGCGACTCCCACCATCGACGGTCGGCAGGTGGCCGACGTGACGTTCACCTACGACGTCTACTTCCCCAAGGCCAACGACTACTCAGGCACCACGGTCACCGTATCCGGCAAGGCTCTTGCCCAGTTGGGCACGGCATGGCAGTTCGATGCCACCACGCTGTCGGGCAAGATGCAGGCTTTCGTCGCATCCGGACCCGGCAGAGACAAGGTGATGTTTTATGCGCTCAATCCCGCCAACGGCAACATCGTCAACCGTGGCTCTACGGCCAACGGCTACGGCCATTGGTTCAATGCCAACGGCGAGGTGACCAACTACACCAGCGGCTATGTGTTCAGCGAGATGGCGCCCTCCACCCTCACATTCAGCATCGGCCAGTATCCTGGAAGGTTGCAGACAGGCAACACCTACAAAGTGGGACAGGCTCTCCGCTATGTGAATGCCGACGGCAAGAGCGTCCTCGCCCGGTTCTGGTTCAATGTGCATGTGGACTCGGAAAAGAAGGGAAGCCAACTGGCCTCCATCGAATACGACGACCCGACGCTCGACATCAGCTCCTGGCCCGAAGCCAAGACAAATGCCGCCTCTGGCATCTATACCATCGACGGCATCAAGGTCGACGCTCCCACCCGTCCGGGTGTCTATATCGTCGACGGAAAGAAAGTCATCAGATAACGGGTTTTCACCCGCTATCCTTTAACTTACGACGGCTGTGTCATCCGCCCTATTGGGCTCACGACTGGCCGTCGTTTTCGTTTTCTTCACTCTCAAAGGCATCAGGATTCCTCCGCAGGCTCTCCACAAACTTGTCTATCTTGTGCAGTTCCTGAGGAATGCGGATATTCTGAGGACAGTGTTCGACGCATTGGCCGCACCCGATGCAGTGATTGGCCTGCCGCATCTTGGGCACGGCACGGTCGAGACCGATGAGATACTCACGGCGGCGCTTGCGGTATTCGTCTTTCATATTCGCCACCGGCAGCCGCCCTTCATTCCTGCATTTGTTGTAGTGGACGAAGATACCGGGAATATCGATGCCGTAGGGACAGGGCATACAGTATTTGCAGTCATTGCAGGGGATGGCATCCACTCCAACAATCTCACGCGCCACCTCATAGAGGAACTCCGTATCCTCCTCAGTCACAGGCACAAGCGGACAGTACGACAACAGATTGTCGCGCAAGTGCTCCATATAGGTCATGCCACTGAGCACCGTGAGCACACCTTCAGGAGTGCCCGCATAGCGGAAGGCCCACGAAGCCACCGACCGCTCCGGGTCGCGCTGCTTCAGACGGGTGGCAAGGAACTGCGGCACAGAGGCCAACCTGCCACCAAGCAGCGGTTCCATGACCACGGCGGGAATGCCCCGTTTCTCAAGTTCCGCATAGAGATAGCGGGCGTCGGTATTGCGGTCATTAATCTCGTTGGCATAGTCCCAATCCAGATAGTTGAGTTCTATCTGCGAAAAGTCCCATTGATATTTGTCATGCTGCGAGAGCAGGTAGTCATACACCTCCACGTCGCCGTGATAGGAAAAACCCAAATGGCGGATGCGGCCGGCCTCACGTTCCTTTAAGAGATAGTCGAGGAGACCGTTGTCGAGGAAGCGCTGACGTAAGTTGTCCATTCCGCCCATGCCGATGCCGTGGAGCAGGTAATAGTCGATATAGTCCACCTGCAGGGCCTTCATCGAGTCGTGGTACATCTTGATGGAAGCTTCGCGCGACCAAGTCGACGGGTCGAAGTTGGACAACTTCGTGGCAACCAGGTACTTGTCGCGGGGATGACGGTGCAGTGCGATGCCCGTAGACTCCTCGGAGTGCCCCTGGCAATAGGCGGGCGACGTGTCAAAGTAGTTGACGCCATGCTCAATGGCATAGTCCACCAGCCGGTTCACCATCTCCTGGTCAATCTCTTCCTGACCTTTGGGAGAGTCGGGCTTATTGGGCAGACGCATCATGCCATAGCCCAGCAGCGACACCTTTTCGTTGGTCTTAGGATGGGTGCGGTAGGTCATCTTCCCTACCGGAGGTTCTACCTGCTTCTTGTAATCGTCTTGGGCTGACGAGCCGTCGGATGAGTTCTTGCAGCCGGCAAGCATGGCCCCTGCGGCCACAGCACTGCCACCCAGCACTTTAAGAAATCCACGGCGTGATATATTCTTCTTCATCGTCTATTCTCGTTTTCGTTTATATTTCCTTATGCTGCTCGTGACCCTCCACATAGATGGCGGGAAGAGGTCGCGACGGACACAGATGCTCGCAAGCGCCACAACCGATGCAGCGCGCCTCGTTGACAGCCGGCACAAAGGGGGTGTCCTCGTCTTCCTCGTCCAAAGGCACCATCTCAATGGCTCCCACAGGACAATGACGGGCACAGTTGCCGCACTCCACATGGTCGGTCACCGCCACGCAGTTGGCTTTCACCCATACGGCATGCCCTATCTGTATGGCCGACTTCTCCTCTTCGCTGATCGGCTTGATGGCTCCCGTGGGACAGACATCGGAGCAGCGGGTGCACTCCGGACGGCAATAGCCACGCTCATACGACATCACTGGCTGCATCAGTGTCAGCAGTCCTCCCGAAGGCCGCAGCACCTCATTGGGGCACTCCGACACACACAACTGACAGGCAGTACACTTGCGGGCCATGTTTCTCGC
>CADBLU010000275.1 GCA_902795605.1 uncultured Prevotellaceae bacterium | reverse complement strand
GCTCGTGCCGAAATCGAGCCGCGGGGTGGCCTTCAGCGCCGACATCAACCTGCAAGGCAAGAGCGGCAACCTCACCCTCAGCTACTACGCCAATCGCGCTCTCGACGTGACTTCCACCACTTCTGGAGTCGCCATCTCTGATGCCACCGCTGCCGACAACAACTACACTCACACCATCACCGTCGCAGGTGGAACAGAACAGCTCAACCTCACTTTCAGCACGAAGACCGATGCCAATGCCCGCATCGACAACATCAAACTCATGGCATCCGATGGCGAGGCCAAACTCACCATCAGCGGCACCACACCGTTCAAGAACTCCACGACGGTGACCATCACTCCGTCGAATGAGGACTATGCCGTCTACTACACCACCGACGGCACCGACCCAGGCACTTCGGACACTAAGAAAGTCTACTCCGCTCCCTTCCAGTTGACTGCCACCACCACCGTGAAAGCCGTGGAGGAGGACTACGGAGGCGAACTGAGCGCAGTGGTGGAGAAGACCTTCGTGCTGGAGGAGGCTCCCGACCTCAACACCGTGGCCAACATCGCCGAGTTCAAGGCACTGGCCGACGGCACTGAGGCCACCCTCACCCTCACCAACGCACAAGTGCTCTACGCCGGAACAGCCGACATCTACGTGCGCGACGCCAGCGGAGCCATCGACTTCTACAACACCGGTTTGAATCTCACCACAGGACAGATACTCAACGGTTCGGTCGTCGGCAAGCGAGCCACCTACAACAACATCCCCGAGTTGGCCAAGAGCGACAACACCAACTCCAACTCCATCACGGCCACCAACGGCACCGCCACCCCCATCAAACTCACCGTGGCACAGGCCAAGGACGAGCAATACTACTGCAACCTCATTCGCATTGAGGGAGTCAAGGTGGAGGCCAAGCAAGAGGGCAACTACACTAACTACTACGCCTACGTGGGCGAAGAATCCATCTTGATCTACGACCGCTTCAAAGTGGGAATGGGCGACTGGAACGAGAATGACACCTACAACGTGGAAGGCATTCTCGTACCCTTCAAGGGCGCCTTTGAGATTTATCTCACACAGCCACTCGCAGGAGGCACCACACCTCCTGACACAGGAATCACCGTGTGCAACAACATCGCTGAGTTCAAGGCTCTGAGCAACGGCACCGAGGCCGAGCTCAAGCTCAACAACGCACAGGTGGTCTATGTCAGCGGCAACGACGTCTATGTGCGCGATGCCAGCGGAGCCATCGAGTTCTACAACACCGGCATCACCTTCGAGGCCAACCAGGTGCTCAACGGCAGCATCACCGGCAAGTACAGCCCCTACCGCAACCTGCCCGAACTGGCCAAGACCAACGACACCAACGCCGACAAGCTCACCATCACCGAAGGGTCGGCAGCTGTGCCTCACAGCGTCAGCGTGGCTCAACTCAACACCAACGAGTATCTCTGCGACCTCATTCTGCTTGAGAATGCCATTGTCGCTGAGGAGGAGGGCAAACTCTATGCCACTGCCGGCGACAGCCGCGTGCTCATCTACGACAAGTTCAAGGTAGTGGGCGAAGACCTCGTGGCAGGTGCCACCGTCACCATCACGGGCATCGCCTCCATCTTCAACAACGACTACCAGTTGCTGCCCATCAGCTACACCCTCTCATCAGGCATCCGCCAGCTCACCACCGACAGCTTCGACCCGGCCATGCCGGTCTACAACACCGCCGGTCAGCAAGTGGACGCCTCCTACAAGGGCATCGTCATCCAGAAAGGCAGGAAGTTCATCCTGAAATAAGTCCTGACGTCCACATCCCGCAAAGGGGCGGCCCCGGCAACCGAAAAAGGTTGCAAGGGCCGCCCCTTCTGTTTCTTTTTTTTACATGATCCCATCAAAAAAAAGTCAAAAAGAAAGCCTATTTTAGAAAAAATCATTATTTTTGCAAAAGATTATGGCTCATTCATCCCAGAAAAGGTCTGACAACTACATTTACTATCTATAACAACAAATTATTAACCTAAGCAAAAAAGCGTATGAAAAGACAACTTCAACGATTAGGAATGTTGTGCCTCATGATGCTGACGGCCATGTGGGCAGGCGCTGCCACCACGGCCACATGGGACTTCCAGAACGATCTCCCGGCAGGCATCTGCGAGAGCACCAACTACCAAGGAGTGGAAGCCGACATCGCATCGGACGCCGAGGGCATCGCCATGCACGTCGATGCCACCAGCGGCAAGCTCTACTGCGTGGGGCGCAACAACGCTCAGATGAATCCCGGCACTGTGCTGCAAGTGCCTGTCTCCTCGACCGACGACGTAGTCACCGTCGTGGGCTATCCCGGCTATTGCCATTTCGCCGTGGGTGCCGACGAGAACGGCGACGAGAGCACCGTGGAGCACAAAGCCACCAACGCCGAAGTGAAACAAGGCTATGTGGAGGTGACCGCCACTGCCGGCAACAACTATATTTATAAGGTGTCGGTGGTGCTCAACAAGAGCCTTACACCCGCCGAGGACATCACCGGCACATGGGACTATGCCGATGCCAGCGTCATGGAACAGACCATGGCCTTCTCTGGCAGTGCCGAGGAAGGCACCGTGGCCGCCATCGAGGGCAACGGACTGGTGATGACCGTGGCTGCCAACGGAGCCTCCTTCCGCAACAACGGCAACAACATCCAGGTGCGGAAGGGTGCCATCTTCAAGGTGCCGGTGAAGAGCACCGAGGATGTCGTCACCGTCTTCGGATACCCCGGCTACTCCTACTACACCATCGGCAGCTCCGATACGGAGTACACCAACACGGGCACCAATCCCTCGACCGAATACACGGCCAAGAACGCCGACGTGGCACAGGGATACGTGGCTGTCACTTCGACCAACGACAACAACTACTTCCTGAAAATCACCGTCGTGCAGAAGGCACAGAAAGAGGCTGAGGTGCTCACCGACAAACCCGCCACCGCCACCTTCCCGTTCACCCTCGGCACTGAGGGACAGACGGCCGAATTCGGCGACGCTGCCGACTACTTCGTCAACAGCAAGGTGAGCTACGGCTCAGGACTCTTCCTCAAGGACGCCAACAGCGGCGCCGGCATCGACGAGACCCGCTTCGAGCCTTACGACCAGAACAACAAGGCTGATGAGACCAACATCATCGACTTCATCATCCAGCCCAACTACGGTCTGTCGTTCACACCGACATCCGTGGCCCTCAAGACCACACGCTTCGGCACCGACAACGGACTGCTCGACATCGCATGGCTCAACCCCGACGGCACCACCGTCACCCTGGCTACTGAAGTGAAGCCCAACCGCAACAGCGGCACCAACCCCGCCATCGCCAGCGAAAATGGCAAGAAAGTCAGCGAACTCTCCTATGAGGTGACCGGCGCCACACCCGCCGAGGGACCCTGCGGACTCCGCATCAACCTCTACCACCTCCAGAGTGGCAAGCAGATAGGATTCGCCGACATCGTCATCACCGGCGTGCTCAACGGCCAAGAGGTGGAAGTGCCCATCTTCGGCGAGTTCACCGCCAATGGCGTGAAATACATCGCCGACAACGTCTTCGAAGGCTACGATGCCACCATCGAACTCTCAAAGAAAGTGGAGATGGTCTCCGCCGCCAACCCGCTGACCGAAGTGAAGGCCATCTCGGGTGAAATCGGCGAGATCGCCTACAGCGGCGACGACACCCACTGCGACGTCACCATCCCCGTCACACTCGGAACAGTCACCGTCGACTATGTGGCACACTTCGTGCAGAAGCCCGACTTCACCCTCACCTATCTCGACACCGACCGCAGTGTCATGGGTACACAGACGGTGGAGAAAGACGCTCCCATCGGCGAGTTTGCCGTCGACTTCACCACCGCCAAGGCCAATGAGGGCTTCAAGGTGCGTGGCTGGTATGTCAAACCGGGAGAGAAGAAATACACCACTGCCGACATCATCACCGGCAACGCCACCCTCTATGCCTATGCCACCGAGATCGAAGAGCCGAGCGACTACAAGAAGTACAACTTCGACCTCACCAGCACCCTCTTCTATCCCGAGGACCACGAGGCCTTCGTCTCCGTGGGCAACGGCTACTGGCATGACACACAGCACGGATGGGCCTTCCGCAACGGCGACCGCATCGAACTGCTCGTGGGCGGAAAGGCATACGTCAATGTGGCCACCTGCAAATACGGCAACACTGAAGGAAAACTGGTGTTCAAGAACGCCAACGGCGAAGAACTCGGACGCATGGCCGCCATCTCCGAGGGCGACGGCGAAATCAGCTCCTTCACCTATGAGGGCGAGCCGGGCAAGCTCTACATCGACGTGGAGTCGGGCGGAGAGAACTACATCCACAGCATCCGCATCGTCAACTTCACCACCACCAACTACGCCAAAGAGGGCAACTGGTACTTCGTGACACCGGGCGACGCCAACAGCCTCGTCGAAGTGCTCGACATCGTCAACGGAGCCAACGGCAGCCAGGATGCTGAGCGCTCCTTCATCTTCCTGCCCGACGGCACCTACGACCTCGACATGGCCACCCTGACAGCCGTCAGCGGACACAACATCTCCATCATCGGACAGTCGGAGGACAAGACCATCATCCGCAACGCTCCTCACTTCACTGAGGAAGGCATCGGCAAGACCGCCACGCTGCTCAACTCTGGCAAGAACCTCTACATTCAGGACATCACCCTGAAGAACGATCTCGACTACTATGGCGCACAGGCAGCAGGACTCGAGGGCGGACGCGCCGTCTGCTTCCAGGACAGAGGCGACCGCGCCATCTTCAAGAACGTGAGAATGCTCTCCTATCAGGACACCTACTATAGCCAGAACACCAAGCAGTCGTACTGGGAGGACTGCGACGTGCACGGCACGGTTGACTTCCTCTGCGGTGGCGGCGACGTGCGCTTTATGCGCACCACCATCTCGCTGGAGCCGCGCAACATCAACGGCACCGGCGGACGCACCATCTGCGCACCCACCACGTCGACCAACTTCGGTTATGTGTTCGACCAGTGCAAGGTCGTCGACCTGGCCAACGGCAAGGGCGACTGGAACTTCGGCCGCACCTGGCAGAACTATCCCATCGCCGTCTATCTCGGCACCATCCTCGACGCCAATGCCGAGAAGACCCTCGTCAAGTCGCGCTGGACACAGAAGGGTATGAACAACAAAGACCCGAAGATCTTCGGAGAGTACAACACGATGAACGAAGCCTATGACGTCATCAATCCCGCTTCCAACATCATCACCTCCTACGGCGGACAGTTTGAGACCATCCTCAGCAAAGAACAGGCTGAGCAGTTCTCTTACGACAACATGTTCCTCAACAACGACGACCCATGGGATCCCTTCACGCTGGCCATGCAATCGGCATCTCCCTCAGAAGCTGCCTATGCCAACGGACAGATTACATGGAACGCCGTAGAGGGCGCCATCGCCTATGCCATCTTCAAGAACGACGTCTTCCAAGGCATCACCGAGAAGACGGCCTATGACCTCGAGGCCGTTGAGGGCGATATCATTGCCATCCGCAGCGCCAACTCCATGGGCGGATTCGGCGACCCGGCCGAAGTGACCGTGGAGGCTCAGGCTGAAGCCACCATCGCCATCCTCGACAACGACCAGCAGACACTGCCTGCTGGCGAGTATCCCTTCATCAAGACCGACCGCCAACTCTATCAGGGCCTCAACACCATCGTCCTCCCCTTCGACGCTACTCCCGAGGAGATTGGCGCAAGCAAGGTGCTCGAATACATCGGCACCGTGGAGAAGGACGGAGCACTCGTGCTGCAGTTCAAGCCGGTGAAGGCTCTTGAGGCCAACACTCCCTATGCCGTGTTCGCAGATGCCGACTACACCATCGAGGCATACGAGAACAAGACTGTGGCTGAAGCCACCGACCTCACCGTGAGCGACAGCGAGTACGACTTCGTGGGCACCTACACCGCCTATGAGAAGGGCGAGTCGCCCATCGCCGAAGGCGACATGATCGCCGACGTCGAGGAGTTCGTCAAAGCCAACGGCGGCAACAAGATCCGCGCCTACCGCGCCTACCTGAAGAAAGTGGGCTCCTCTGAGGCCAACGTGGCCTTCGACTTCGACGGCGACATCGTCGACGGCATCGAGGCAGCCCGCCTGCTCGAGCGCATGGGCACCGGCAACGTCTACAACCTCAACGGCCAGAAAGTGAGCACCACACAGAAGGGTGTCTATATCATCGACGGCAAGAAGGTGGTAGTGAAATAAAGACAGTATTCACCCATAAATTTATAAAGTAGACATGAAAAAGAATTATTTGAAACCAACCATCAAGACGATGAGCGTTTCGACAGAGAACGTCATGGGACTCACTGCCACAAGCGGCATTTATGAGCAAGGTGTCGGCGGCAACGGCTCCGACAACGAGGCACGCACACAAGAGATCAGTCTCTTCTAAAGCCCCAAGGCACATTTACAGCCAACTATCAAAGGCGGATTTTCTCGGAAAATCCGCCTTTTTGGTTAAAATGCGAACAAACCGCAAGATTTATACTTGATTTTTCATTTTTTTAATTATCTTTGCAAAATCATCACAAACTACACAAACATCAATCATATACTAAACATTATGCTTTTTTAATCAACCTAAAATAAAATCTATGTCTGGTAATTTGAAATTCTTTAGATTGGCGCTGCTGATGGCCCTGGCGATGATCACGGGCAATATCTCCGCGCAGACCATCAAAGGTATTGTGACCGACTCAAGCGGCGAACCCGTCATCGGTGCCACGGTTCTCGAAACCGGCACACAGAACGGCGTCATCACCGGCCTTGACGGCGACTTTACCTTGCAGAATGTGAAAGGCAAGTCCATCACCATCTCCTACATCGGTATGAAGACACAGACGGTGCAGCTTGCCGGAAAGACCGAGTTCAACATCGTCCTCGAAGACGAGGCCTCCACACTCAACGACGTGGTGGTCATCGGCTACGGTACAGCACGTAAGAAAGACCTCACAGGCTCTGTGGCCACCGTCAAGGGACAAGACCTGGTGCAGGTGCCCGTGCCCAACGTCAGTGAGGCGCTCACTGGTAAGATGGCCGGCGTGCGAGTGATGACCACCGACGGCTCGCCCGATGCAGAAATCCTCATCCGCGTGCGTGGCGGCGGCTCCATCACCGGCGACAACAGCCCTCTCTATGTGGTCGACGGATTCCAAACCGAGAGCATCAGCGACATCTCGCCCAACGACATTGAGGACATCACCGTGCTCAAGGACGCCTCCTCTACCGCTATCTACGGTTCGCAGGGTGCCAACGGTGTGATTCTCATCACCACCAAGAACGCCAAGAGCGGCAAGACACAGGTCACCTACAACGGGTTCCTGCAGACAAAGACCGTCTCCAAGCGCCTCGAGACCATGGACACCTACGACTATGTGATGTCTAACTATGAGTATGCGCTCATCCGCGGCACCAGTTCGCTCAACTCCTTCTACAAGCAGTTCGGCGTCTTCGACGACCTCGTCCTCTACAAGGACCTCGAGGCTATCGACTGGCAGGACGACATGTTCGGTGCCAACGTGCTCTCACAGAGCCACAACGTGGGTATCACCGGCGGTAGCGACGCCACCAAGTTCTCTCTCTCCGGCACCTACGACTACAACGGTGGTCTGATGCCCGACAACGACTTCAGCCGCTATGCTTTCATGTTCAAGCTCAACCACGACATCAGCAAGAACTTGAAACTCAACATCAAGGCCAATGTGAGCGACCAGGTGGCCAACGGTCAGGGTACGCAGGGCGACACCTACAAGATCCGTACCACACAGGCTCTCACCTCTGTGGCAACCAAAGGTCTCTCAGAGTTCATCACCCCCGACTTCTCGACCATGAGCGACGACGAGGTGGAGGAATGGCAGAACAGCCAGATGACCCTCGCCGAGCAGGCCAAGAAATACTGGCGTAAGCGCAACAACCGCAAGTTCGGCTTCAACGCCGCCCTCGACTGGACCATCATCAAAGGTCTGAAAGGTCACCTCGAAGGAGGCTATGAGTATCAGTTCAACGAGATCAAGAACTGGTGGGGACACACCACCACACAGGCCACCTACGTGGGCGGTCTCCCCTCGGCCGACTGGACAAAGATCAACGTCCGCACACTGCGCCAGAGTGCCAACCTGAGCTATGACAAACGCATCGGCGACGACCACCATTTCAACGTCATGGTGGGCCAGGAATACCGCAACCAGATGCAGGACCAGAACTTCATGTACGGTTCGAAATACAGCAAGGCCATGGAGCCCGATGATGTCTTCGCCCTTTTCCACAACAAGGACAACAGCGGCATCACACGCGCCGAGAGTACCATCAACGCCGACGTCCGCCTCTTCTCTGTCTTCGGACGTATCAACTACGACTACAAGGACCGCTACCTGCTCACCGTCACCTTCCGTGAGGACGGCAGTTCCACGTTCGCACACGGCAAGCAGTGGGGCTTCTTCCCCGCAGCAGCTGCCTCATGGCGTATCATCGAGGAGCCTTTCATGGAAAACACCAAGAAATGGTTGTCGAACCTGAAACTGCGCCTCTCTTATGGTAAGGTGGGTAACAACCGTATCGGTAACGACACCTTCCGTCAGGAGTACAGCACCAACAGCGGCACCAAGCGCTACGGCGTGGGCGAGACGGCCAACACCGACCTCTCTGCCTCAAGCGTGCTGGCCAACCCCCACATCACATGGGAGAAACGCACCACCCGTAATATCGGTCTCGACTTCGGACTCTTCCACGAGCGACTCAGCGGTAGCGTCGAGTTCTACTGGAACAACACCACTGACCTGCTCATCAAACACGACATCGCAGCCGCTGGCTACACCTCCGTCTGGGAGAACTGCGCCGAGACGAGCAACAAGGGTGTCGAGGTGAGCCTCAACGGTGTCATCCTCCAGAAGAAGCACTACTCTCTGAATGCCAACTTCAACATCGGCTTCGACAAGTCGAACGTGGAGAAGATCGCCAGCGGACTTGACCAGATGACCTTCCCCTCGGGATGGGCAGGCACAGACAACCGCAACCAGCAAGATTACATCGTGCGCGTGGGCGATCCCATCGGACTTATCTACGGATGGAAGACCAACGGCTACTACACCACTGCTGATTTCAACAGCTACAACGCATCCACCAACTCCTATGAGTTGAAAGACGGCATACCCACATGCTCACTTATCGGCGGCGCCATCGGCACACGCCCGGGTACCATCAAACTGCAAGACATCAGCGGTCCCAACGGAACTCCCGACGGCGTGGTGGACGCCAATGATATCACCGTCATCGGTAATACCAACCCTGACTTCTCCGGCGGTTTCGGGCTCAACGGCACCATCTACGACTTCGACTTCTCGGCCAACTTCACCTTCACCGTGGGCAACGACATCTACAATGCCAACAAGATCGCGGCCTCACAGCAATACCGTTCGGGTACCTACCCCAACATGCTCAACTTCATGCGCCAGGCAAGCAGTTATTCCTACATGAACCCGCAGGACGGCACACTGCTCACCAGCCTCGAAGACCTCGCATACTACAATGAGGGCGGCAACGGCATGAGTCCCAAGAAATACTGGAGCCCCTACTCCTTCGGAAGCGCTGTCGTCATGCCCACCGACTGGGCCATCGAAGACGCCTCCTTCCTCCGTCTGCAGAGTGTCACCGTGGGCTACACGCTGCCCAAGAAACTCACACAGAAGGCCGGCATCCAGCGCCTCCGCCTCTATGTGACCGGCACCAACCTCTTCGTCCTCACCGACTACACCGGCTTCGACCCCGAAGTCAACTCCTACTCGCGCAACAGCAGCTACTCAGGACTGACTCCCGGCATCGACTACTCATCCTATCCGAAGAGCCGCGCTTTCACCTTCGGTCTGAACTTGACTCTCTAAGATAAAAGCATAAGGACTAAAGACATACAAAGATTATGAAACTCAACAATAAATATATCGCAATCATTGCTTTCGGGGCGCTCACCCTCACCTCCTGCAGCGACATGCTCGACGTGGACTCGCCCTCGAAGATTGACGACGCCACCGTATTCTCAAATGAGGAATACACCCTGCAGGCATTGCTCGGAGCCTACAACCTGTTCGGACAAGACTCCTATACCTCGCGTATGTGCGGTGTCTATATGCAGAACACCGATGTGGAGGCAAGCGCACCCAGCGCCGGCGTGCCGAGCAGCGACCGCCGCGCCGTGTGGTCGCTCCAGTCGTCGGCCATCACGGGCTTCAACGACATGACCAATATGTGGAACCACAACCTGCAGGCCATCGACCGTGCCAACCAGGTGATTGAAGGCATCGACAAAAGTTCCATCGGCTCCAGCGAGAACATGCAGCAGATGAAGGGAGAGGCCGTCTGTATCAAGGCCTACCGCTACTACCTCATGTGCGGATTCTGGGGCGACGTGCCCTACTACGACACCGCATCGAAATGGGGCGGCAACCTCGACAAGCCGCGCGCCGACAAATTCTCGGTCTACAGCCGCGTGCTCCAAGAGCTCGTCAACATCGAGCCGAAAATGAAATTCTCTGACGCCAACAGCGGAGGCATCGAGCGCATGAACCGCGACTTCGCCATCGGCATGATCGCACGCCTCGCCCTCTTCCGCGCAGGATACGCCAAGACTGCCGACAACCAGATGAAGCGCGCCGACGACTATCTCGACGTCACCACCGACAGCCTCACCGTCACCTACACCAACCTCAGCGGACAGCAGGTGACCGCACAGACACACGACCAGTATGTGCAGATGGCCAAGGACTACTGCCAGAAACTCATCCAGCTCAAGCCGCGCACACTCTATGCCGACTTCAGCACCCCGTTCACCAACGAGAACTCCTACACCACCGAGAACAATGCCGAAATCCTCTATGAGATCGCATTCGTCGAGTCTTACGGCGGCGACGTGGGATGGAGTATCGGTGTGACCAACAGCGGCTCCAACACCAACGGAAACACGACCAACCAGGTGGGTCTGACACCCTCCTACTACCTCTCCTTCGGCGACTACGACCAGCGCCGCGACATCACCTGTGCCAAGTGGCAGCACCAGAACAACGTGGTCCTTCCCACCGAGGGCACAGGCATGGGCATCGGCAAATGGGACCGCGCACTGGCCACCAAGCCGCTCGGCTCGTCATCGTCGAAAGGCACCGGCATCAACTATCCGCTCATGCGCTACTCCGACGTACTGCTGATGTTGGCCGAGGCTGAGAACGAGCTCAACGGCCCCACCGCACTGGCCAAGGAAGCGCTCACCCAAGTGCGTGCACGCGCTTTCAACAAAAGTCCCAACTATGCAGCCGACGTCACCGGCTATGTGGCAGCACTCAACAGCAAGGAAGCCTTCTTCAATGCCATCGTCAATGAGCGCGCATGGGAGTTCGGTGGTGAGGGTCTGCGCCGGTTCGACCTCATCCGCTGGAACATCTATGCTCAGAAGATTGAGGAGGCCATGCGCGTCATGCTCTGCTGGGGTATCTCCACCAACGAAGAGCTGATGGCTCTCGACGCAGTGCGCGCCAACTTCCCCGAGGCCGCCAACTACACCCAGTATGCCGACAAGATGTGGTGGAAGCGCACCGGAAGCACTAACACCAAGGCCGACATCGAATGGTTTGACCAGAAATACCGCCCAACCGACGATGACGCCACCATGGAGAGCAACGGATGGATGTATCAGGAGACCGTAAACGGAAGCACCTACCGCTGCCGCTGGGGAACACAGCTCATCAAGCGTGAGACCACCTACACCTACAACGGAAAGGACTATGCCTCATGCACCAAGACGAAGGACGCCACGACAGGAGCCACCACCTACGAACTCGGCACTGCTCCCTCCAACATGGTCTTCACCGTGGAGAAGGGCGCTGAGTCGGGTGTCACACGCACCGATGTCTACAAAGCATCCGACTATGCCACACGCCTCTACCGCGGCTATGCCAACGGAGCGCTCAAGGGCAACGGCAACGTACCCTTCCTGCTCCCCATCAGTGTCACCACCATGAATGCCAGTTCCGTGCTCAACAACGACGGCTACGGCATCCTGAACAATGATCCCGGCGAGGGCATCAACGCTGAAGTTGCTACGATTACGAAAGAAAACTATTAATAGCCAACAAAGATATGAAAAAGATATTCAAATCGATGCTGCTTTTCATGGCTGTGGCCACTGGACTCGGATTCATGGCCAGCTGCAGCGATGACGATGACTCCACCCTCAGCGGACTGTTTCGCCCCGTCATCAATGAGAGCGACAACATCACTCATGGCCTCGATGCCGACAATAATCCCTACATGGTCATCACGTGGGACAACTACTCCAACGCCAACCAGTATACGGTGAAAATCGAAGCCAACGACGGCAGCGACACCCGTGAAGTGGTGACCGACACCACCTTCTACCGCTTCGACAGACTCCAGTATGACAAGGAGTACAACATCAGCATCAGTTCCGCCAACACTGTCAGCGGACTGACGTCAAAACCGTTCACCCTCACCACGACATCGCTCGACTATCCCACCATGCTCGCCACACCGGCATCCACCGATATCATCGACAATGCCGTACGCATTAAATGGAGCGACAAAGCCAACTATGACCGGCTGCTCGTCTATCAGGACAGCAACGACTCGCTGGTGAAAGAGGTGACCATAAAGGAAGATATGCTCAACGCACTCTCCACCATCGTCGACGGTCTGAAGCCGCACACCACCTACCGCGTGGAGGCTTACAACGGTGACAACTACCTGGGCAAGAAGCGTTTCACCACCGCTTCCTCAGAAAGTTTCAGCGGAGCCGTCATCGACCTGCGTGACGTGCCCGACAGTGTGGGAAAGACCTACTTCAACACCGACCAGCTGGCTGCCGACGTGGCTGCCAACGAAGGCCAGGACCTCACCTATGTGCTCAAGGGCGGATTCCAGTATAAGGTCTCAGGAGGCACAGCCTTGCCTGCCACCGCGAATACCATCAAGTTCATCACCGGACTGACCCTCGCGGGCAATGCCACCTTCCTCCAGTCGGGAGGCTTCACCATGGCTTCAGGCGCTGAGATCAACCGTGTGGTCTATGAGAAGATCGACTTCATCAGCGACCGCACCAACGGCGGTGACTATGCTGTGGAAACCAACCACGATAAGGGATGGGGCGGACGTCAGGTGTTCAACGTCAACGGCACCAAAGCCACGATGAAGAACCTCAACTACATCAACTGCTCCTTCACCGGCTACCGCGCTGTCTGCCGCGCACAGAGTGACAATGACCATGTGAACCACATCCTCTTCCAAGGATGTCTCATCAACTGCATCGGCGACCAGGGCGTCATCACCACCACCAACAAGGCCGCCGACTGGCAAAGCATCACCATGACAGACTGCACCATCACCAATATCGTGATGCTCTGCGACCTCCGCAGCACACTCGGCACCCTGACCTTCAACATTACCAACTGTACCTTCTGCTACGCACCGATAGAGACCACTGCCAACGGCAACACCCCGATGTTCCGTCTCGGCTCAGGAAACGTCGACCTCAAAATCAAGAACACGCTCTTCGGACCGTCGATGATGACTGAGGGCTCCGGTGGCTCCGACATCTACACCTATCAAGCAGGTACAGCCGGCTCAATTCTGCTCTCCGGCACTCCCGCCAACCTCAGTGTCGACAACAGCTACAAGACCAACTTCGTGTGGACCGACCTGAACACCACAGGAGAAGGCGACCCGAAGATCTACCCGCTCGAGGGACTGGGCGAGCTCAGTATGAGCGAGTCAGAACTGTGGAGCAGCCCTGCCAAGGGTGTGTTCGGCATCACAGGCTCACAGACGGGCGTCGACTTCAAAGAGCTCGGTGACTCCAGATGGCATTAATCAACGCACATTCATCATCTTCCTGGCACGCGACACTGGTTGCGTGCCAGGATTTTTAAATTCAACCGAAGACATGAAATACAGATACCCACTTCTTTTCCTCCTCATGCTATGCGCATGCATGCCCTCGCTGATGACGGCTCAGGAGAAGACACCCGCCTTCCCCGGCGCTGAGGGATTCGGACGCTACGTCACTGGCGGACGCGGAGGAGCCGTCTACCATGTGACCAACCTCGACGACAGCGGTACAGGCTCGCTGCGCTGGGCCCTCAACCAGAACGGCGCCAAGACCATCGTCTTCGACGTCTCTGGCACCATCCACCTGAAATCGTCGCTCAGCATCAGCAAGGCCAACGTCACCATCGCCGGACAGACAGCCCCCGGCGACGGCATCTGCGTGGCCGACTATCCCGTGCAAATCAACGCCAACAATGTCATCATAAGATACATGAGGTTCCGCCTCGGCAACAACAACGTCAAGGCCAGCGGTGCCGACGGATGGGACGGCTTCGGCGGTTTCGACCACAGCGACATCATCGTAGACCACTGCTCCGTGAGCTGGAGCATCGACGAGTGCCTCTCTATCTACGGCAATAAGAACACCACCGTGCAGTGGTGCCTCGTGGCACAGAGTCTGCAGGACGCAGGCCACTCCAAAGGGGCGCACGGCTACGGCGGCAACTGGGGCGGCTCGGGAGCCTCCTTCCACCACAACCTCATGGCCCATCATGAGAGTCGTGTGCCGCGCCTCGGCCCGCGATACACCACACAACTCGATGAGCGCATGGACATGCGCAACAACGTGTTCTACAACTACTGCGGCAACGGCTGCTATGGCGGTGAGGCGATGAACGTCAACATCGTCAACAACTACTACAAGCCCGGTCCCGGCACGGCGCAGATCAGCTCCACCAAACAGAAGCGCATCGCCGCCATAGGCATCCGCACCAACTCCTACATCACCAGTTATCCCGACTACGCCCCCACCCTGCACATCTGGGGAAAATACTTCGTGGATGGCAATGTCAACTCCAAGTACAGCGACGTGACGGGCAACAACTGGGCGTTCGGCGTATACAATCAGGTGCAGGCCGGCGACAACGACAACCTGTGGAACCAGACCGTCAAAGACTCCATCAAACTCAGCCAACCCATCGACTACATACTCACCACCACTCACACGGCTGAGCAGGCCTATGAGAAAGTGCTGAGCTATGCCGGCGCCTCGCTGAGCCGCGACACCTACGACGCCTTCATCGTCAACGAGACACGCAACGGACTGGCCACCTACACGGGAGCCGGCAACCACAAGGGCATCATCGACTCGCAGGAGGACAACAAGCCCGCCGACGCTGCCGACGACTGGAGCGCATGGCCCACACTCAACAGCACAGCCGCCGCTGCCGACACCGACGGCGACGGCATGCCCGACCAATGGGAGACGGCCCACGGCCTCAACCCCAACGACAAGAGCGACGGTCCCAAGGCCGGCTCCGACGGATACACCAACCTCGAGAACTATCTCAACTCTCTCGTGGCCGACATCACCGAGGTACAGTATGAGGGCGGCACACAGAGCGGCAGCATCCGCGAAGTGGAAGGCCAGCAGGAGACCAGCGAATACGAGATCTCTCCCGAGACCTCCAACGGCGACTGGACGTTCAGCAACGGACTGAGCATCACCGTGGGCAACGGCTATGCCGAGGGCTCGGCCTATGGCTTCAAGGGCATCAAGTTCTCGCGCAACTCCAACTACAAGATCAACCTGCCCGAGGGTGTCAGCATCACCAAGGTCATCCTCAGCGGCTACAGCAACGACAACAACAACACCGCCTACATCCAGCAGTTGGGCGAGAACACCTTCGCCAACACCGACTACGTGCTCTTGCCACGGCAGGGCCAACATGTGGTGACACACGAGATTCCCCTGACTGTCGCCGCCACCAAGCAGATGTCGTTCATCACCAAAGACGCGCAAATCGTGGCCACACTCCGCCTGCAAGCCACCACCACCGGCATCCGCGACATCCAACAGGAGGTCCGCGGCACGAATGACGTCTACACGACCGACGGACGGCTCGTCATGCGGCAAGCCAGTCACGATGACGTGCTCTCACTCCCCCGTGGCATCTATATCATGGGGCACAAAAAAGTGGTTGTGAGATGAGAAAGGGTTTTCTGACCACATTGATGCTGCTCTCGGCTGCCGTCATGACATGGGCCGCCGACCTGCAGCTGCTGTCGCCCGACAAGAAGTTGGCGGTGACCGTACATGCCGGCAACGACCGCCTGACATGGGAAGTGACGCACGACGGCACACAGGTGCTCACCCCGTCGGAAATCGGCCTCAACGGACCGCTGCTGGGCATGAGACTGCGCCGGAATGCCGACGGCATCACGGCCTCAAATGCCCGCGTCGCCGTGGAGTTCCGCGCCGACAACGATGCCGCCGCCTACCGCATCCAAGTGAAGAGCAAACGTCAGGTCGCCATCAGCAGCGAGACGGCGGAGTTTAACTTCGCCGGCGACTATCCCGCCTTCATCCCCTATGTCAACGACAATAGGAGCGGTGAGCGGTGGTGCTTCTCCTTCGAAAGCTATTACGACGAGCAGCCGCTCTCAAAGATGTTTGCCGACTCGCTGGCCATCAACCCGCTGGCCGTCAGGCTGCCACAGGGGAAACTGGCCGTCGTGCTCGATGCCTCGGCGGTCGACTACCCGGGCATGTTCCTGCTCAAAAACGGCAGCCACGGACTGAAAGCCGCCTTTGCTCCAATACCTACCGCCGAGACCATCGGAGGCCACGCGCGCCTCAACCTTATTCCCACCGCCCGCTCAGGCAATATCGCCAGCGTGAGCGCAGCCACCATCATGCCGTGGCGCATCGTGGCAGTGACCACACACGACAGTCAACTGCTCTCGAGCGACATCGCGCAGCGCTACGGCCCGAAGTGCCGCATCGCCGACACCTCATGGATACGCCCCGGCAAAGTGGCATGGGACTGGTGGAACAACACCAACATCACCGGTGTGGATTTCCGTGCCGGCATGAACACCAAGACCTATCAGCATTTCATCGATTTCGCCCACGACAACGGACTGGAATACATCATCATCGACGAGGGATGGAGCAGCGACGAGTCGCTCACCGAGGAGATGAATCCCGATATCGACCTCAATGTGCTGCTGCCATACGCCCGTGAGCGGGGGGTGGCCATCATCCTGTGGTCGAGCTGGCGCAACTGCATCAAGGACATGGAGCGCGACTTCAAGCACTATGCCGACATGGGCGTGGCAGGCTTCAAGGTCGACTTCTTCGACCGCGACGACCAACCCCTCATGCAGTCGGCTTGGAACATCGCCGATTGTGCGGCACGCCACCACCTCGTGCTCGACTATCATGGCTACCGGCCCACCGGCATCCAGTTCGCCTATCCCAACATCCTCAATTTCGAGGGGGTAAAAGGACTCGAGAACTCCAAGTGGGAGCCACGCACCGCCGAGGGACCGCTCCACGATCAGCCCCACTACGATGTGACTATCCCCTACCTCCGTATGCTCGTGGGTCCGCTCGACTACACGCCGGGCGCTATGCTCAACGCCACCCGCGACTGCTTCTTCGGCAACAACGACCACCCCATGAGCCAAGGCACAAGGGCCCATCAGGTGGCCATGTATACCCTCTTCCACGCTCCTCTGCAGATGCTGGCCGACTCGCCCTCGAAATACCGGAAGGAACAGGAGACGACCGACTTCATCGCACAGGTGCCCACAGTGTTTGATGAGGTGGTGGCCCTCGACGGACAGTTGGGCGAATATGCCGTCATCGCCAAGCGGAAAGGTCAGAAATGGTGGATTGCCGCCATGACCGACTGGACAGCGCGCGACATCGAAATCGACCTCGCTCCCCTTTCTCCAGGGACCTATGACGCAGAGATCTTCTGCGACGGGGTGAACGCCGACCGCGAGGCCACCGACTACAGACACAGCACCGTGACCGTCAAGGCCGGTGAGCGGCTGAAGGCTCATCTCGCACCGGGCGGAGGATGGAGCGCCGTCCTCACCCCGAAAGCGACGGCCGACCGCCATTGACATATTTTACAGACATGGAAACGGAGCAGTGGTATCAAGACATCGCACTCTATGAGATGGTGAAGGCGGCCATAGAATATGTGGGCACCTTCGCCTTCGCCATCTCTGGCATCAGGCAGGCGGCGGCATGCCGCTTCGACTGGTTCGGAGGATTCGTATGCGGAATGGCCGTGGCCATCGGCGGCGGCACGCTGCGCGACCTGCTGCTCGGATGCACACCCTTCTGGATGCTCTCATCGTCGTATCTGCTGTGCGCGGCATTGGCACAGGTGTTTGTCATCGTCTTCGCACGGTGGCTCAAGCACCTCGACAACACATGGTTCGTCTTCGACACCCTCGGACTGGCACTCTTCACCATCGCAGGCCTTCAGAAGACACTCGACTTCGGCCATGAGATGTGGGTAGCCATCATCATGGGATGCATCACGGGAAGTGCCGGTGGAGTCATCCGCGACATCTTCCTCAGCCGGCGCCCGCTCATCTTCCAAAAGGAGATCTATGCCATGGCAAGCATCTTAGGAGGCATCCTCTACTGGGCACTCCTCTCATGCCATGTGCATGTGGGTTTCGCGTCCATCATCACCTTCTTCGTCATCTGCCTCATCCGTTTCCTCGCCATGCGCTACCACATCTCACTCCCCCGGCTTCACTCCGAGGAGTGAGAG
>CADBLU010000274.1 GCA_902795605.1 uncultured Prevotellaceae bacterium | reverse complement strand
CCAGGTTCAGATGCGCCTTGATGCCGTCATCCGACTTGTGGTAGACAGGGCGTATGTCAAGGTCAGATTTCAGAACCTGGAAGGTCTATGGGAAGCTTCCCATAAGACCTTCATCGCTAAATAGGCGACAAAGACAGATGTTGACAAAAAGGAACGAATTATTTGCTGAAATGGATATTATTTCCTATTTTTGTCCCCAACTATTATACTATACCCACTTAAACTATATGAGGATGAAATATCTGCAGAAAATCAAAATGATGGTTGCCTTCCTGATTTTGGGGGCTTCTGTCGCTCAGGCCAATGATGCCGTATTCTTTGTCAATGGCAGTCATCTGCAACCCTTGCAGGAGACGGATATCGCTATCAAGAGTGAAGTGCTCACCATCACCCTCAAAGACGATGGCTTCGCCTATGTCGAGGTTGACTACCAGTTCATGAACAACGGTGAGGCCAAGGACGTGACGATGGGCTTCGAGGCCTCGTCTCCCTACAATTCTGGTGATGAGGTCAAACTCAACGGCGCCCATCCGAATATCAATAATTTCTCCGTGGTGATGAACGGGAAAGCGCTCAGTTACCGCAACGGACTGGTCTTCAGCTCTAATGATTTGCCTGAAGAGGAGGCCAAGGCCGGGAAGGGAAAGTTTGGCTTTGTACCTATCGATTTTAGCAAGTGGAAGTATGACGAGGAGAACAGTGAGCGCTTCTACAACGCCAAGACAGATGAATATGCCAATTTTTCCTACGCCTATTATTTCGACGCACATTTCAACAAGGGACTGAACACGGTCAAGCATACCTATGCCTACAGGATGTCTTTTGGCGTGGGGAAGGCTTTCGAGGTTCCCTATTGGCTGCTTCCCGCCATGCGGTGGGCCAACCATCAGATTGATGATTTCACCCTTCGCATCAAGACCGACAAGTGCACCAAGCATTTCATCATCGAAAACACTCCCTTTAAGGGCGCACCGTTCCGTGTGACTCAGGGAAAAGGAAAGACTCGCGAACTGGCAGTCAAAGATTTCGATGACAGCAGCTATAAGGTGACAGAGGTGGTCTTGCGCAACGGTACGCTGGAATGGCACCGCAACAATTTCCGTACGGACAGCGACATGGAAATCTTGTCTGCCGACCAACTCGATTACCTCTATGACTGGGGCAATGCCCCCGTGCCTGTCTACCACGACAGCGGCGTGAACTACATGACGTGGATGTCGTGGGTCGGCGATTTCGATAAGTACTTCCCGGGAGAGGGCTCTGAGCAAAAAATCAAGCAGTTTGCCGCCCGTGTCCAGCGCAATCTTCCTTACGCTCACCGTGGCTATGTGTTCAAAGACGCCAAGCTCCGCAAGTTCTTTGAGTCGCAGTGGTGGTACATGCCCGACCCGACATGGAAACCTTCTGCCGATACTTTCAGCAAGACTGAGCAGGATATGATCAATGGCACAATCGATCAGTAACTAGGAAGTCCCAGCATGTCCGTATAACACAAAAAGGCTGTGCATATATATCAAACAACCTAAGGTTCTTGCGAAGCAATTCATTGAATGCGGACATGCCAACCACGCCCAATGGCCTGTTGCAGCTGTAGGGACATACTTTATGTATGTCCGTACCCCCCAAAAAAATGGCGGTGCGCATATTATTGACCTACACATTTTTGTCGTTCGGACATGCATAAAGCAAGTCCCCACGGCAATGAATGGCATATAAGGACTTGCTTTATGAATGTTATCGCAGAATCTATTGTGCAACGAGGGTGAAGGTGTCGCCCGTCCACTTCAGCGTCATTTCCGTGATGTCGTAGCCGTCCTCTCCATTGTCAGAATAGAGTTTGACTATGATGTCTTTCCCTTTCTGAGGGAGTTCCAGGGCATAATCCTCGAAATCTTTGTTGAGAGCCACCTTCTCCACCACTTGGTAGACATCCAAGTCGGGAGTCATGATGTTGGTCTTCGGATCATAGTCATAGAACATGAAAGCTGACTCGGGGTCGGCATTCTCAGAGCCGTTGATCATGAAAACTCCTACCAGCGAATGGCCGTTTTTACGGTTCCAATAGCACATCTTCGTGAAGCGGTCGATTTCGGTCCAAAGACTGGAACTGATATAACCGTTAGGAATATCGCTAATGACGCCGTAGACCTCGGCCTCCTTGTTGTATGTCTTGGGGTTTGCAAGGTATTTCAGCATCTTCTGGTTGGGCTCGTAACTGGCATATTGGTCGCAGAATGCCTGGGCGAAGTCCTGGATGTTGACTTTGGCACCCTTGGGACTGACGGTGATGGGTGTCTTCTTCCATGAGTTTACGATCACGCTGAGGCCCTCCGGTGCGTCGACATCCTCACCAGCCGACTCGGTTTTATCCTGCGCCTCTGCTTTCTCCGTCGTCTCCGTCGTCATGGCCTTGCTGTCTTTCGACTCACCAGAGGCGTTCTCACCTTCTTTGGCGGATTTGCCACAACTTGCCAGGAATGCAACGCACACGATGGCCACCATGACCATCCATTTGTCAATTGTTCTTAACTTTTTCATTGTCGTTCAGTCATTAATGATGGATATGATTGTTTGATGTCTTAATGTCTCTACAAGAGATAATGCTGCAAATATATAAAAAATCGTTGTATAAGGTGCCAATTCCCCAATTTATTCCTCAGTTTTTTCCACGTAGGGGCATCATTTAATGGATGTCCGCACCGGGGATTATTACAACCACGCCAAATGGCCTGTTGCAACTGTAGGGACTAAACGGACATGCCACCCCTCCAAATGGCCTGTTGCAACTGTAGAGACATACTTTATGTATGTCCGTACCCCCCAAAAAATGGCGGTGCACTATAAACCAACCGAAGGTGATTGCTTCGCAAGAAATCTGATGAAAAATCAAAAATAAAAAAATTCTGCGGAAAATCTTTATTGCGAAATCACATGTTGATGACGTCCATTTTTGAAAGATTTTTTTCAATTTTCTCGTTGATTTACTTTCCCTCGCTTCGCGAACAGTGACCGTTGGTTCTTGCGTAGCAATCCCTGTACATGTGCACGCTGTTCATCCTTGGCATCGGGTTGCTCATCGACGATAGGAATCGTCGACCCCTATGTGCGCACCAAACCATTTGCTCATGATGTGAAGTCCTCTGTTCAAGCCCCCGTGAGTGCACCTTAGGGGGCGACGTCTCCGAACGTCGCATATATTAAAAATCATTATCGCAAACCAGAAATAAGCAAGTCCTTACTGCATGTCCGTCCCCCAAAAAAAATGGCGGTGCGCATATTATCGGCCTACGCATTCTTGTCGTTCGGACTTGCTTTATGTATGTCCGTAAAGACAAATCAAACGTTGATGACATTTCGAACGGCCATAAGTGATTGCTTCGCAAGAAATCTGATATAAAATCAAAAATTAAAAATTCTGCGGAAAATCTTTATTGCGAAATCAAACGTTGACAACGTCCATTTTTTATAGATTTTCTTGCTTGATTTTTTATAGATTTCTTGCGAAGCAATCCCATCGGCATTCTTGGCGTTCGGATATGCATAAAGCAAGTAACTACGGAAATGGACGGCATTTGCAAAGAACGGCACTTGCGAAGCAATCCCATTACATGGGTACACGTTTGAAATTTGCCAAGCGTGAACAACTTCGACCGAAGGGAGAATAATCTTCAATTGCCCTAAGGGAGAATGATCTTCAATTGCCCGAAGGCCTCTTCACACCTCTGACGGGGGGTGCCTCCATAGGATGATCGGGCCATGAGTGCTTCGGATAACGCCGGCGCAACTCCTTGCGCACCTCGAAATAGGTGGATTGCCAAAAGCTGTGCAGGTCGGTGGTGAGCTGTACGGGTTTGAAGCCCGGCGACAACAGTTCCATCAATACGGGTGATCCGTCCACCAGTGGAGTATCCAGCAGACCGAAGCACTCTTGCAGGCGAACGCGTAAGACCGGCACCTCGGCTCCTATGCGGTAGTCGAGCCGTATGCGGCTCCCTGTGGGGACAACGATATGGGTGGGGGCTAACTGCTCCACCATTTTCTGCTGCTCATAGGAGAGTCGGCTCCAGATGACCTCGCAGAGGTCCGTCTTCTTCAACTCATTCGTTGTCGTCGCTTTGCCGATAAAGAGAGGGCCCCATTCAACAGCGCTCCTGCAGAGAGCTTCAGTGTCTACCGGCGGAAGAGACAGTTCGGGATGACGGGAGGCAACAAAAGCGATTCTCCGCTGCAGGTTGCGCACCTCGTCGGAGAAGTCCAGCATCGACGGTCCGTCTTTGGCTATCGCCTCACAGATGACCTGTTGTGTCTTCTCTCGTGCACTGTTCGCCAAAGGTTTCGAGGAAAGCAGAATATTGCCGATACGCGTCTCTCTTCTGGTCACCACCGCTCCTGCCTTGCTGTCCCAGAAGATGTTGTCGCGCTCAAGGGCATATCCTTTCAGGTCGGCCGGGTCGACGACACTGGCTAAAAAGATTTTCCCAACGCCACCCGCTTTCTGATGCATCGAAGCGATAGAGAGCCATTCCGCGCCCGCCATGGCATCTGACGCGTCGACCGCCACCAGTTCACCACCCGGCAACTGGAACACGCCGACCCCCTCTCGCCACGCCTTGCCGATACGCTCGGGATAGGCCGAAGCAAGCAGCGCCCCCACCTCGTAGGGGTTGACGGCGGCGTTGTCCACCTTGGAGTGAATCATCTCGGCATATTGACGGGCGATCTTCGCTATGCGCCCCCAGCGGCCGGCCTTCCCGCTTCTGCGTTCACGGCGGAGCGCATCCAACCGGCGGTCCATGGCGCTGTCGCCCTCGCCGGCCATAGGGTCTTTCTCCTCTATCAGAGCGGCGATATCGGCGGCGAGGGCTTGCCGCTCCTTCGTGTCTGCCGCCAGCAGCATGCGTGCGATACGCGGGTGGCAAGGCAGTTTCGAGAGTCGGCGTCCCCATTCCGTCACCCTGCCCGCCTCGTCTGTCGCGCCAAGCGATGTCAGCAGCCTGCGGGCATGGGCTACTGCCGACTTCACCGGAGGAGTCAGCCACGGCAGCCTCTCTACGTCGTGCTCACCCCAGATGGCGGCGTCGAGCAACAGCGAACTAAGGTCGGCCTCCAGGATTTCCGGTATTCGGATAGCGGTCATGCGCGACTCTGTGGCGGTTGTCCACAACCGATAGCACACACCTGGAGCCACACGCCCCGCGCGTCCCGTACGCTGCGTCGCCATGTCCAATGAGATACGCACCGTCTCCAGGTGGTTCAGTCCGCTGCGCGCGTCAAACACCATCTTCCGGCAGAGGCCGCTGTCGACAACCACACGCACCCCCTCGACCGTCAGAGAGGTCTCTGCGATAGGTGTCGCCAGCACCACTTTGCGTTCGCCCGCCGGCGTCGGCGCGATGGCCCTCGCCTGCTCGTCGTTGGAAAGCATGCCGTATAGGGTGAAAATCCTCGTTTCGCCAAGTCCGCCCGACGAGAGCAGTTCCTCGACGCGCCGTATCTCCCCTTCGCCGGGCAAGAATGCCAGGATGTCGCCCTCGTGCTTACGATGGGCCTGCAGGATGGTCTTGGCCACCATCTGCGATACGTTCGATACATCGGCATCCTCCTCATTGTGGATGACCTCGACGGGAAACATCCTCCCCTCGCTCGTCAGTATGGTGCAACGCAACGCGTCGGCCAGGGCTTTGGTGTCTATCGTGGCAGACATCACCACCAGCCGCAGGTCTTCTCTCAGGACCTCCTGGCACTGCCTGACCAGCGCGAACGCCTCGTCGGTGTTCAGACTCCGTTCATGAAACTCGTCGAAGACCACCACAGCCACGTCTTCCAATGCCGGGTCGTCCAAGAGCATTCGCGTGAGCACCCCCTCCGTCACCACCTCGATGCGCGTCTTCGGCGACACCTTACTCTCAAAGCGGATGCGGTAGCCCACGGTCTCGCCCATCGACTCGCCGAGGAGCCATGCCATCCGTGAGGCGATTTGCCGTGCCGCCACACGTCTTGGTTCCAGCACGACAATCTTGCCGGCTACTTCCCGCAGCCCTTCCAGCATGGTCAACGGCAGCACCGTAGACTCTCCGGCGCCGGGTGCCGCCGTCACTATCGCCGCCGTCTCCCTCCGCAGGGTGTCATTCAGCGGTTTCACCAACACTGCCACTGGCAGCGTCTCCAACTCTCTTTGTAGTCGTTCAGTCAATACAGTCACGTGTCAAAATGAAGTGCCCCCAAAAGTTTTTGTCCAACTTTTGGGGTTCACTTCACCTCTTTTAGATGATCACTATTTTTCTGCCATTATAGATGTAGATACCTTTGGACATTGGCTTGCCGTTGAGTCTCCTGCCATCAATTGAATACCACGTTTGCTGGAGGGGATTTGAGATTCCCGACCCCTGAGAGTCGGATTTCAAATCCACATCAACAATCCCCGTCGCCTCCTTGCCGCCGAAATTCAGGACAAAGGTATTGATGCCGCCCCCTTGTGTCGGTTCGCCGCACACAAGGCCGTTGTTCAACTTGAAATAGGCACGGAAGGCGTTCACCTTGTATGAGGTCATGCCATTGCCCCACGGATAATAGAGTTTGTCGTCGGCACCCATGTAGAGATTGGTCTTTTCGGCGGTGAAGATGTCCTCTGGACTGTATGTGCCCACAAAGGTGACGTTGCCGGTGCCACCGCCATTGTCCGTGCTGGTCACACTGCCGGCCTCATCTCCCACGATGGTCACGCCCTCGAACACAGGGTTCTCGACGACTTCATCCGCATCCGTCCACTTGATGATGTATGGCTTGCCTGCCACGATCGTGTTGGCCGTCTTGAAGTTCAGGTAGAGCGTGCCGTTCTCGAAGCCCGTCGCATGCTCATAATCGCCAGCCTCGGTGTCCAACTCCATCAGCGTGGCCTCGGCCAAGTCGCCTGTCAGTTCGGTGTTGAACGGCAGGCAGAGCGTGTTCCACGTACCGTCTTTATAGAGCTTGCGGCCATGGAGGGTAACGTTGACCACTTTGTTGTCATTCTCATCTATCACCTCCTGGTTGTCGAGGTCGTCGAATAAAACAACCTCTCCTTCTCCAAGTGTGGTGAAATACTCGATTGTGCTCCAGTCGGAGGTCTTGCCGTTGGCCAGCACGGCCTGCACCTGCACCACATAGTCGGTGCTCGGGGCCAGTCCGCTGAGCTGGGTGGCAAGAGCGGCGTTTTCTACTACCATCTGTGTCCATTCGCCACACGTGGGAGTCACATCGACATCCACCTTGTCATAGCTCTCACTAAGGGCGACATTAAACACGTAATGCTTGCCTGCCTCGAAAACGTAGTCGTCCTGCCGTCCACCAATGTTGCCGTAAGAAGAGGCAATATACATTACTTTTGCGTCTGGTGATGGGTTGGTGATACACCAATCGTAGGTGCCGGCTTGAATCTCTATGGTGACGCTGTTATTGAAGACAACATTCTTGGTATTCAGGGCGCCGTCGGCATTTTCGGGAATCTTGTACTCAAATTCCGCATACACCTCTGACGAGGCATCGCCACTATTGGTCAGGGGGCTGATATATGGTATGACACTTCCAAAGGTATTGGCATCGGCATCAAGCAACATCTGGTAGCCCGAGCCATCTCCCCACACATCGCCAGCCGTGAGCGTCACCCAGGCAATATTATCGCTGATGCCCAGGGCTGGGGCATAACGCACATTGAAGGTGCCGCCATGACCCTCCCAACTCAACTTGGCGGAAGTCGATCCTGGCGTCACACTGACATTGGCCACCACGGAGATTTCCTTCTCGGTTTGCAGGATTGCGATGGAGGAAGAACAGTTTCCGTCGGCACCGATGCCCACCACCTGATAAGCATAGTAGGTTTCTGAGTCAAGTCCGGTGATGTCGGCCGTTGTCCCTGTGACCTCGACCTCCTGCCACTCTTCAGAGGACGAACCGATATTATACAAGCCGAAGTCATCGACATTGAGACGGAACTGTCCGGGGCAATTGAAGTGGCGGATAGCGATGTAACCCTGTTTTCCTGCATATTTGCTCAGATTGACTGAGTATTCCACGTATTCATGGGTGACGATGGTCTCAGGCAATACGATGTCGGTAAAGCCATCCACATCATTACTTGTGGTGGAGACATAGATAGCGAAGTGCTCTCGATAATCGTTAATGTCCTGTCCATTCAGCCACACCTTCAGCATACCATCGAGTGGCAACTGTGGCGATACGAGCCAGTTGTCGGGGTCAAGTTCACCATCAGAATTATCATAACTTGCAGATGAGATAAAAACAGCCCCGCTGTGAGCAAAATCCGCATAGTCTTCCATAAGACTCCAGCAGTAGCCGTCACCATCAGCATCGATGGTTGTCCAGCCCTCGGGCAATCCGTTCTCAAAACCGGCGAAATAAACGGTGTTGATGTTTGTCGGCCTGTAGCGCACCTTGTAACGCTCGAATGAACCCGTCCAACTGATGGTGGCAGAGTTGTAGGTTGTGGTGGCAGTGAGATTCTTCGGCGCATTCATGCTGGCAACAGTATATTCCAACGTCATGCTGCCGATGAATTGAGCATTGGGAATTGGGAACTGGGCGTTGGGAGCAGCCGTGATGGTGACGGTGTAGGTGCCAACCTCTTTGCCGTCGCCGCTCCATGCGAGGGTATAGTTACCCTCCTG
>CADBLU010000273.1 GCA_902795605.1 uncultured Prevotellaceae bacterium | reverse complement strand
GTATGGCACGCCCGACATCCTGCGTGCCTCGGGCATCGACTGCCAGCCGAGACTTTTTGTTGACCCTGTGCTCTGCGTGGCGGCACCGATGGAGAAAGTCCGCCAGCACCGGCAGTTGCTCATGCCTTTTGTAAGCATGCGCGACAAGTATATTATCTCGCCCTACATGGACTGGCTCAGTTTCTTCTTCAACCGCTCATGGCGCAAACCGATGGACGGCATGGCAAGCCTGATGATCAAATTGGCTGATGTGGAACAGGGTGATGTGCATCACAACAAGATGCAGAAGGTGCTCACGCCTCTCGACCACCAGCGTCTGGAGCAAGGCGTCGCCGACTGCCGCGAAATCCTCAGGCGGTTGGGAGCCAAGGAGCAAGATATCTTCCTCGGAACCCTCAACGCCGGTCACCCCGGGGGCATGCTGCCCCTGACTCCTGCTGAGGCCGAGACGCTCCACTCACCGCTGTTGCCCGACAACCTCTATGTGTGCGATGCCACTCTCCTACCCCAGTCTTTGGGTTTGCCGCCGATTCTCACCATCATGGCGATGGCGAAACGTATCGCTAAAAACATAATTAGTGACACGGAAAGCGGTCAATGACGCACCTCCATCTCTTTCGGATGAGGATACCTTATTTCCTCTTGCACCATGTATTGGCAAGTATCAGAGCAATGATGGTCATCAAAAAGACACAAAAAGCAGTGAACAGATGAAGACTGGCATCGCCCTCTTTTCCGATGAAGATGGGCAAGGCTATCACTATCGGTGCCAGGAAGCAGACGCCAGCGACCACTATCCGCAACCGCTTTATGTTCACTTCCTTCCGCTCCTCTTCGCTGGCGGTGTTGTAGCCGGCGATGAGGTGATCGCCTTTTCCCGACAGGATAATCACGGCAAGCACAAACATGATGACGGTAACAACGATGAATATGATCATTGGATTTTAGGTATTTATGTATGTTCTCACTTGATGGGGTCTGCACAATAATCCCTGCGGCCGCATTCCTTGCAGAACTTGCCCATCCACACGTTGTCGAAGTGCTCAATGGCGGCTTCCAACATCTCGGGGTCATCGGTCAGGATGCCTGCCTCGAAGTTCCGCTTCCTTGACGACTTCATACCCATCCCGGCCCCCGTCAAGTTGGCCGAACCGACATAGGCGACGGATGAGTCGATGATGAGGAGCTTGAAGTGCGTTCTCGGACACAATACACGCTCCATACCGTCATAAAGGATGGGATATTTCTCGTGGTCTTCCCTCCATGCCGTTCCAGGTTCCTTGGCGTGGATGAGCCTCACCTCCACTCCTTTATTGAGCAATGAGGCAAGCAGGGAAAGAAACGGCTTGTCGTCGACATAGAGGTCTTTGATGTCAGCCGTCCCTATCCACACAGTCTGTCGGGCTTGACCTATCAGCGACAAGACGTCCTTGTAATGGCTCTCGTCCGCGATGTATTTGATAAAACTCATTCGTCTGACTCTTTCTTTTCAGACTCCTTCTGCTTTTTCCGTTGTTCACGTGTCTCCTCGTTCTCCCAAAGATCAACGGCAATGTCAGTCAGTTCGCTGGGCATGACGTTCCCGCTCCTCTGAATTACCGCCCATGAGCAAAGCGTGGCGTAGTTCTCATCTATCACCATGTCGGTCGGAGGCCCGATAGGATTGTCTTGACTATAATAGAGGTGTCTTCCTGTATGAATCAGTTCATCTGCATATACGCCAGGTTCACCGAGTTGTCGAAAAATTTCCTCATTGATCTCATAGAGATGATAATCCCCCCGCCACGACGTTTTGGCAGTATAGAGGTTCTTCTCATCATCATAGCAGGCCTGCCAGCCAATCCCTTTTTTGAAATGCAACATATCTTTTGAATAAATGAAACAGAATTTTCGGCAAAGATAGTGAAAGTCGAAGACAAAGCAAAGAAAAAAATATTTTTCTTTCTTTGTTGAGACGCATCCTATCTTCGGGCGAAGCCCAAATATAGTGCAAAATTCCGATTAAGCGAGGAAAAAACCAAT
>CADBLU010000272.1 GCA_902795605.1 uncultured Prevotellaceae bacterium | reverse complement strand
TTAAGTACGAAGAGCCGTGTGATGGGAGACTGTCAAGCACGGTTCCGTGAGAAGGGAGGGTGAAAGTCCCTCCACTTACTCGACTACATCATTCCATCACAAAAAAACATCATAGACTATGAGTGACACACATCTCGCGATGAATGCCAATCCGCTCGTGGCATTCCTTCAAAAACCTGCGGCGGAATTTACCAAAGCTGACCTCATCCGCTACGCACGGGAGAACGATATCCGAATGGTGAACTTCATGTATCCGGGAGGCGACGGGAAACTCAAGACCCTCAATTTCGTCATCACCGATGAGGAGTATCTCGACACCATCCTCACCTGCGGAGAGAGGGTGGACGGCAGCAGCCTCTTCTCCTTTGTCGAGGCCGGCAGCAGCGACCTCTATGTACTCCCCAGGTTCAGCACCGCATTTCTCGACCCCTTCGCCTCCGTGCCCACGATGGCGCTGCTCTGCACGTTCTTCGACAAGGACGGGCAATTGCTTGAGAGTGCCCCTGAGCATACGCTGGCCAAAGCCTGTCAGGCTTTCACCCGTGTCACTGGCATGGAATTTCAGGCGATGGGCGAACTGGAATATTATGTCATCTTCGACGATGACCACCGTTTCCCGGCCATCGACCAACATGGCTATCATGAGTCGTCGCCCTATGCCAAGGCCAATGAGTTCCGCGCGCAGTGCATGTGCTATATTGCGCAGACCGGAGGACAGATCAAGTACGGTCATTCCGAGGTGGGCAATTTCGTGCTCGACGGCAAGGTGTATGAGCAAAACGAGATAGAATTCCTGCCGGTGAAGGCTGAGCAGGCAGCCGACCAGTTGATGCTGGCCAAATGGGTGATCCGCAACCTCGCCTACCGTATGAACCTCGATGTCACCTTCGCTCCCAAGATTACGACGGGGAAGGCAGGGTCGGGATTGCATATCCACATGCGGATGATGCGCGACGGCCGGAACATGATGCTCTATGAGGGGCGGCTCTCTGAGGAGGCCCGCAAGATGATTGCCGGGATGATGCTGCTGGCACCGAGTATCACAGCCTTCGGCAACAAGAATCCGATGTCGTATTTCAGACTCGTTCCCCATCAGGAGGCTCCCACCAACGTGTGCTGGGGCGACCGCAACCGGTCGGTGCTCGTCAGGGTGCCGCTGGGATGGACGACGCAGGTGGACATGTGCCGTGTGGCCAATCCGGGTGAGGCTCCTTCGCTGAAGGATACCACGATGAAGCAGACCGTAGAGATGCGCTCGCCTGACGGCTCAGCCGACCTCTATCAACTCATCGCCGGGTTGTGCGTGGCATGCCGCACGGGTTTTGAGATGGCTGATGCCCTGCAACTGGCAGAGCGCACTTATGTCAATGTGAATATCCACGACAAGGGCAACGAGTCGCGGCTGGCACAGTTGTCAAGCCTGCCCGACAGTTGTGCGGCTTCGGCCGACTGCCTGGAGCAACAGCGTGCCTATTATGAGCGCGACGGCATCTTCAGCAGTGCCATGATCGACAGCATCATCACCCATCTGCGTGCCTTCGACGACCGCACGCTCCGCCAGCAGGTGGCGCAATATCCCAGTGAGGTGCAAAAACTCGTCGACACCTATTTCCACTGCGGATGATCATACTTGTCGAGCGCCTTGCGCGCCGCTTTCTCTCCCCGTGAGATCATGGTGTCGATACTCCCGGCACCGAAACTCGATACTCCGTATTCACCTATCTCAGGGTTGATGTAAATGTCGGCATCCTCGCGGTTGGCCTTGTTCTTCTTCCAGTCGGGACGGGACACCAGCCAGTCGAGGATGCCGCCGATGCCGAAGGTCTCCTTCAGCGAGAAATCGCGCTCCTCATGGTCGGCCTGGTCCAGGTCGACCGCGATGATGATGTCGGCTCCCATGGCACGTGCCACGTCCACGGGGAGGTTGTTGAGCATGCCGCCGTCCACCAGCGTGCGGCCTTTCCATCTCACGGGTCTGAAGGCTCCGGGGATACTCATGCTTGCCCGCATGGCCAGTTCCAGTTCACAACTGTCCATCACCACCTCTTCCTGTTTCTTGATGTCCACCGCCACGCAGCGGAAAGGGATGGGCAACTGGTCGAAACTCTCTATGCCGTCGTAGGCCCTTGTCAGACTGTCGAGCAGGATGGTGATGCTGCGCCCGCTGAGGGCTCCGATGCCTGTCTCCTCGACGTCTGTCCTTTTCTGCCCGCCGCTCACGGGGAATCCGAAGATATAGGTCACACCGTCTTTCTCCTCGATGATGCTCCTTGCCAGGTCCTTGTTTCTGTCGCCGATGAGCGACAGCCACTCCTGTGTGCGGAACATCTCCTCGAGTTGGGCAGCCGTATAGCCGCACGCATAGAGGCCGCCGACGATGGCGCCGATGCTCGTGCCGGTGATGAGGTCGGGGCGGATGCCCTTCTCTTCCAGCACCTTGAGCACACCTACCTCTGCGGCGCCCCTGGCACCGCCGCCGCCAAGCACCAGTCCGATACGTGGGCGGTCGATGCCGTCGCTGGCCTGGAGCATGGTGCTGACAATCAGCAGTGCTATACTTATGAGTACGCGTAAATTCTTGGTCATGATGAAAACTTGATAGTTTGTTTATCCTTTGTCGTTGGCATCGCCGGCCTTTGTGTCTGAGGCTGGCTCCGAGGGTGCATCGTCGAAGATGAGGGGATGTTCCTGCCAGTATTTCTCCTCGTCGAAACCGACTTCGGGCTCTATCACCTCATAGTCTTGCCTAAAATAGATCTCAGGGTCGGAGTCGATCAGCTCCTCTTTGTCGGGAGCGATGTAGTAGTGATAGCGTCCGAAATCTTCCTCCACGTTGCTCTTCTTGATGCCGGGGGCGAAGCCCTCATATTCGTGATAGACACGGGGCTTCTCTTTGTCGGGCTTGCCCAGCCAGTTGATGAGTTGCCGCAAGTTGTGGCGGCTGCATCCGGTGAGTGCGGTGCAGAGGCATAGGGTGAGGAGGGCGGCAATTGACTTTTTTCTCATTGATATGCAAAAATAGTCTATTTCGCGTGATTGCCAAAAAAAACATTTGTTTTTATCCGCTTTTTTTAGTATTTTTGTGTTGTCTAAACTTTTAAAAAGCATTCCTATGATAAAACGACTTCCTCTTATTGTGATTTGTGCCGTAGCGGCATGTTTCACAGGATATAAAACGTTGGATAGTCTCAGCAATGAGATGAATACGACAGCCATCTCGAAGGCATCGGCGCCCGAAGCCACCGTGTCGTCTATCTCGCAGGGCGATATGGATCTCTATTACAACGGTACGCGTGTGGGGTGTATCCGGCCCGACGGCGATGTGTATGTGAGAGGCCGTCGCGAAGGGACTTTCCGCTCGAATGGTGATGTCTATGTGGATGGCCGCCGCGAGGGCGAGTTGCGCAGCAACGGCGATATCTATAAGGACGGCCGCCGGGTGGGCGAGTTGCGCAGCAACGGCGATGTCTATAAGGACGGCCGCAGAGTGGGGGAGATACGTAGCAGCGGCGATGTCTACAAGGACGGCCGCCGCATCGGCGACGTGAGGAATATGTCCAACAAGATGTGGGTCGCCGCCTTCTATTTCTTCGACTTCTTCAGCTTCTGAAGCTGCACGGGCTGAAGGTGGAAGTCTCGAACCCACCATAAAAAGCAACTGCCGGTTTCTGGCAGATGCATGGCCGGCGGTAGTGAAACAGTAGGCTTACCGGAATGAAGGGAGTAAAAATGTGTTTCCCCAGATGCCTTTCACATCTGGGGAAACATTTTGTCAGTTCTCGTAGACGATTTCCTCGTCGCCCTTTTCCCAGAACGACTTGCTGGTGAGGACCTGGGTCGACTCACGGTAGGGGATAATCTTAAATCCGTTGTTGACGACGGAGATGATAGCCTTGAATTTCTGGCCCGTCACGTCGTAGCCTGCCGGACCCACATAAGTGTGTGTGCCCACTATCTCTGCCGTCAGTTCCTGATTGCCGGCTGATACTGCCTCCTCGGTGCTGTCGGCATTCTCATTGCCCTCCTGCTCGTCGGAGAAAGCCATTTTGATGATAGAGATAGTACCGTTGGTGTAGGTACTTCCATTGAAACATTCGCTGTAGTGCTTTTGGAAGAACTCTTCGAGCAGTCCGGCATAGAATGCCTTGGTCTTGGGCAGTGTGCGCGGCGCTTCCACCGCGACCTCTTCTTGTGGTGTCGTCTCTGCCTGCTCTGCGTTTTTGCCGTCGTCCGACTTTCCGCATGATGTCAGCCACAGGGCGAGAGGGAGAATAAGCAATAGATGTCTGATCTTCATAATGAATAATGTTTTATAGTGCGCAAAATTAATAAAAAATATGAAAAGACATCCTTTTTTGCAGACAAAAATGCATTGTGGCTGCAGATTCATGTGAAAAGCAGACAAAGACACTATGATGGTCGCTGCGAGGACAACATAATGGACAGAGTGTTTGCTTGACATTCGACATGAAATCACGGCATTATGGCAAAAAGCAGGTCGATTGTTTGCGTGTGTGGCAACTATTTTATAAATTTGCGGGCCTATACAAAAGAATGCTAATACTGTAATTATATCAAAATCAGATATATTGTCATTTAAATATCAAAAAAATGAAAAAGTTATTTATTACTATGTTTGTGGCTCTGCTCAGCATGAGTACACAAGCTCAGGAGAAAGGTGATTTCGCTGTTGGTCTGCACGCTGGTGCCACAATGACAGAATTTGAGTTTCTGAACGTCAAGGAGAACACGACTCAGTTCGGTATTGGTGCCTTCGCCCAGTACAACTTATCCAACCATTGGCGTGTGGAGTTGGAGGGTAATTACCATCCCATGAAGGATCATGTGTCAGACTTCCTGTTGGGACTGAACGTGCACTATCTGATCAATCTCTCTGAGAATTTCAAGATTTATCCCTTGCTCGGATATGCGGCTGCTTTTGTCCATTCAGAGACATTCACAGAAGGCAACGCCACTATTGAGGGCGACGACGACACTGATGGCGGCATCCAGCTCGGTTTGGGCGCACAGTACAATCTCAACAGCAACTGGTTCATTTCCTGCGATTACAAATACCAACCCGGTCTCTTTGGCGACAGCCATGTGGTGATGGGTGGAATCGGATACAGGTTTTAAGCCTTTTGGCAGATAGCATAAAAAGACTTATACGCCTTCCTTACTTTTGCAGGGCGTATCGTTGCAATCATCTCAGCCCAGGGTGTTGGCTCTAGGCTGTCTTTTTCCCGGACTTTTAAGGAAATCGCTCTTGCTCGGCATGTTGAAAGCAAACTTTCATCTTCAGACGTTATGATGGCTGAGCAGATTCCTTTCACTCATTTATCAGAAGAATAATAATTTCTTTCTCTCGACAGGCGTATAAATCCGATAATTTTAACTAATTTTGCACCGTCGTTTTCCGGTGTGCTCGTTCCATGCTGATGAATGATAGTAAAACTCTATAATCATATAAATCACATGCTAAACAGATGAAGAAACTTTTTTATCCATTTATGCTTGTTTTCGCTTGCATCCTCTTCAGTTGCAGCGATGATGATGACAACTCTCCGCGCGTGAAAGACATTTTCACGCAGTGGAACACATGTGAGGCATTGACCGCTTTGCAAGATTACGTGGAAGATGTGACAAATCCAAACTCCAAGAATTTCATCAAGGAGGAAGACAGAATCGCCACCTTTGATATGGACGGCACTTTCGTCGGCGAACTTTATCCAACTTATTTCGAATACCTCCTGTTTGAGTATCGTGTGCTGGAGGATGAGAAGTATAAGTATATCGCCCCTGCGGATGTCAAGGAGGCTGCCCAGAATATCAGAGACTTTGTCAGAAACGGCAAAGCACTTCCCGCTTATTTCGACATGATACATGCCCAGGCAGCGGCCAAGGCATACGCAGGAATGACGCTGGCTGAGTTTGATGAATACGTCAAGTCGTTTGCTAACAAGCAGGCCAACGGATTCCGCGGAATGACCTATGGTCAGAGTTTCTATAAGCCTATGCTGCAGGTGTTTGACTATCTTAAAGCGAATGGCTTTACCTTTTATGTGGTCTCTGGCTCCGATAGGTTCATCTGCAGGGCATTGGTTGAACCCATCGGCATCAATCCCAACCGAGTGATAGGTATGGATGTCAAACTTTGCTCCAGCAGCCAAGGTCAGGAGACAGGTGTCAATTACACTATGGGCAAGGAAGAGGACCTCATCAGGACGAGTGAACTCATCATCAAGAATCTGAAGACCAACAAGGTCTTGCAGATCACCCAGGAGATAGGTAAGGTGCCTGTGTTGACATTCGGAAACAGCAGCGGCGACTGTGCCATGCATAATTTCTGTCTGAGCAATCCGCTCAAGTCTGCGTCCTTCATGCTGATTGCAGATGACGACGTGAGAGACCACGCCAACAGGGATAAGGCTCTCTCTTTGGGTGACCAGTGGCGTGAGGCCGGCTATCATGTCATTTCCATGAGAGACGACTTCAAGACCATCTACGGTGAAGGAGTGGAAAAAGTGGATTTTACTTTCTAAGACAGTTATCGAGACAATGAACGCTTGCCGTCATCTCCTGCTGCCATGCAGGGATGACGGCAAGTTGTATAATGGGGGTGTGTATACGCTCAATGCGGTTGTCTGTTGAGGAGTGGAGTCTGAGAGTCGGCACAATGACTGATGACCCTATCGCTGCCGAAATCTAACATATGTCAGCCAGGCGTCTTTTATGGCCTCGGCATCTTTCTCTCCTTCGAAGAATTCTACCTGACAGTCGTTTTTGAAAGGTGCCCAATTGCCACAGATGACGCCGTCGTGGGCAATGACGGGTTGGAAGATGCCGCTGTTGTTATGGGCGCGGTGGCGGTGTTCGATGGGGAGCACGACATCGCGGCTCTTATAGCCGATGAGGAATTCGTCGTAAGGAGGTATCAGGAGCGCCTTTCCTTTTCTGAACCCTCTTGTGCGGCAGTCGTCGGTCATATAGAAGTCGCGGCCTCGCCACGTCACCTTGTGAATGTCGTGTCCCAAAAGGGTGATACCCCGTCGGCAGTCGCTCACGTTCAGGCCCGACCACCAGACGAAGTCCTCCAATGTGGCTGGCTGGCGGCTCCGGAAGTATTTGAGTGTGAAGCGCATCAAGGCCTCGTCTCTGTCCGTCTTGACTCGCTGTTTCACTTTGTCGGCAGTGAGTGCGTAGGTGGCTTTCATCGGCAACAGGTCGCCGCTGCAGAGTGTGCCCGACATCTCGGCTATACGGATATGGTATGACAGGCGGTGGTTGTCCATCTGCAGCCCCTTTGCTGCCAATGCCCGTTTGAAGTCCTCTTTCGTCACGCTGTGGAGGTCGTGGGCGGTCTGAGCAAGGATTTCTGTCACAAGCGTTTGCTCCTCATCGGGGATGGCGATCCTGTTGCTGCTCATCCATCCCTTGGTCACGGCGATGGCTTTAGGGCCAAAAAGGTCTACCATCGGCCAGTAGTCATCGCAGGAGACCAACTGCCACGTGCCTCGCATGAGATGAAGACGGATGACTCTGCCCTCGTCATAAGCATTCTTGAAGGTGGTGTGTGAAGGTTTTCGCGTCCGCATGGCCACCGCCCACCGCATCATGCGATACTCTTGGGCTTGCATGGCACCCATGTGGCCAACCACCTCGGCCGGGTCATTGAACTGAGGTGAGGCAAGTTGTTGGTTGAGGAGTCGGATTGCTATCGGGTTCATTCTTGTTTGTGTGATTGATTGTCTGGTCCTGCCGCTTCTGTCTTCACTGCAAAGATAATGAATGCCGAGAGAAATGCAAAACAAAATGCGGGATAACGTGATTTCGTGATTTCGTTATCACGTTATTTCGTTATTTCGTTATTACGTCATTCCGTCATCACGTCATCACGACATTTCGTCATCACGAATTCGGGCCTTGTGGCAAAAATCTTGGGGGGAGAGGCTGATAAATGAATATTTTTATATAAATTTGCAGTTTGAAGCAGAGTCTCGGCTTGTCGCTGGCATCTCAGATGCGAGAGGAAAGTCCGGGCAGCACAGGGCGTCCCACTTCTGAAAATGGAAGCTGTTGGCGACAGCAGGTAAGGGCAGAAGAAAACAACCGCCTCTCCTTGTGGGGGGTAAGGGTGAGAAGGTGGTGTAAGAGACCACCAGCCGGTGGGTGATCATCGGGCTGTGTCCGCTGGGAGCTGCAAGTTCGCGTATACCATCGTCTGAGGGTTGCCCGCCCGACTCATTCCGATGGAGGGTAGAACGCTTGAGCCGCGGGGTGACTCGTGGTCTAGATAAATGACAGGCATCGGAGCTTCGGCTCCGGGACAGAACCCGGCTTACAGGGGCTCTGCTTCTTTTTATTTCAAAAGACATGACACTGCATAGCCTCTACCGTTTTTTCAAGACCGACATCTGGCATGTGAAGCGAGCCGATCACAATGCCGTGTCGTATTTCTTCCTCGACATGATTCGTGTGCTGATACTGGCAGGACGCAGCTTCCTTGATGCCCGTATCATGCGCAAGGCGTCGGCATTGGCTTTCGCGTCGATGCTTGCCATCGTGCCCATGCTGGCGGTGGTGTTTGCCATCGCGCGCGGTTTCGGCTTTTCAAAGCATATCGAGGAGTGGTTCTACGACCTGATGTCGAGCCAGCCGCAGGTGGCTGAGACCATTGTGGGATTCGTCAACTCCTATTTGGTGAACGTGAAGAGCGGTGTGATCCTGGGGGTGGGCCTCCTGGTGATGCTTTACACCGTGATCATGCTGATTATCAGTGTGGAAGGGACGTTCAACGACATCTGGCATGTCAACGACTCTCGCGGTGTGATGAGCACTGTGGTCGACTATGTCGCCTTCATCGTGCTCTTGCCGGTGCTGATCATCCTCACCTCTGGCATGTCGATTTTTGTCACCACCACCTCAGGGCATTTAGGTGAATTCGTGGCGCCTGTCGTGAGGTTTGCCTTTGCCTTCTCGCCCTATGTGGTGTGGTCGGTGGTGTTTATCATCATCTATAAGACGTTGCCCTTCACCAAGGTGAATTTCTCCAGCGTCATCCTGCCGGGAATTGTGGCGGGTGTGGCCATGCAGTTGCTCCAGCATTTCTACATCATCTTTCAGATGCGGGTCACCAGCTACAATGCCATCTACGGTTCGTTTGCCGCCCTGCCGCTCTTCATGCTATGGCTGCAGTTCTCGTGGATTATCTGCCTGGTGGGTGTGCACCTCTGCTATACCAACCAGAACATGGAGCAACTCACTCCCTTGTCGCACAACGACCATATCGCTCACGACCATCAACTGCGGTTGGCGGCGATGGTCCTCAGCTGCGTTTGCCGCAATTTCGAAGAGGGGGGAGAAGCGCTGACGGCTCTGGAACTGAAGCATAAGACCGGCATCCCCACACATATTGTGAGCAATCTGTTGGAGATGATGGAACGGGTGCGGCTTGTGGTGGACGCGTCGGGAGGCAACAGGGACAAGACGCCCGCCTTCATGCCTGCCATCGACACCTCACATCTCACCGTGGGAATGATGGTGGAGCGGTTGGAGAGTGGTGGCTCATGGACATTCGACGAGGTGCCGCCCGAGGTTTTCGGGCAGGAGCATTGGAAGAAGATAGAAGAGTTGCGTGCCCGCTACTTGTCGGACCTGAGCGGTGTGCGTGTCAGCGATCTTGAAATTTCATGACATCAGCGATATAGCGCTCTATCGACTCATTGTTGAGGCGGCTCATGCGTACCTTGTTGATAATCACGGTAATAAGATAATAGATGCCGCAGAGGACGAGTCCGCATGCCACGGCGATGAACATGTTCTCTACCGTGGTGTCGAAGAAGGCAATCACCACAAAGGGGATGATGAAGATGATGGAATAGATGGTGTATTTCTTTCGGAGTGAGTCCACGTCGTCGATGATGGCCTGTTTATAGAACATATAGTCATCGAAATCTTCCTCACTTACCCCATAGGATTCCAGTTGCGGAAAACCGGGGTCGTCGCGGTGCTCGGCTATTACTTTCCGCACCCTGTGCTCCATGTCGTCAAGAATGTTGTCCATTTCGTCTGATTTTATGTGCGAAGATACATCAAAAAGTTGTTTCTCACAAATAAATGTTTGTGTAATTCAAAAAAAGTACGTAATTTTGTTGCGAAATACGCAAATTTCTTGAATTTATGGATTTACCCGATTTTATG
>CADBLU010000271.1 GCA_902795605.1 uncultured Prevotellaceae bacterium | reverse complement strand
GTCGTAGTAGATGCCGAGGTGGTTGGTGCCCATGCTGCGGATGTTGACGGTCTTGATGCCGCCCACGCCGCCGTAGTCCTTGAGTTGCAGACCTGAGAAATAGCGCAGGGCGTCGGCCACGGAGTGCGTGCTGAGCCGCTGGAGCTGCTCGCCGCTGAGCTTCTGCGACGGGATGACCTCGCGGAAGGTGAGCCGCGAGGTGACGACCACCTCGTCGAGGTGCTGCACGCTGTCGTTGCGGTGCCCCGATGTGGTCTGTGCCGATGCCCAGAGGGTCATCAAGCCCAGCAGGCATATTGTCGCTATACGCTTCATCTTTAGGGTCTGTTTGTGCTCCGCAGCCATACCTCGTGGCTGAGCAGCACTTCAAAGCAACGGCAGGTCTTCTGACTTTGTCGTCGTGTCTGCATCGCCTTCCCGGCAGGTGGAGCCAGTGGCACGATGTTGCAGGCACGAAAGGACGACTCACAGCAGCGGGACTGTCCGGGACTCTCACCCGGTTCCCTTTTCATCACAAATGAATGTGAACCAATTGCTTGTCTGTTTGCACTGCAAAAGTAATCAAAAGAATCCGAGCGTGCAAATTATATCGGCAGAGAATGAAGCGTTAATTTTTCATAAACGAGCGTGGCATTGTGGGAAAATACCTAACTTTGCATGTTTCTTTTTCAACCATCTAGCATTAAGAAGTTGAGAGAAAGCGAAATTTGAATGATTTATAAATGATAAATACTTTAGAAAGAATGAGAAAAATCTACGCGATTCTTGGTGTGGTCATGCTCTTTGCAGGCTCCTTGTGCGCTTCGGCACAGAGCGACGGCTACAACCGTCTGAGGAATATTGCAACCGGACATTATGCCTATCTGGCGGGCTCTCACCATTTCTCTCCCGATGTAGACGAGCAGCAGGCTCTCTCGCTGCCGGGAACGGTGGGCTACATGCAGTTTGCCACGTCGGAGGAAGGCAACAGGGTGACGAGTCTGCGTCTGCAGGGAGTGGATGTGGTGAACGACCTGCTGCCGATGCTTCCGATGATGATACGCCAGTATTTCACAGAGGATGTCTATCTTGAGCTGCGCGACTCTGCCGCCGTGATGGTCAACGCCAACATGTCGGGCGCGATGGGCAGTATGCTGGTGGGGTATATCAACCGCTTCTCCTACCAGGATTTCCTGGACTGGGTCGACCAGACCGACACCAACCTCTATTATGCCGAGGCTGGGCGCGGCTATTGCCTCTATATCAAGACACCGAAGTTCCCGCTCAACGCCGGCGACCTCAACAGCTATTTCATCTCCAAGGTCAACAACTATCTCACCATCTACAGGGGCAGCCTCCAGCGGATGGCCTCGGAATATCTGGCCGACCGGCCCGACCTGCTGCCTATGGTCTACAGTCTCGTCTCGCATCTGCGCTTTGAAGATTATCTCTATCTGACGGAGCAGACGGCCGAGGGCTATGAGGGCAATTTCGGTTTTGCCAACGTGGCCGACCTGCCCGGTACCGCCCATGAGTGGGAGTTCGTGCCTGTGGATGATAATATGTATCTCGGCCTTGCCGGACAGGTGCAGGATGCCAGTGGCAAGTGGTATACATCGCTGGCAGCCGGATTCCCCATCACTTTGGGCGAGGGTATGGAAGCCTATACCGTGACCGATGATGTGAATATGGATCGGTCGCTCATCCAGTGGAAGAAGCTCGACACCGACTTCATCCCTGCCTTCACACCGGTCATCGTGGCGCTCAACGGCAGTGACGCTGCCTCCAACAAGGTGACACTGTCTCCCGATTTCTCCATAGGCACCAATCCCGGCCGCCTGATTCTTGCCACCGACGAGAACGGATTCCTCTTAGGCAAGAACCTTGAGTATCCCGACCCACACTATTATCAATTAGGTGTGACCGACGGCAAGGTGTGCCTGAAGGTGATTGAGGAGCCACGCCTCAATGCCAGCGAGGCATATTACTACCTCGATGACTACAGGAAACAGGTTGACACCACGGGCTATCTGCTGCTGGTGGACGATGCCGACGGCATCGCTGTGCCGACAGCCTCTGCCATGGGTAGCACAGACTTCTACGACCTGCAGGGCCGCCGTGTGAATGCACCCTCCAAGGGTATTTACATTCGCAACGGCCGGAAAGTGTTGGTGCGCTGATAGGCAGACACAAGCATACGCGACGGGGGCGTGCCGCAGTGCGGCACGCCCCCGTCGCGTATATATATTTAGGAGTTTAGTTGATATATTTAGGAGTTTAGTAGTTTTATTATATATTTAGGAGTTTGGGAGTTTAGGAGTCTGGGAGTATAGACATTACTTTTGTAAATCATAAGATAAACCGAACTAATGTCTAAACTCCTAATCTCCTAAACACCTAAACTCCTAAACTCCTCAAAACAAACTCCTAAAAATCAATTCGCCGACTCAAACTCGCGGAGGAAGCGCACGTCGTTCTCGGAGAACATACGGAGGTCGCTCACGCGGTATTTCAAGTTGGTGATGCGCTCCACGCCCACGCCGAAGGCGTAGCCGCTATAGACGCTGCTGTCGATGCCGCAGAGCTCCAGCACATTGGGGTCTACCATGCCGCATCCCAGGATTTCCACCCATCCGGTGTGCTTGCAGAATCCGCATCCCACGCCTCCGCAGATGTGGCATGAGATGTCCATCTCTGCGCTTGGCTCAGTGAAGGGGAAGAAACTGGGGCGCAGACGTATCTTGGTGTCAGCGCCGAAGAGTTCCTGTGCGAAGGTGAGCAGCACCTGCTTCAGGTCGGTGAACGACACGTTCTTGTCGATATACAGACCCTCTATCTGGTGGAAGAAGCAGTGGGCACGGGCGGTGATGGCCTCATTGCGATAGACACGTCCCGGACAGATGACGCGGATGGGCGGCTGTGTGGTGTCCATCACGCGTGCCTGCACCGAACTGGTGTGGCTTCTGAGGATGATGTTCTTGGCCACGTCATCGGGGTTGGTCTCCACGAAGAAGGTGTCCTGCATGTCGCGGGCGGGATGGTCGGCGGCAAAGTTCATCTTAGTGAACACATGGAGGTCGTCTTCCACCTCAGGACCGTCGGCCAGGGTGAAGCCCATGCGTGAGAAGATGTCGATAATCTCGTTGGTGACGATGGAGATGGGATGACGGGTGCCCAGGTCGATGGGGTAGGCCGTGCGCGTCAGGTCGAGGTCGTCGTCATGGCTCTCTGCCGTGGCCAGTTCGTCGCGCAGCGCGTTGATGCGGTCGGTAGCCGTCTGCTTCAGTTCGTTGATGCGCATGCCGATGGCCCGCTTCTGGTCGGCGGCCACGGTGCGGAAGTCGGCCATCAGGGCGGCTATCTCGCCTTTCTTGCTCAGGTATTTCACCCTCAGGGCCTCTATCTCCTCGTTGCTGGATGCTGTCAGCTGTTGCACTTCTCTCAGAAGCGCCTCAATTTTCTCAAGTAGCATTCCTTTTTTTGTTTTATAGGATGAGGCATAGTGCCTCACGGTTAAATGATTTGATGACAGTACTTTCGTGGTGGGAAAATGCCGAAGGGCGCTCCTCCGCCTATCGAAAATCCGTGCAAAGGTAATATTTTTCAGCCAAATTAGGAAATATATCGAAATAAAGTTGTACTTTTGCATTTAATATCGTGAAATATTGAGTCATAGCAGAATGATATGAGAAGTCGTGCGATGTTTTTTGTCTGCCTGTCATGCCTGGCAGCGGGAATGTTGTTCGGATGCAAGGACAAGAAGCCTGAGACTGACGAAAATCAGGGCAACAAGGATTCAGTGGCCGTGGCCGACACCATAGACACTCTTGTGGTGGATACTGTGCCAGAGGATGCCATGGACAGCCTTATTTCAGCCACTCCCATGCCTGTGTCTGCCGATGAGTTGTTTGATGATTTCCTTTTCAACTTCGCCGCCAACAAGAAGTTGCAGTATGAGCGGGTGCGTTTCCCGCTGAAGGTGGTGGAAGGTGACAGCGAGACCGTCATCGAGCGCAAGGACTGGCATCAGGAGCACTATTTCATGAAGCAGGAGTTTTACACGCTTATCTTCGATGACGAGAGCCAGCTGGAGTTGGTGAAGGACACCCGTGTGGACAGCGTGGTGGTGGAGAAGATTGACCTGAAGGCGAAGGAGGTGGAGCAGCATATCTTCAACCGTGTCAACGGTCAGTGGGTGCTCACCGAGATCGACCGCAACTCCATGTTTGAGAATCCCAACAAGGCATTCCTGTCCTTCTATGAGAATTTCGCCGCCGACTCCCTGTTCCAGATCCAGAGCATGAACGAGCCTGTGAGTGCCGTGCTACCCGACCCCGACGACGAATATGAGATGATCGAGGGTGAGTTTCACCCGGAGCAGTGGCCTGAGTTCAAGCCCATGGACTTGCCTGCCGACCATCTCTACAACATCATCTACGGCCAGAGATACACTCAGAGCAAGCAGAAACTCCTGGTGTTTCGCGGCATAGCCAACGGCCTTGAGTCGACGATGACCTTCAGGGTGGTCGACGGAAAGTGGAAACTGGTGAAACTTGTCAATTGAATCCACGCAAATGAGAGATATCGAGAATTTCAACCTGTCAGCATACAATACGTTCGGCATTGATGTCAGTTGCCGGCGTTTCGTGGAGTTTGAGGATGCCTCCGAGGTGACGCCCCTGCTCTGTTCGCTCACCGAGGCCGACCTGCCGTTGCTCATTATCGGCGGCGGCAGCAACCTGCTCTTCACCGGCGACTTTCCCGGCACGGTGCTCCGTTCCGCCATCAAGGGCGTGGAGATGAACAGCGAGGACGGGCACGTGATAGTGAGGTGTGGCTCTGGCGAGCTGTGGGATGATATCGTGAGCCTCTGCGTGGACCACGGCTGGTATGGCGCGGAGAACCTGTCGCTGATTCCCGGCGATGTGGGTGCCACCGCTGTGCAGAACATCGGAGCCTATGGCGTAGAGGTGAAAGACCTCATCTGGAGTGTGGAAGCCGTCGACGTGAGTACGGGTCTGAAGGTGGAGCTGCAGCCTTCGGAGTGTGAGTACGGCTACCGCGACAGCCGTTTCAAACACGACTGGAAAGGCAAGTATTTCATCACCGCCGTCACCTACCGTTTCTCAGAGACTTTCACCCCTCATCTGGACTACGGCAATATCAGGAGCGAACTGGAGAAGAAAGGTATCGCCAAACCTACCGCCCGGCAGTTGCGGCAGACCATCATCGACATCCGGCAGTCGAAGTTGCCCGATGTGAAAGTGGAGGGCAACGCCGGCAGTTTCTTCGTCAATCCCGTGGTGAGTTATGAGAAATACAAGGAGTTGCAGGCACTTTATCCCGAAATGCCCCATTTCACCATCGACGAGCAGCACGAGAAGATTCCCGCCGGATGGCTGATAGAGAAATGCGGGTGGAAGGGGCGCACACTGGGACGTGCCGGTGTGCACGACCGTCAGGCTCTTGTACTTGTCAACAAGGGCGGCGCCACCGGACGTGAGGTGCTCAACTTGTGCGAGCAGGTGAGAGAGGATGTCTACGCCCGTTTCGGCATCAAGATTTACACGGAGGTCAACATCATCTAAGTTTTTCCTGCCATGCGACTGACTTTTCTTGGCACAGGGACTTCTGGCGGGGTGCCCAGCATCGGTTGCCAGTGCGAGGTGTGCCGCAGCACCGACCCGCACGACAAGCGGCTGAGATGTTCGGCACTCCTGGAGACCGACACTACGAGGGTGCTCATCGACTGTGGCCCCGACTTCCGTCAGCAGATTCTCCCGCTTGATTTCAAACCTTTTGACGCGGTGCTCCTCACCCATATCCATTACGACCATGTGGCGGGTATCGACGACCTGCGCCCTTTCTGCGTCTTTGGCAATGTGAACATCTATGCCTCGAAGTCTACCGTTGAGGCTTTGCGCATTACCATGCCCTACTGCTTCACCGACCATCTCTATCCCGGCGTCCCGCTGCTGAGCCTGCATGAGGCAGTGCCTCACATACCCATCACCGTGGGCGACCTTGAGATCATGCCCGTCGAGGTGATGCACGGCAAATTGCCTATCTTGGGCTACAGGATAGGACAGCTGGCCTATATCACCGATATGAAGACGATGGCACCGGGCGAGGCGGCACTTCTCGAGGGGGTGGACACCCTCGTGGTCAACGCGTTGCGTCTCACCAAGGAGCACCATTCCCATCAGTTGCTCGACGATGCCGTGGCCTTCGCCCGCCAGGTGGGTGCCCGCCGCACCTATATCATCCACTGCACCCACAACATCGGACTGCATGAGCACACCAATGCCACCCTGCCCGCCGACATTCGCCTTGCCTATGACGGGCTTACCTTGACGATATGAGAAGAGGGGAGAGACTTCCGTCTTACTGTGTCTTAATAGTCAAGTTCTTTCATCTTTTTGAACACTAATGTGGCAATCTCTTTATATCCCACAGACGTAAAGTGCAGACCGTCAGTCATCAGTTGTGGCGGAACTTGGCCTCTTGACATTGAATCTCTGTCTTCTTGTGTCGGTGTTAGACCTCCGTCTTCAAGTCCTCTTTTTACTAGATAATCGCGAAGGTTGATAAAATGTTTCCCAAAAGTGAGTTGCAACGAGTCTTCCATTTCTTTCATCCTTGCGATTGTACTGATGGTATTATTGGGCTTATGGAAGCTAATGACAATATATCGGTTGCTCTTGCTGAAAGTTATCATCGCTTTGATTTGGGTGATTAATTCAGCGACATCATCAAACCCTCCATTATACCCAACAAAAAAAATGTTTGCATATTTGTCCCGCAAATTCTGCATGGCATAGGTGGTAATGATGCTTCCTGCCTTGATTGTATCTGTAGAGATCCACTCTTTCTCTGGGTGTAAGTAATAATTGTATTCAAACTTGTATGTCTCTTCCTCTATCCAGAACTTTGATTCCGATGATAATTTGAAGGGCTTCCCGTTTATCATACATGGATTGACTTGTGCAGGGCTGCTCACGTCCCATCCACATTGCAATAAAGGTGTCACATTTTTGCCATTATACGAAGAGACAAAAGCGTCGATGTCGTTGTTGCCAACAAACGTTTCAAATTGTTTCTCGCCTGTTTTGAAGATGACTACATCATGTGCCAATTTCATGGGATAGGCTCCCTGGCGTGCCATGATTGTCAATGACGTTTCGCCGCCGACGCCTCCGTTAATAATCTCATATTCATCTCCCATGATTTCTGACAGGTATTCAGGGTAGGCTAAATTGCGTTTGAGCAACCTACTGGCTTTTCCCTTGATGCCAGTTGAATGGTGTGGTGCAGTCAAACTGTCACCCCAGCATACAATAACCTTTTTGGGGTGGTCTGAACAAGATAGGATTATCGCAATACCAGCAATCAGGATTGTTTTTCTGAGCCAGAGCAGATCCTTTTTCATTTATCTCCCTTATGTCCGCCAAACACCCGGAATCGGACTGACAATTTGATGGTTGACTACATAAGAAAAGCGGGTGTCTGTCCTCCGTCTGTTCGCAGTTGAGGTCTTAGGAAACCTTGTAGAATGGACAGACCAGAGTAAGACACCCGCGCTGTTTGTATATCAATGTCCATAAAGGTGTGCAAGACGGCATGGTTAGCCGTCGGCACACCTACGGGACAGTATACACCTACCCGCAGCATCTACCTCTGCATTGTCTCTGACTCTACGTTCGAAGTTCCTAAGTTCCAACTGCCAAAAACAGTGCGTTAGCAAAAGCATTTCAATATGTAGTGCTCTCTCCCTATAGCTGTTCTGTAGCTTTCAGCTATTTCAACAGCGTAAGATAGCGGCTACAAAGATAATCAAATTTCTTGAATATACTTTTTCTGCAAACAAAAATTAGTGTTTTTTGGATTTCAAAGATGAGTCAACTGCTGGATTTTGCCCTTTTTGTCTTTCCCAGGAAGAAAAATGCTAATCCTGATGATTTCATCATCTTTTTGATGAAATTGACACAAATAGTTAGAACCAATAATGCAATGATGGGTGCTACAAGAAAGTTATAGATATAGAAGTTCAAACCGTCTAATAATATATATCTCGACAAATACATCTCTAAGATGATACTTTGCAATATATATATACCTAAAGTATATTGTCCCCAATCACCACATAATGATACAAACTTATTTGTATTATCTTGAGGTATGATTGAACAAAACAGACCTATAAATGCAAAACTTCCCGCTAAGCCGATGGCCAATTTATATAGTTGGGTGAATATCTTTAGAAAGAGTGGGTCGTTTATGTGCATGCGACTTGTTAAAAGCGTATTCAGGAATCCGTCATATCCCCAGAAATATTGATCCCAAAAAATAAGCATTACAAGAAACAGTCCCAAAGGCCAAATATAATGTCTACATATTTGATAAAAGAATTGAGGGTTATCTTTCAGTTCCATACCGACAATAAAGCAAGGATACATCATATCTATATGGCTGATATTGACAAAAGGTAGTTCACATTGGCTTATAATGAGTGTTATCATCATCCATACATATTTGTTTAATCTTAGTTGGCTTCCCGAATAAGCCAGCAAATAGCAGAAGAAACATGTTTTTAAAAACCAAAATGGGTCAGCTTCAAAGAATCCATCTCTTATATATACTACCGCTTCTTCAATATATATGATCCATAGTGAAGGGCTCACAGTGGAAAAATGGGTTTTGGAAAAAAGGTGAATAAGGGCTAATACGAAAATCCAGGAATAGGCAGGTAATATAAGTTGTATGAATTTCTTTTTTAAGAAAGATAATGGAGATAGGGACATTGATGAAAGGGAGAAATATCCTGATATCATCATAAACAACGGCATGTGGAATGAATAGATGATTCTGTATAATGGCTCCTCATAATAATCTGAGGATAAGAAATATTGTATAACATGTCCCCATATAACAAGGAATATGGCAAACGACTTTAAGACATCAAATGCCTTCTGTCGTATTCTTATTCCATTTGCAGAGTTTTTAACGCTGATATGACTGCCCATAATCTGTTTATGCTTGCCAGAGCCCATGAAAGAATTGGTAATAGAAAAGATAGTGAACTATAAAAGAAGAGCGGGATATTTGGTTGCTGTACTCGCCGAATTCCTCTTGATGACCACATATCTTTCACCGCGTTGCTTTACTACTGTACTGCTCGGCCGCTGGACGGCCAGAGTCTCCTGAGGTATTGGCATAATATATAGTGTTTTTATTTTATTGTAAACCCTATATAAAGGTACAAATTATAATCAAAATACGCAGAGAACAGAGAAATTTTTAAGTATTATTAGTATAAAATCATCAATTCAAGCAAATATGACACCCCAAATATTGGCTAAATAGGCTTTCTTATACCAAAACCGGCAAAAATGTATAGGGGCTGAAATGGGCGGTTCTTTTAATTCATGATTCTCCAATTCGAAAAAACGCGATAGATTTGGATTTTTCTTTTTTTTCCCCTAATTTAGCGGCGAAAACCAACAAGCACTGCGTTATGGCCGTCAAGAGAAAGTATCCAGTAGGCATTCAAAGTTTTGAGAGCATCCGTATGGACGGTTATGTTTATGTGGACAAGACCTCGCTCATCTACAAGATGATTACTGAGGGCTGTCCCTATTTCCTCTGCCGTCCGAGACGTTTCGGCAAGTCGCTCTTGTGCTCCACACTCGAGGCGGTATTCCTCGGCCGACGCGAACTTTTCGAGGCGTTCACTACAGAGAACGGCATTGAGCAACCCCAACTCTTCATCGCCACGACCGACTGGAAATGGGACACATATCCTGTCATCCGCTTCGACTTCAGCATGACGGGGATGTATACCATTCCCGTGTTGGAACAACTGATAGACAGCACCCTCTCCCGATATGAGCAACAATATGATATCACTCCTCTGTTCAAGGGCTACAGCCTCCGTTTTGAGAATATCATCAAAGAGGCGCACCACCAGACGGGACGCCGTGCGGTGGTGATTGTCGATGAGTATGACACGTTCATGCTCCACAGCATCGGCGACAAGGAATTGGAGGAAGGTGTGCGTCAGCGTTTCTCCAGTGTCTTCAGCGTGCTCAAGCCCCTTGACGACCACCTACGGTTCGTCTTCATCACCGGCATCTCGAAATTCTCACAAATGGGCATCTTCAGCGGTCTCAATCAATTGAAGAACATCTCGATGCTGAAGGATTACGATACACTCTGCGGCATCAGCGAGGAGGAGTTGACCACCCAAATGCATCTTGACATTGAATTGCTGGCAAAAAAGCGCGGAGAGACCTACCACGAGACACTCACCCAACTGAAAAACGCCTATGACGGTTATCATTTTAGTCGCGGGATGACCGATGTCTATAATCCGTTTAGTCTCGTCAACGCTCTTGACTCCGGTGAGATCAATGACTATTGGTTTGACAGCGCCACACCCAGCGCCCTTATCGACATGCTGTCGAAGATGCCGCCCATCGAACTGACTGACATCGACGGGGTCCCTTGTCCCAACACTGCTTTTGACGTGCCGTTTGACAGTTATGAGGAGCCGCTGCCCGTGCTATACCAAAGTGGTTACCTCACCATCAAGGATTACGACCGTGAGGTAAAAGAATATACTTTGGGGTTCCCCAATGCCGAGGTGCGCCGTGGCTTTGCCAACAGCCTCTACCAATATGTGAATCCTGTGAGAGGAACTGACGAGGACAAGAGCGCGCTCTATCAAGCTTATTATGACTTTGTCGACACCGATAATCTCTCTGCTTTCATCGATGCTATCAAAGCCTTTTTCGCCAGCGTGCCCTATCATTTGGCAGACAATAGCGAGCGCCACTACCATGCCCTGCTCTACACCCTGCTCACCGCCTTCGGTGCCGACATCTCCGCCGAGGAGCCGTCGGCAAAAGGCCGTGCCGACCTTGTGCTCCGTATGCCCACCCACATCTACATCATTGAAATCAAGTATGACGCCACCGCCGCCGAGGCTCTCGCGCAGATTGACCAACGGGGCTATGCCGACAAATACCTCACCGACGGCCGTCCCATCACCAAGGTGGGTATCGCCTTCTCGTCACAAGAGCGCAACATCACGGAATGGCGGTGCGACAGGTAACAGTGCCGGGCATAGACAAACAGAGGGCATCCCGCGGGATGCCCTCTGCTATGTGTTCTTGACTGATGTCCTTATCCGAGAATTCTTGCCAGTAGACTTTTCTTCTTTTTCGACTGCCTCTTCGAACCGCCAAGACGGTTGTAGAGCTTCCATGCGAGAAGGATGCCGTCGAATACCGATGCGCTGGTGGTCATGAATGTGGTGATGCGCCTTGAGGGGACATCACGCTTGGGTGCGTGGAACAGGCTGTTCCATTGTGTCTTCATAGATTGGCTGCCGCTGTCGAGCTCCTTTCGCAAGGCTTGCTTGCGTGCACGGATGTCGTCGAGCGACTTATAGTGTAACAAGGGTTGGTCGGTCATTAGGTATTCTTCATTTGTTGAGTAGCAAGTCGGCAAGAAAACTCACAAGGGGCTTCTCAATCCACTTGCGCCGGTTGAACACGAAGAGGATGAGAAGCAACAGGTAGATGCCGGCGACAATGACAAAGGCCCATACCGTGCCCGTGTGGGGTGCCATGGCATAGGCTGCGGCAAACGAGAGGTAGATGAGCATGAGCAGCACGATGAGAAACACCACGAGGGTGATGACCGCCAACGTGAGCAGTCTCACCACCTTCTCGATGATGTCGAGCTTGACATATTCCGACCTCACGCCGATATAGCGCTTCATGGCCTCCACCAGTTGCGCTATGGTCTCGATGTTCTTGTCGCTGGAAATCATTCTTCAGGGAGAAGTATTCAAGCTTATTCCTCGACTGTGGCAGCGTCCTTGATGTCGTCTACCAGGTCTTCCACGTCTTTGCGGCTGATATTGATGTTGTGCTTCTTCAGGAAGTCAGACACGGTGTCGGAGATGCGTGAACGGGTGTCGGTGCCCTTGTCGGGAGCCATGAGGATACCGAGTGCAGCGCCTGCGAGAGCGCCGCCGATAAATGCGCCAATGTAACTAAGCTGTTTCATAATCGTAATGTTAATTAAGTAATAAGGTTATTTCGATAGCAAATTTAGCAATTCTTTTCAAAACTCCCCAAACTTAAGCCGTCTTTTTTGTTAAAAAAGGTGTATTTTTTGAGTTTAACAAACTTTATAGGCACTTCCACCCTTTTTTTTGTCGAATTTGTGTATCTTCGCACGTGAAATAGAATATTGTGTCAAATTACATTAATCATTAATTCAACCTATTCAAGAAATGAAGAAGTATCTGGTTATCTGTGCAGGTCTGTGTGTGGCATTGGCCTTCAGCAGTTGCAAATCCAAAGAGAGTGCCTACCGCAAAGCTTATGACAAGGCAAAGGCTCAAGACGTGACCGTGGCCGACAACACCAACTACGACGACACTCCCGTTGTCACTCCGTTTGTCGACACCCCCGTGGCTGACACCAACTCCAACACGACTCCCAACTATGACAACGTGGCTGTGCGCAGTGAGAACGTGACCGTGGTCAACGGCTCAGGTCTGAAGTCATACAGCGTGGTGGTGGGCTCGTTCCAGGTGAAGTCCAACGCCGAGAACCTCGTCTCACGCCTCCGCTCACAAGGCTATCAGGCACAGCTTGCCTACAACTCGTCGCGCGACATGTATCGTGTGGTGGCCTCCACCTTCAACGACAAGGCCAGCGCCGTGCAGAGCCGCACCCAACTGCGCAACACTTATCCCGACGCGTGGTTGCTCTATTACGGATATTAAAGAGCGCGTGTCTCGGATACTGGCTATAGACTACGGCCGGAAGCGTACAGGACTGGCAGTCACCGACCCACTTCAGATTATCGCTGGCGGGTTGGCGACTGTCGCTTCATTCCAACTGCTCGACTGGCTCCGCGGCTATATGCAGCGTGAGCAAGTGGAACTGGTGGTGGTGGGCGAGCCGCTGCAGACCAACGGCCAGCCCAGTGAGAACCATGGGCGTGTGATGCAGTTTGTCACCGCCTTCCGCCGTGCCTTCCCCTCCGTGCCTGTGGTGCTCTACGACGAGCGCTTCACCTCGGTGCTGGCGCATCAGGCCATGCTCGACGGCGGGTTGCGCAAGAAAGCCCGCCGCGACAAGGCACTGGTAGATGAGATCAGTGCTACGATTATTCTGCAGAGTTATCTGGAATCGAGAAAAAAATGATATTACCTATATATATATATGGTCAGAGTGTGCTGCGGAAGGAGTCGGCCGACATTCCCGCCGATTTTCCCGGCCTCGACCAACTGATAGCCGACATGTTTGAGACCCTCGATGCCTCGGAAGGCATCGGGCTGGCCGCCCCTCAGGTGGGCAAGGACATCCGTGTGGTGGTCATCGACCTCGATGTGCTCTCTGAGGACATGCCCGAGTATAAGGATTTTAGGAAAGCTTTTATCAACCCCCATATCGTGGAGTATGACGAGAGCGAGACCGACACCATGGAGGAAGGCTGCCTCAGTCTGCCCGGCCTGCATGAGAAGGTGACGCGCCCCAAGCGCATCCATGTCGTCTACGAGGATGCCGACCGTCAGCCGCACGACGAGTGGGTGGAGGGTTATCTGGCCCGTGTCATGCAGCATGAGTTCGACCATCTCGAAGGCAAGGTATTCGTCGACAGGATCTCTGCCTTCCGCAAGACCATGGTGAAGAACAAGCTCAAGGCGCTGATGCAGGGCCGCTACTCATGCGGCTACAAGACGAAGTGTGCCGTGAGAAAATAACCGCATCATGCTTCGGCGTAGCATCTTACTCCTCTTGGCGCTTCTGCCACTCACGCTGTCAGCCCAGTTCAATGTCGACAGGCTGATCATGAGTGGCAGAAGCGCATTGTATTATGAGGACTATGTGCTCGCCATCCAGCATTTCAACCGGGCCATCCAGTCGAAGCCCTACCGCTATGAGCCGTGGTACTACCGCGGCATCGCCAAGTACTACCTCGACGACTTTGCGGGTGCCGAAGGCGACTGCACCGAGGCCCTCCATCTCAACCCCTATGTGACGAGCATCTATGAGTTGCGGGGCCTTTGCCGCATCCGCCAGGAGAAATACGAGGATGCCATCGCCGACTACGACCGTGCCCTCAAGGACGAGCCGTCGGCGCAGAATTTCTGGTTCAACAGGATGCTCTGCCGCATCGAACTCAAAGACTACGACCGTGCCCAGCTCGAGCTCGACACCATCATCCAGAAATGGAGCAAGAATGCGCGCGCCTATTCGGTGAAGGCCGGTGTGTATCTCATGCAGAAAGACACCACGGCGGCCGCCGTATGGCTCGACAAGGCCGTGAGCATCGACCCCTACGACTGGCAGTCGTGGCTCACGAGGGCGAGCATCAGCATGTCGAGGGCCAAGTGGAAGGACGCCGACGAGCAGCTCAGCAAGGTGATACACCTGCGTCCGAAGATGGTGGCCAACTACACCAACCGCGCGCTCGTGCGCCTCAACTGCAACAACCTCCGCGGGGCGATGAGCGACTACGACACCGCCCTCGAGCTCGACCCCGACAATTTCCTTGCCCACTACAACCGCGGTCTGCTGCGTGTGCAGGTGGGCGACGACAACCGCGCCATCTCCGACTTCGACTACGTCATCCGTATGGAGCCGGGCAATATCATGGCCATCTACAATCGTGCGCTGCTGCTCCATAAGACCGGCGACCTGCGAGGCGCCATCCGCGACTATACGAAGGTGCTCGAGGAATATCCCAACTTCTGGACGGGCCTCTACCGCCGTGCCGACTGCTACCGCCGGCTCGGCATGAACAACCAGGCCGAACTCGACGAGTTCAAGGTGTTCAAGGCCCAGATGGACAAGCACATCGGTATACAGCCGAGATGGACGAAGAGCCAGATGCGGCAGACGAGGAAGAAGAGCGAGATCGACTTCGAAAAATACAACCACGTGGTGGTGGAAGACGAGGAGAAGGTGATCGAGCAGGAATATGAGAACGTGTCGCGCGGCAAGGTGCAGAACCGGAAACTCGAGGTGGAATACATGCCGATGTATCACCTCTCCTATATCAAATACGCCAACATCCTCAAGCCCTACCAGGTGTTCGACAAAGCCGTGGACGCCTTCAACCAGAAGGGCAAGCCCCGCCATCCGCTCTATCTCACTTGCAATCCCAACTCGCTCAACGAGGCGCAGACGAAGGTGGTGTTCGCACTCGCCGACACCCTCACGACGCTCATCCTTGACTCGCGCGACGTGCAGCAGACCAAGAACCTGCTGCTGCAGAGGGCCGTGGCACACACCGTGATGCAGAACTACGCCGAGGCCATCGACGACCTCAACACCATCATCGGCATCGACCCCGACATGGCGCTGGCCTACTGGCAGAGAGGCGTCTGCGAGGCGATGATGAACGAGTTCAACACTTCTCAGGGCATCGACTCCAAAATCAAGAATGCCAGCGCCCTCTTCGACCTCAACCGTGCCATCGAACTGGAGCCCGGCAGCGCCTATGCCCGCTACGACCGCGGCAACCTCTATTTCGGGCAGGGAGACTATGAGAAGGCCATCGCCGACTATACGGCGGCCATCGAGTCCAACCACAACGTGCCCGAGGCCTATTTCAACCGCGGACTGGCTTATATCCACTCCGGCGAGCGGCAGAAAGGCATCGCAGACCTCAGCAAGGCCGGCGAACTCGGACTCTACAGCGCCTACAGCATGCTCAAGAAACATGCCAAATGACCGTGGCGCCTTCTTTCACCAACTTTCCTTCGCTGAAAAGACATTTTCTTCACCAAACAGACTTGAATACCGATATTTTTGCCTAATTTTGCGGCCAACTATCAGTAATTCACAAATATTTGTATCGTTTGTTATGATAAAAATCACTTTCCCCGACGGCACCGTGCGTGAGTACGAGCAGGGTGTGACGGGGCTTCAAATCGCCGAGAGTATCTCGCCGGCTCTCGCCCGCAACGTTGTATCTTGCGGTGTCAATGGTGAGACAGTAGAACTCAACCGCCCCATCCTCAGTGATGCCTCGATCGCACTCTATAAATTCGAAGACGAGGAGGGCAAGCACACGTTCTGGCATACCAGCGCCCACCTGTTGGCTGAAGCGCTGAAGGAACTCTACCCGGGCATCCAGTTCGGCTTCGGCCCTGCCGTGGAGAACGGTTTCTTCTACGACGTGATGCCTCCCGAGGGCGTAGTCATCTCTATCAACGACCTGCCTCAGATAGAGGCCAAGATGATGGAGCTGGCCAAGAAGAATGAGCCAGTTGTGCGCCGCGATGTGTCGAAAGCCGATGCCCTCGCCGAGTTTGAGGCCGACGGCCAGACCTACAAGTGCGAGCACATTGAGCAGGACCTCGAGGACGGTACTATCTCCACCTATACACAGGGTGCCTTCACCGACCTCTGCCGTGGTCCGCACCTCATGTCTACGGGTGCCATCAAGGCCATCAAGATCACGAGCGTGGCCGGTGCCTTCTGGCGCGGCGATGCCAAGCGTGAGCAGATGACCCGTATCTACGGCATCTCTTTCCCCAAGAAGAAGATGCTTGACGAATATCTCGTGATGCTCGAGGAAGCCAAGAAGCGCGACCACCGCAAGATAGGCAAGGAGATGGAACTTTTCATGTTCTCCGACCGTGTGGGCAAGGGACTTCCCATCTGGCTCCCGAAGGGTACTGACCTGCGTCTGCGCCTG
>CADBLU010000270.1 GCA_902795605.1 uncultured Prevotellaceae bacterium | reverse complement strand
TGTTTAACTTAGAGTAGAACCGCTGCCCATCAGTGTCGTTATTCTATTCCATAGAACTTGAGCATTTCCTTCACCTTCTTCTCGTCTCCAAGTTCTTTGCGCAGGATGGCTTTGTAGTCGATGTTAAACTTCTTGCAATTATCCATAAAAAAATTGAAATGAACTTTCATTTGTTCTATCTCACTTGCTTTAACAATTTGGGGTTTACTTTTATAGATGTTATAAAACTTGACCAATCCTTTTAACCCCTCTTTGGTATTCTCTATTGTATGTTTTATTGCCTCTGCTGACTGTCGTCTTGCCTCTGCTGACATTCTCTCCGCCTCTGCTGACATTCTCTCCGCCTCTGCTGACATTCTCTCCGCCTCTGCTGACATTCTCTCCGCCTCTGCTGACTGCTTTCTTGCCTCTGCTGACTGCCTATCATATTCTGCTGACTTTTGCTCCATATACTCTTTGAATCCCTTCTTATAGTTTTCTTCGAATTGTATTAAAGTATTGAGTTGTTTTTTATAATTATCGAATCTAACTTCGTTATCATCATCGAGCCAGTCATATAGTTCTTTCTCTGATATCTGAGTATAAATTACATCCCACATAAATAGCAGCTGGTGTTGCCTATCGATGCCCCAATCATTCTTAAACTGCTCGATGATAAACTGCTCGGTAAATGCAGTGGCGCTCCGAGTCCTCATAATGGTGTCATTGGCAGCGAATTCCTTCACTTTCGCCTCAAACTCCGCAGGTAGCCTGACACCAAGCGTTTTGTTAAGCCTGTCCACAATATCCCCATTGGTCTGTGCATGGGTGGGTGTGAGGGAGAAGAGGGAGATGAGCACTGCTGTTATGAGCAAGTAGGATTTATTTGTCTTCATGTTATTACATTTTTAGGTGGTGATTATTTATGTAGTGCAAAGGTAATCAATAATATGTATAATCCCCAAAACCATTCGGTAAAAATTCTTTTGTTAGCTGAGATAGGCTGGGAATCATATGTCCGACGATTGGAATCGTCGACCCCTATGTGCGCACCAAGCCTCTTGCATCGGATGTGAAGTCCTCTGTTCAAGCTCCCGTGAGTGCACCTTAGGGGGCGACGATTCCTATCGTCGCACAACCCCAAAATTCCCTGTCACATACTTCAGATGTGTGCACCAAACCTGTCCCCATGTTTTTGATGTTAGCCGAGCGCAGCGAAAAAACTTCTTCAAAATTAAAAATCTAAACTTTTTTTTCTATCTTTGCACTTTAGAATGGAAAACCAAACACTATCAACTCTATACGACAATGAAAAAACTACTTACCCTTATCGCATTCGCGCTCGTGACATTCACAGCCAACGCACAAGCGTATAAAATAGAAACCACAAAGGATAATAATTTATTTATATACAGTTCAATATGTCACAATATTACCAAAGAAATATCTGATATCGAAATAGGTATTAAAGCTGACAAAGAATCTGTTTTATTATTATATTTTAATGTTTTCCCACTTGTATTGTTAGATAACAAAAATAAGGAGAGAAACAAAAATTTAACTATTTCTTTGACGCTGTCTAACGGAGAAGTTATAACAAGCAATAAAAATATTGCTTTTATTCTATATGGCGTTAAAAGTAAATATACAATGTCTCTGCATACATTCATAAGTAATCAAAATAATAGCCCCAATAATTATGGTCAATATGCAGCTAGTTTATTAAGGTCATATGACATTACAAAAATCTCCGTTGATGGAAAATCCGTTACGACACCGAATTTCCATTCCGCTGACACCTTCGATGCTATGTTTAAAGAAATGAAAAAAAATACGGTTGACTTTGGTCAATATGGCAAACGACTGGCTGGCGGCAATCAAACGACCACCCAACGAACGACCACCCAGCGCACACCATCCAAACCCGCCACTTCTACTCCCTCAACAAACAGGACACAACAGAAAACCACCAACCCATCTGCTACTTCCACGACAAATAAAGTCCAAAGCAGCACCTCCGCAAGGACCACCACATCTACGACCAAACCCGCGACGACACCGACGACAACCAAGCCAAACTCTACCACTACTACCCCTAAAGCCCCCAGCAAATCCTCAAAAAAGAAAGAGCACACAGAGCGTTTGAGAGAAGCCCTCAAAAATTTGCCTAAGAGAAATAATTCCCAGTGATTGCTTCCGCAAGTACAATTCCTTTTTTTGAGGAGAGGAGAGGAAATCAAAACGCACTAAACCTCTTGCTCCTATGTGCGACGATAGGAATCGTCGCCCCCTATGTGAGCACAGGCCTCTTGCACCAAAAGTGAAGTCCTCTGTTCAAGCCCCCGTGAGTGCATCTTAGGGGGCGACGTCTCCGAACGTCGCACACCCCAGGAATCATGGGTGAATGTGATGTGATGATAAGGCCGAAGGCCGACCCGATTACACCCCGGCTGTGGTCTTAACGTCCTTTCAGGACTTCGTTTCAACAGTTGTGGAGAGGTGAAAAACTTGAGTGGCTTGAATACTGTTTTCGTACGAAGGGTCGTTTTTCTGACCGCCTCTTTACCGCTTGCGTACAAGATAAGGCCATGGAACATGTAGGTTCGCCTACTTTTGCGGTCAAAAAACGACCGCCATGCACCAAGAAACACCTTTGCCAAAGAAGACACCGACGGTGTCTGTCGTGATGTGCACATACAACGGAGAAGCATACCTCCGCCAACAGTTAGACAGTCTGCTCAGGCAGACCTATCCCCTCATGGAAATCATCATTCAAGACGACCACTCCACCGACCATACGGCAGAGATCGCTGAGGCCTATGGCAAGGAGCATCCCCACATCCGTCTTTCCGTCAATCCGACGAGGAAAGGCATCAACGACAACTTCATCAGTGCGTTTGCCAAGGCGCGGGGAGAATATATCGCCGTCTGCGACCAAGATGACATCTGGGAACCAGAGAAGATAGAGAAGCAGATGGCCACCATCCACGGGCATCTGCTCTGCACATGCCGCTCCCGGCCCTTCTCCGACACCGGCGAGGCAACATCCTTCGACCCCCGCACGCCCAACTATCACCTCATTCGCCTGCTCTACTGTTCCGTCCCGGGACACACCATCCTCTTCCACCGCCGCCTGCTGACACTCATGCCCATGCCCACCGCGGCACTCAAGACCTACTATGATGTCTACCTGAGCCTCACCGCCGCAGCCTATGGCAGTCTTGTGCTGACCGACGAGGTGCTCGTACATCAGCGACGGCATCCTCAGGCAGCCACCTATGAGAAGGCCGACAGCCGGCGAAGTCCGTCTATGGCCAACGGCCTCTATATCCTCTGGTGGTCGGTGACGCATCAGCATGAGGTGCGCCCCGCCATGCGCGAGTATTTCCGCCGGCGCCAGCGGTTGCTGCAAGGCATCAAAGCAAGCACTCCCCTCTTTGAGGACGCCAAACACATCATCGCCCTCCAGACGCGGGCAGGACTATGTAGTCTCCTCCGCCTGTCGCTGCTGCACCTCAAGCACCGCCACCACCTGTTCTATACCGAAGGCAGCGGCATCGTCAATTTCTTCAGGGCAATGCTCTATTGCGTCATGCAGGTATACAACTACCGTTATCTCATTCGACGTGGCAAGTCCTCTGATTGATATATACTCAATCTCAGAAATGACACCAAACAAAAGGATGGGGCCAATATTCTGGCCCCATCCTTTTGTTTTATAAAGAAGGACAAACTCTTAGTAGTCAAGGCTGTCCCACACTCTGTTGTGGTTGGCGGTGGGATCCACCTCATCCTCTTCATCCTCGCCATATCCTATCGACAAGCTGTCGCCCCTACCTTTTGCCTTGGAGAGATATGTAGCGAAAGCGCTCTCAGAAACCATATCGGAGATGGTGGTCTCTGGCTGAATATATTTTCTCTTTTTCATCTTTCCTACGTTTAAAGTTATTTGACAACCAGTTTCTTGCCGTTCACCACATAGACGCCGGTGGGCAAGCCGTCGGTGAGGTTGCCCTCACGCACCTTCTGGCCATTGAGATTGTAAACGCCACTGAGGGCAACAGGAAGGGCATTGGGTTCGGCAATCACTTCTCTGATACCGTCGGTGAAACTTGTCATCGAGAGATTGACACCACCACTCGCTCCCACAGCATAGAAATAGCAGCGATAAGGATTGATGGTTGCGGGATTCTTCCTCACCACATAGAAATAATAGGGAGTCTTGCCCGTGGCAGCGGTCTCATCGTACGAGTCACTGTCTGGGTCATACTTCGGATTGTAGGCGAAATAGAAATATGCCGGGTCATCAATACTGCTCTGGGGAGTCAGTGTGAAACCATCATAGGTGCCTTTCATCGTCACCTCCACCGAAGGAACATTGCTGTCTGTCCACGTCACTTCCACCAAGTCGCTCTCAGAGGCAGTGGCGGATGCTTTGTCCTCATCATATTTGGCCAGCATCACCGTTCCCACCTCGTCGAACTTGACCAGGTAAGGCGTGTGAGCCTCCATCGTTGTGGTGCTCGTGAAGGTCAGGTCCACGCTCACCACGCCTTCGCCCTTTTCTGTGGTGGCGACAGAGACGTACTTCTGAACCGTGGCGGCAGGAGTCTTGCCATCGTCACGCGAACCGAAATATTTCGTCACGTCGTCGATGGTGATCGGCGACACCATTGTCACCCAGTGGTCGCTCGTGGGGCAGCTCTCCTTGACATAGACGACAGAGTTGCTTTCGGTGGGAAGTTTCTCACCTTCAGCATACATGTCTGTCAGGTCGGCATCCTTGTAGAACGTATAAGTGCAACCATCAAGTTTCATTGCGTTGCTAAACTTTCCGTCATAGACGATTTCTTGTCCATTCGGTTTCTGAGCAATCTGGTCACTGCCACGCTGAGCCAGGTAGTCATAGGCCTTCAATATCTTATATGTGACACGCCAGATGTCCGTGGAGTTAGCGGGAGATGTTACCGGAGTTGCAAACAAAGCATACCACCAAAGATTATTCCTGTTTGTTGTGTTTTGTGATGATGAGCCTGACTTATAAACCAATTGGTTGTGGCTGTCAAAGTATTGCTTACTCGTATCAAGCCCATCTGTATAAATGAAAGAATTGACATTCTCCAAGTTGGCCAGGTAATTTGTGGAATCATATGGCCCCATTGCCATTGTGCCAGAAATTTTGCTGTTGGTTGCAGTATTGACATACAACTGCCATCCCACTGGCTTCTTTGCTCCCAGGCCCATAGGTGTATCATTTCTGGTAGTACTATTCCAAATCATATAATTGTTGGTGATAGTGGCATCGTTCAGCCTGATGTGGAAATCGTAGGCATCACCATAGAAAGCCCATTGGTCGTGTCCAGCTTTTGCTATAGGATAGTTACTTCCAGCTTTTGGAGTAGCGCCATTGACGCTTTTCCAACTCTTGATGGTCTGCTTGGGGTTTCCCCACTCGTTTTCCGCATCTTGATCGTAGATCACAAGATAATTGTTGGTACCTCCAGAATTATATGTGCGCAGGTAATGCCAAACAGGATCTTTCCCTTCTTCAGAGAGAATAAACGGAGGGTCAAACTCATAATCCACATACACAGTGGCGTCCGACGAGGGGGCATTTTCTATCACCTGGGTCTTGTCGACATCGCTGTAATAAGTATATGTGCAATAGGCGCGCCACAAAGCCTGAGGCATGTAGTTATTCAAACTTTCCCCTGCAGGGACCTGAGCGGAGCCAGTGATTTCCCGGCCGTCAGTGTGCGTTGTCAATTTGTATGTGATGGTCGCTGCCTGGAGGCCCACCACAAATCCCATAAGTAGCACCAAAAGGCTGCAAACTCTGGGATGGAAACAGTACATTTTTCTCATTTTCATATAATTAGTTTTAATTGTATTATGATATTCCATAATAATTGCAAATATAGGAATAATAATTGTATTTTGCAAATTTTTTGTAATAGATAGATCAAGTTTTTGATAAATTAACAAGAATGAGCGACTTTTTCCGTATATGAGACAGCATTTTATTGACTGATTGGTCTTTTTGTGATGAGTCTTTGTACCTGGGAGGTATTCAGCTGCGGCAATGCCGCAGCGAACCGGACACTAACAACGGGGAGGCGAAGGCGGGGGCCGAATATAGGGGGCGAAGGCGGGGGCCGAATATAGGATGCGGTTCGGAAAAGAAAACAAAAACTTCGTTCTTTGTTTTGCTTTTCTCTCACCTTTCACTATATTTGCAAAGTGTTTTCCACCTGAGCCATGACAAGACATCTTACACTCGCCCTCACCCTCCTCCTCACCCTGCCCGTTTGGGCGGGCGACATCACCGTAGGCCAGGGCGGCAATATCCACGAAGCCCTCAAACAAGCCCGCGAATGGCGGCGCACCGGCGACCCCCGCTGCAAGGGCGGCATCCACATCATCGTGGAGGGCGGCCGCTACTATATGAACGAGCCCCTCTTCATCCGTCCCGAAGACAGCGGCACGTCATCCTCTCCCACTATCATCAGCGGGGCTGCCAGCGGGGCGCCCACCGTCATCTGCGGCGACATGCCCCAGCGCCACACCCAACTCTTCCCTGCCGAAGGGATGGAGCGCATCGCCGGCTTCGACCCCGAGCGGCGCACCATCACCATCCCCACCCCACCGGCAGAGGTCCTGCAGACACCCCGTCTCGAGATGGTGGTGCACCAGCGGTGGGCCATCGCCATCCTCCGGGTGAGAGACATGAGAGTGGAGGGGCCGCTGACGGAAGTGACCTTCATGGAGCCTGAGAGCCGGCTGGAGTTTGAGCACCCCTGGCCGCAGCCCGTCATCGGCGGCGAGAAAGGCAACAGCTCGTTTCTCCTGCGCACCACCGAACAGTACGACGGCATCGAGCAGCTCGTCGTCATCCAGGGCAGCGAGGAGCACCCCGTCAACTATGTGAAGTTGGCGAACCTCACCTTCGAGCACACCTGCTGGAACCGCCCCCAGCACAAAGGGCACGTCACCCTGCAAGGAGGCTTTCCACTCGTCGACGCTTACAAACTGAAAGAGAACGAGGGACTGCCCTGGGACAAAGGACTGGAGAACCAGGCATGGATAGAGCGCCCCGTGGCCGCCGTCAACGTGAGCCACGCCACCCACGTCGACGTGGACCGCTGCGTCTTCAAGAACCTCGGCTCCACCGCCCTCGACTTCGCCGATGCCATCAGCGACTGCTCCGTCGCCCATAGCCTGTTTGAGCATATCGGAGGCACCGCCATCATGGGAGGGTCGTTCGCCGAAAGTCCACGTGAGGTGCACCGCCCCTACGACCAGTTGGCATCCCGCTGCCGGCGGCTGCGCATCGCCGACAACAACATCCTCGACGCGAGCTGCGAAGACTGGGGCGCCGTGGCCATCGGACTGGGCTACGTGAGCGACTGCACCGTCAGCGGCAACAGCATCAGCCGGGTCAACTACTCCGGCATCTGCGTGGGCTGGGGCTGGACCGCCCTGCCCACAGGGATGGAGAACAACCACATCACAGGCAACAAAGTCAGCGACTACGCCCGCCAACTCTATGACGCCGGCGGCATCTACACGCTGAGCAACCAACCCCGCTCGAGTATCCGCGACAACGAGATAGGGAAGCCCTACCCCGCCCCATACGCCACCAACGACCGCGGTTTCCGCATCTACCTCGACGCACATACAGACGGGTTCACCATCGAGAACAACACCACGAAAGACGACAATCAACCGGAAAGCCGCCTGATCCGCCGCGACGAGATCGGCGACAACCAGCCCGGCCCCAGCATCATCTTCAGGCAATGAGACAGACCAACTACCACCTCTACGACTTCATGGACTTCGACCCGCTCAGACAAGGCGACGAGGCCCTGTGGAAGGCATGGAAACCCACACAAATAGAAGAGCGCGACGGCGACATCGTCGTCACCATCCCCTATCAGCGGCAACTCAGGCAAGACGACATGGCGCCCGACACTGAGGCGCCACAAGAGTCGTACGCCCTCATCATCAGAGCCTATGCGCCCGGCATCCTGCGCGTTTTCACCACTATGGCCGGCGACGTGATGACCGAGAGCGACGAGATGCTCACCATGCAGGTGGAGCGTGAGCCCCTCCATCTCGAAGGCACCGCCATCCTCGACGGCAACGGCCGGCAGAGGGCCTTCATCGACCTCAAGCCGCCCACCCTCGACCCGTGGAGCGACCTGCTGCCGCCCCCGCAGCCGGCGCCCGCCATCCTCTTCTATCCCGATGGCGACGAGCGCAAAGCCATCGCCCTGAGCGACGACCATTTTTCCCCGCCCCGCTACGACGCGCTGCCCCTCGGCTATGTGACCACCGGCGTACAGCAGAGGGAGCGGGCCACCATCAGTCTCAAGTGCGAGGCCAACGAATGCTTCGCGGGCACGGGAGAGCGGTTCCGCAAGATGGACCTCAGCGGACAGACCTTCCTGCTCCGCAACCAGGACGGGCAGGGTGTCAACAACCGGCGCTGCTACAAGAATATCCCCTTCTATCTCTCCAGCCGCATGTACGGCGCGTTCTTCCATACCAGCTACTGCTGCAAACTCTCCTTGGCCGACCACTCCACCCGCTCCGTGCAGTTCCTCTGCGACCATGCCACCATCGACATGTTCCTCATCGGCGGACAGGAGCCCGAGGAGATCCTGCGCTCCTACCGCCGCCTGACGGGGTTCCCCACGATGCCGCCCCTCTGGTCGTTCGGCATCTGGATGAGCCGCATGACCTATTTCTCTGCCGACGAGGTGGAAGACATCTGCCGGCGGCTGCGCGAGGAGCACTATCCCTGCGACGTCATCCATCTCGACACGGGCTGGTTCCGCAAGGACTGGCTCTGCGAGTGGAGATTCAACCCCGAGCGGTTTCCCGACCCGGCGGCGTTCATCCGCCGGCTGGGCGAGCAAGGGTTCAAAGTGTCGCTCTGGCAACTGCCCTATGTGGCAGAGGGAGCTGAGCAATTAGCAGAGGCCAAGAGCCATCGCTATATCGCCCCCCTGAGGAGTCAGCAGGCCAGCGAGGGGAGCAATTTCTCCGCCCTCGACTACGCCGGCACCATCGACTTCACCAGTCCCGAGGCCACCCGGTGGTATCAGCAGCGACTCCTGAAGCCGCTGCTCGACATGGGGGTGCGGTGCATCAAGACCGATTTCGGCGAGAACATCCACTTAGACGCCGACTACCAAGGAATGTCGGCAGAAGAGCTCAACAACCTCTATGCCCTGCTCTATCAGAAAGCCGCCTTTGAGGTGACCAAGGAGACCACGGGCGAAGGCATCATCTGGGCACGCGCCGCATGGGCGGGATGCCAGAGATATCCCCTGCACTGGGGCGGCGACAGCGCCAGCACCTGGGAGGGGATGGCAGGGTCGCTGCGCGGCGGTCTCCACTTAGGACTCAGCGGCTTCGCCTTCTGGAGCCACGACGTGCCCGGCTTCCACTCCGTGCCCGACTTCATGAACTCCCCGCTCGACGAGCAGGTCTACGTCAGATGGACACAGATGGGCGTCTTCACCTCGCACCTCAGATACCACGGCACCTGCAAGCGCGAGCCGTGGCACTATCCCGCCATCGCACCCATCATCCGCCGGTGGTGGCGCTTGCGCTACACGCTCATCCCCTACATCATCGAGCAGAGCCGGCAGGCATGCGAGAGCGGTCTGCCGCTGATACAGGCGCTGGTGATGCGCCATCCCTCCGACCGTCAGTGCTGGCACATCGACGACGAGTATTATTTCGGCAAGGAGTTCCTCGTCTGTCCGGTGATGAGCAGCGACGGCCGCCGCGACATCTACCTGCCCGAGGGCCTGTGGGTGGACTTCTTCACCGGCGAGCGCCTGCATGGCGGGCGGTGGCTCTATGATGTGCAGACGCCGCTCGAGCGGATGCCCGTCTTCGTGCGCCCCGGAGCGATGATCCGCATCTATCCCCACGACGTCGACAGCACCGACGAGATGGACTTCTCGAAGACCGTCTGGTGGAAAATATCACGTATCTATAAAGGTTATCCATTATGAGCACACACTACATGCAGAGCCTCGACTGGCTCATCCTGGCCCTCTATTTCGCCATCCTGCTGGCCATCGGCATCTGGGCAAGCACGAGACGCAAGAAAGACAGCAGTCTGTTTCTCGCGGAGCGCTCACTGCGGTGGCACCATATCGGATTCTCCATGTGGGGCACCAACGTGGGGCCGTCGATGCTCATCGCGAGCGCCAGCGCAGGGTTCACCACAGGCATCGTCTCCGGCAACTACGCCTGGTATGCCTTCGTGTTCATCGCCCTGTTGGCCTTCGTCTTCGCACCGCGATACTTAGGGGCGGGCATACACACCCTGCCGGAGTTCATGGGCCTCCGCTTCGGACAGTCCACACGCAACATCCTGGCTTGGTATACCATCGCCACCATCATCATCTCATGGCTGGCGCTCACCCTCTTCGCCGGCGGCATCCTCATCCGTCAGGTGTTCGACATCCCCATGTGGCTCTCGGCGCTCATCCTGTTGCTCATCTCCTCCTTCTTCACGATGATGGGCGGCCTGAAGGCGGTGGCCTATACCAATGTCTACCAGATGATACTGCTCATCGTGGTGTCGGCGGCACTCACCATCGTCGGACTGAGCCGCGTGGGAGGCGTGGCGGCACTCGTCGCCAAGGTGCCTTCCGACTACTGGGTACTCTTCAAACCCAACAGCGACGAGGCGTTCCCCTGGCTGCCCATCGTGCTGGGCTATCCCGTCATGGGCGTGTGGTTCTGGTGCACCGACCAGTCGATGGTGCAGCCGGTGCTCGCCGCCCGCAGTCTGGAGGAAGGGCAGCGGGGCACCAACTTCACCGGATGGCTCAAAATCCTCGACGTGCCCCTCTATATCCTGCCGGGAGTCATCTGCTTCGCCCTCTTCCCCACCCTGAGCAATCCCGACGAGGCCTATCTCACCATGGTGGAGAACCTCTTCCCCGTGGGCATGGTGGGACTGGTCTTTGCCGTGCTGACGGCCTGTCTGGTGTCCACCATCGGGTCGGCTCTCAACGCGCTGAGCACCGTCTTCACCATGGACATCTACGTCAAGCGGTTCCACCCCGACGCCTCGCAGCGGCACATCAACCACGTGGGGCGCATCGTCACCTTGGCGGGAGCCGCCATCGCCATCCTGCTCACCGTGGCCATCGACAGCATCAAGGGACTCAACCTCTTCAATGTGTTCCAGTCGGTGCTCGGCTTCATCGCACCGCCGATGGCTGCCGTCTTCGTGCTGGGCATCTTCTGGCGACGCACCTCCACACTGGCCGCCAACCTGGCACTCACCGCCGGCACGGCATTCAGCCTCATCGTGGGCATCCTCTATCTATGGGGACCCGAGAGTTGGCCCTGGCCGCATTTCATGATGCTCTCGTTCTGGCTGTTTGTCATCTTAGTGGTCATGATGGTGCTGGTATCGCTGTTCGACAAGCGCAGCGAGCGGCACGACATCCCCGCGCCCGTCAGCATCAAGCCGTCGGCCTTGGTCATCACACTGTGGGTGACACTTGCCGCCGTCATGACAGGACTGTATATCTGGTTTAACTGATGGAGTTTGGGAGATTCTTTCCTATTCGAAAATCGCGACAATCAGAAAGAAAAATCAGCAAAAATGCTCTTTTTTATCAAAAAAAAGCGTTGTTTCAATATAAATTCGTACTTTTGCACCCGTTTTTATATATTTACATCACAAAATGTCTGAGAATAACAACACCATTGTTGGTTCCAAAATCAAAAGTATCAGGGAATCCAAGAACATCTCCATAGAGGAGTTGGCAGAAAGAACCGGCCTGTCGGTCGAGCAAATCCATTCCATAGAAAACGACGAGCACCTGCCCTCATTAGGGCCGCTCATCAAGATCGCACGCACCCTCGGCGTGAGGTTGGGCACGTTCCTCGACGACAACGACAACCTGGGTCCTGTCATCTGCCGTGCCGAAGAGCACAACAGCAGTATCAGTTTCTCCAACGACACCGCCGACGCACGCAAGCACATGGAGTATCACTCCCTCGCACGCCAGAAGACGGGCCGCCACATGGAGCCCTTCCTTATCGACATACAGCCCAGCGAGGAAAAAGACTTCAAACTCTCCGCACACGAGGGCGAGGAGTTCATCTTCGTCATGAAAGGTAAGGTGGAGATCAGTTACGGCAAGGAGAACTACCTGCTGAAGGAGGGCGACAGCATCTTCTACGACTCCATTGTGAAGCACCACGTGCATGGCGCCGCCGGCGAAGCAGCCCAGATTCTCGCCGTCATCTACATCCCGTTCTAACCTCATCCTCTCTGCCATGCAAATAGAGAAACTGTATGAAAGGACACTGGGCGGCTGGCTCGAATACTGGGCCGAGCACACCCCCGACAAAGAGTATATCGTCTACTCCGACCGCGACCTCCGCTTCACATGGAAAGTTTTCAATGAGCGGGTGGACAACCTGGCCAAAGGCCTCATGGCCATCGGCGTGAAGAAAGGCAGCAACGTGGGCATCTGGGCCACCAACGTGCCCGACTGGCTCACCTTCCTCTATGCCACGGCAAAGATTGGCGCGGTGCTCGTCACCGTCAACACCAACTACAAGCAGAACGAGTTGGAGTACCTGTGCGAGAACTCCGACATGCACACCCTCTGCATCACCGACGGCACCTGGGACTGCGACTATGTGGAGATGACCTACAAGATGCTGCCCGAACTGCGCAACTGCGAGCGCGGCCATCTGGCCAGCGAGCGGTTCCCCTGCATGAAGAACGTGGTGTTCATCGGCCGTGAGAAATACCGCGGCATGTACAACACCGCCGAACTGCTGCTGCTCGGTCAGAACATCGACGACGAGATGCTCGAGGAGGCGAAAAAGAACGTCAGTTGCCACGATGT
>CADBLU010000269.1 GCA_902795605.1 uncultured Prevotellaceae bacterium | reverse complement strand
CTTCCCATCCCGAACAGAGAAGTTAAGCCCGCCTGCGCCGATGGTACTGCAATGCAATGCGGGAGAGTAGGTCGCCGCCTCCTTTATAATGACTGACCCCGAGTTCCAAGGAGCTCGGGGTCATTTTTTTATGTCTTTTTATTGCTTATGGCTTGTCGGTCTTGACGAGTTTGATTTGCTTGGGAATCTTCACGTATTTGCTGTTGACGACGATCTTGTAGGTGCTGCCCTCCTGGTGCTTCATTGTGATGACGTGGTTGTCGTCCTCGGTGAGCGAGGCGGTGAAGTCTTCGCTTCCATAGTCGTTGACCACAGTGATGATGAGCTTCTTGTCGTTCACCTGCTCCATCTCGGTGATGAGCCACAGCCGTCCGTCGCGCTTCGACCCGAAATAGCCCGTCAGCTGTCCGTAGATCTCCTGTCCGGGCACTGTGATGTCCGACCGCTCGGCATTGATTTTCAAGTACACCTGGTATTCCTCGTTGTAGTAATATCCGTCGAAATGCTGTGCCCATGCCATGAGGGGGAGCAGCGTCAGTATGAATAATATGCCTTTTCTCATTTTCTTTTTGCTTATGTTGATGAAAGTGTGAGGCGGCTGAGTCTCAGTGACTGACAAAAATGACCGCTCCTTCACATCGCAAAGGTAGTCTATTTCTTTCATATAATGATTTATATCAAGAAAAATGTTGTCTCGTTTCAGATTCTTTTTAATTTTTTTTAGTACCTTTGCAAACGTAATATTAGTTTTTTGAGATGGGTAAAGATTTATTATTTCCCAACTATATTTTCGAGTCAAGCTGGGAAGTATGCAACAAAGTTGGTGGCATTTATACTGTTTTATCTACAAGGGCCAAAACCTTGCAGCAGAAAATCACCGACCATATCATTTTTATCGGCCCCGACTGCTGGCACGACAATCCCTGCCCGTTTTTTGTGGAAGACCCCGCGCTTTTTGCTGATTGGAAATCGGCAGAGGCAGAGAAAGAGGACGGGTTGAAAGTGAAGGTAGGGCGCTGGGACGTTCCCGGTCAGCCCATTGCCATTTTAGTAGACTTTGAGCCTTTCTTTGACCAGAAGAATGAGATATACGGCAAGGCTTGGGAACTGTTTCAGGTGGACAGCCTGCATGCCTATGGCGACTACGACGAGGCGTCGATGTTCTCCTATGCGGCCGGAAGGGTGGTGGAGAGTTTCTATCTCTACTATCTCAACGGCGATGACCGCGTGGTCTACCATGCCAATGAATGGATGACGGGCCTGGGCCTGCTCTACATCCGCCACCGTCTGCCCCAGATAGGCACCATCTTCACTACCCACGCCACCAGCATCGGGCGCAGTATTGCCGGCAACAACAAGCCTCTCTATGATTATCTCTTCGCCTATAATGGCGACCAGATGGCCTGTGAGCTCAATATGCAGAGCAAGCACAGCATCGAGAAGCAGACTGCGAAATATGTTGACTGTTTCACTACAGTGAGCGACATCACTGCCCGTGAGTGTCTCGAATTGCTCGACAAGCCTGTCGACGTGGTGCTCCCCAATGGCTTCGAGAATAATTTCGTGCCGCAGGGCGCCGCTTTCACCCGCAAACGCAAGCTGGCCCGCAAGCGCCTCATCGAGGTGGCCAATGCGCTTATGGGCACCGATCTGGACGATGATGTGCTCATTGTCTCAACCAGTGGCAGGTATGAGTTCCGCAACAAGGGTGTAGACGTGTATATCGAGGCCATGAACCGCCTGCTGCGCGACAAAGAACTGAAGAAGCAGGTGCTTGCTTTCATCGAGGTGCCCGGATGGGTAGGTGAGCCGAGGAACGACCTTGTGGAGCGTCTCGCGTCTAATAAAAAATTTGACACTCCTCTCGACGTGCCCCTCGTCACCCACTGGCTCCACAACATGAGCCACGACAATGTGCTGGGCATGCTCAAGTTTCTCGATATGTGGAACCGCAAGGACGACCATGTGAAGCTTATCTTCCTGCCTTGCTACCTCACGGGCGACGACGGTGTGTTTAATATGACATATTACGACCTGGTGCTTGGCAACGACCTTTGCATCTATCCCTCATACTACGAGCCATGGGGATATACTCCTCTTGAGGCAGTGGCGTTCAAGGTGCCTTGCGTCACCACTGACCTGGCTGGCTTCGGCCAGTGGGCCAACTCGATCAAGGGCGGCCACAGCGAACTGGCCGACGGTGTGAAGGTGATTCACCGCACAGACTACAACTACTCTGAGGTGGCCGACGCCATCAAGGATACGGTGGCAGAGTTTTCTGCCTATACAAAGGCTCAGGTGACCAGAGCCCGCAACAATGCCGAAAAGTTGTCGAAGAAGGCGTTGTGGAGCGAGTTCATCACCTATTATTATAAGGCCTATGATATCGCGCTTGAGAAAGCAGCGAGCAGAATGAGACAATAATCAATGTGTAAGTTATATTTTTATTTGTTATGAAGATTAAAGCAGATTATGCAAATGCTCCCCAGTGGAAAGAGGTGCTTGTGAAGTCAAGGCTTCCCGAGCAGCTCAAATGTCTGGATGAACTTGCCCACAATATGTGGTGGGCTTGGAACTATGAGGCTCGCGACCTTTGGAGAAGCCTCGACGAAGAGCTTTATGAGGAAGTCGGTCATAATCCCGTACTGCTTCTTGAAATGCTGAGCTATGAGAGGAAGCAGGAACTTGTGAAAGATAAGGAGATCATGAAGCGTGTCAAGGACGTGTATACCTTGTTCCGCAAATACATGGATGTGAAACCTGATGCCAACCGTCCTTCCGTGGCTTATTTCAGCATGGAGTATGGTCTGAACCAGGTGCTGAAGATATATTCCGGTGGTCTGGGCATGCTCGCTGGCGACTACCTCAAGGAGGCCTCGGACAGCAATGTCGACATGTGCGCCATCGGTTTCCTCTATCGTTTCGGCTATTTCAAGCAGTCGCTCTCCATGGACGGACAGCAGATTGCCAACTACGAGGCACAGAATTTCTACTCCCTTCCCATTGAGCGCCAGTTGGATGCCGACGGCAACCAACTCGTCGTCGACGTGCCCTATATGAACTACATGGTGCATGCCTATGTGTGGCGTGTGAATGTGGGCCGCATCTCGCTCTATCTGCTTGACACCGACAACGAGATGAACTCTGAGTTTGACAAGCCCATCACCCACTCACTCTATGGCGGCGACTGGGAGAACCGTCTGAAGCAGGAAATCCTGCTCGGCATCGGTGGTATGCTCACCCTCAAGAAACTGGGTATCAAGAAGCAGATCTACCACTGCAATGAAGGTCATGCCGCTCTCTGCAACTTGCAGCGTCTCTGCGACTATGTGCGTGAAGGCATGTCGTTCAACCAGGCCCTCGAGGTGGTGCGCGCCTCGTCGCTCTACACCGTCCACACTCCCGTGCCCGCCGGCCATGACTATTTCGACAAAGACCTTTTCGGCAAATATATGGGTGGCTATCCTGCCATGCTCGGCATCACTTGGGACGAGTTCATCGGCATGGGACGCCAGAATCCTGACGACGGCAACGAGCGTTTCTGCATGTCAATCTTCGCATGCAACACTTGCCAGGAAGTCAACGGCGTGAGCAAGCTCCACGGATGGGTGAGCCAGAAAATGTTCGCTCCCATCTGGGCTGGATACTATCCTGAGGAGAACCATGTGGGCTACGTGACCAACGGTGTCCACTTCCCCAGTTGGGCAGCCACGGAGTGGCGCCAGCTCTATGCCCGTCATTTCGACAAGTCGTTCATGAGCGACCAGAGCAATGAGAAAATCTGGCATGCCATCTACAACGTCGACGACGAGGAGATCTGGAACACCCGCATGGCTCTGAAGAAAAAACTGGTGGACTATATCCGCGACAAGTTCCGCGAGACATGGCTCAAGAACCAGGGCGACCCCTCACGTGTGGTCTCTCTTCTTCAGAAAATCAACCCCAACGCGCTGATGATCGGCTTCTGCCGCCGCTTCGCCACCTATAAGCGTGCGCACCTGCTCTTCACCGACCTGGAGCGCCTGTCTAAGATTGTCAACAATCCTGAGCATCCCGTACAGTTCATCTTCTCGGGCAAGGCTCATCCTGCCGACGGTGCCGGCCAGGGTCTCATCAAGCGTATCTTTGAGATCAGCCAGCGTCCGGAGTTCCTCGGAAAGATCATCTTCCTCGAGGACTACGACCTCCGACTTGCCCGTCGTCTCGTCTCCGGCGTGGATATCTGGATGAATACACCTACCCGGCCGCTTGAGGCTACCGGCAGGTCCGGAGAGAAAGCCGAGATGAACGGTGTGGTCAACCTCTCCGTGCTCGACGGATGGTGGCTCGAGGGCTACCGCCAGGGTGCCGGTTGGGCGCTCTCCGAGAAACGCACTTATCAGAACCAGGGCTATCAGGACCAGCTCGATGCCGCCACTATCTACGGCCTTCTCGAGAACGAGATTATTCCTCTCTACTACAACAAGAACGAGAAAGGCTTCAGCGAAGGCTGGGTGCAGGTGATCAAGAACTCTATCGCCCAGATTGCTCCCCACTACACCATGAAGCGTCAGCTCGACGACTATTACTCCAAGTTCTACTGCCGTCTGGCAGAGCGCTCAGAGCAGCTTCAGGCCAATGACTATCAGATGGCCAAGGAGATGGCCTTCTGGAAGGAGACCGTGGCTGAGCGCTGGGATTCCATCCGTGTCGTCTCCAAGGAGTCGAACTTCGGCGAAGCTGCCGAGACCGGCGTGGAGTTCAAACTGACATTCGTCATCGACGAGGTGGGGCTCGACGACGCCATCGGCCTGGAGTTTGTGGCTCTCAAGACCGATCAGAACGGCGAGGAGCGCATCTCGAATGTATATCCCTTCAAGCTCGTCAAGCGTGAGGGCAATATCTACACCTTCGAGTGCTGCGTCACTCCCGACAAGGCTGGCACATTCAAGACGGGTGTGCGTATGTATCCCAAGAACGACAAACTGCCGCACCGTCAGGACTTCTGCTATGTGAGATGGCTCTAAAAGCCTCTTCGCCAATACAAAAAAGCGGACACCTCCACTGCGAGGCGTCCGCTTTTTTCTTTGGTGTGCTCAACATGTAGTTGATATCACCACATGGATTCCCTACAATGCTCGATGAATTCCACACCACTCTCATTTAATCACGACTTTGTGTCCATTATTGATGTATATGCCCTTCACCGTGGGCCAAAACTTCTTAATTGAGAAGGTCGGAAGAGTCGAACTCCTCTGTTTGTCCACATCTCCTTTAACATTCCTTAACTGCCGTTCATCGCTGTAGGGATGAAAAAGTCTTAATCCTTGTAAGAAACAGGATGATGATACATTCAGACAAAAGAACGCAACAAATATCAAGAGGCTTTGCGCCGTTTCTTACTAATTTTGCAAAAACGAGTAAAACAGAACAGATATGAGAAAACTGACCGCCCTGATCCTGATGCTGATGTCGATTCTCTCGGTCTATGCCGACGACATCACCGTGGATGGAACGAAGAGAAATTATCTGGTGTATGTGCCCCGCAATCTTGGAGAAAAGCGTCCGCTGCTCATTTCCTGCCATGGAATGAACCAGGACGCCGCCTATCAGAAAGGGATGCTTCAGATAGAGTCGGTGGCCGACACGGCCAAGTTTGTGACTGTCTTTCCCAACGGCATCGACAGGTCGTGGGACCTCTCGGGAAACCGTGACCTGCATTTCATGGAGGCCCTCATCGACAAGATGGTCGAGAGATATGACATCGACCGCAACAGGGTGTATCTCTCCGGCTTTTCGATGGGAGGCATGTTCACCTATTTTGCCATCAATCGCATGGCCGACGTGTTTGCCGCTTTTGCCCCCATCAGCGGCTATCCCCTCTGGGGGGCCAATTTCACCAGTTCACGTCCTGTGCCCATCATCCACACCCATGGTACGAGCGACGATGTGGTGAATTTCAGCGGCGTGTCGAGTGTGCTGGCCGGTTGGGTGAAGCGCAACGGATGTCCCAGCCAAGCCAAGGTGGAGAAGCCCTATCGTGCCAGCCATATCACACGTCACACTTGGGGACCGGGTGAGAACGGTGTGGAAGTGGTGCTGATGGAGATGGCCAACAAAGGCCACTGGATTTCCAACGACAATGGGGTGAAGACCGGCGAGGAGATATGGCGGTTCTGCAAGCGCTTCTCACTCAAAGTGACTGAACCCACCGTTCGCCTGCTCTCGCCCAAGAGCAACCTGTCGTTTGTGTCGTTTGGCGGCGAATGTGTGGTGCCCGATATTCTCCTGGAAGCCGAGGCTTCCGACCCCGACGGATACGTGGAGAAAGTGGCTTTCTATGTGGACGACCAACTGCTGGCCGAGTTGAAGGAGCCGCCCTATACCTATGTGTTGCAAGAGATGGCGAAGGGCAACCATACTGTCTCTGCCGTGGCCTACGACGACGAGGGGCGCACGGCAAAAAGCAGTGTTGACATCTCCGTCACCGAGCGTCTGAGCACAGCCACTTTCGTCATTACCAATTTCGACGTGGAGGGGAGTGTCCCCGACGGATGGGAGACCTATGACGGCAGTGAGAACCGAGTGGGCTTCAGCGACGGTTTCAGCCAGGGAAGCCGGGTGTTCCACTTCACGGGTGCCGAACACGATTTCGACTGGGGGCTCTACACCCGCAATACGACGGGCGGTCCCCGCGCAGGGTATGCGAAGTATGCCACGGAGAAAACCAGCGTGTCGTTGATGCTCTATCCTGGCAACTACCAGCTTTATATGAAGGTGGCTAATTGGAACCAGCCTTCGTTCTCGCCCGTGACGGTGGCAGTGGAGACACTTGAGGGCGAGCAGGTGTTCGCAGAGACCTTCACGCCGACGGCGAATGTGGGCAATGCTGCAAGCAACAGCTTCTCGGGCACATCGATCAACAATTACCTGTTTGACATCAATGAGGCTAACCGCTATATCGTGGCTTTCTATACCGCCGACGCCTCGTGGGCTGACCTGGTGCTGGGGCGCGCCACCCTCCGCCGCAAAGGCGATTCGGGCGTGAGCACTGTCAGTGCCCGCCGCCCTGTGCGCACTCTATACTATAATCTTGCCGGCCAACGCATAAGTGCGCCCGCCGGTGGCCTCTATGTGGAGAAAACCATGATGGACGACGGCAGCGCCCGCAGCCGCGTGGTGAGCAGATAGGGCAGACGGGAAAACAGACGAGACCACCCTTGCCAGTCTGGTGTCAAGCCAGCCGGCAAGGGTGGTCTCGTCTGGAAGGGTAGGGCGTCAGTTGGTCTTGAATCCCTTTGTGCTGATGCTTTTCATCACATCATTGATATCCAGTTCGGTGAAGCCGTTCTTGTGCAGTTGTTCTGCCAGACGTGCGTCGACATCGATTTCATCCTGGTTCTGCTCATAATTGCAGGCCTTGCCCTTGAGTTCGGCGATGGCCCATCCTGCCAGGGCAATAACGAGGAAGGCTGCAAGTCCGATAATAGCGTTGAACATCTTGATGTATTTTTAATGATGCTGCAAATATACAAATATTAAATGGATTTTGCCCTGTCAGAGGACAGAAAAATCATCTTTCTTCTTAGTTTCCGCTCAAGGAAGTTCGCTGGCCTGTGTGTTGGCGGGTGTGGCAGGGGGTGTGGCGGCTGGCGCCGTCGTAGCCGTTGACGGTGTTGTGGCGGGCGCACTTACCCGCTTAGGTGCCGAGACTCCCATCGAAGTCTTTCCCGGACTGATGACGTCACCTGTGGGCAGCAGCCTCTTGGTCAGTTCCTCATAGAGCACCTGCACGTCAAGGCTGTTGTGGTCGGGCGTGATGACCTGCTGGAACACCTCCTTCGCACTGGCGTTGTGGATGTTGTTGGGGATGATGACATTGCGCCAGAGCAGCATCCACCACTCGTTGTCGATCACCTTGCCGTTGTAGTTCTTCATCTTGATCTCGCTGATGCGGCCGTTGAAGATGGTGTTGATCACATCCTTGTATTTATTGCTCTTGATGGAGTCTTTGCGCCAGATGTTGTTGTCGCGGAGATAGGCCTGGTCGATGGCTTCGAGCGTCACCTGGTCGCGGTCGTCAACGATGAGTCCGTAGTCATCATCATCTTCGTTCTTGACGGTGGTCACCTCACCCTCGGTGTTCACCCGCGTCTTGGCGGCTACCTTTTCCGTGGGCTGCCATTGCTCGATGGGCCATGGCCAGTGCTTTGTGGCGAGCCATGTGAGCAGGGCATAGGCGAGGAGGGTGAAGAGCACCATGGCGATAAGCTTAAACAGCCGCAGGATGTTTTTCGAGGTGGCGGTGAGCTTGCGTGGGATGAACATGCGGAAACTGTCGCCCTCCTGCTTCACGCGGTAGCCTTTCACCTTGCCATTGTGCAACTGGTTGAAGAGCCTGTCGTTGGTGCCCACGTCGATGCTGGTCTCTATGGGGTGGCCGTCGCCAAAGTCGAGGGTGACATAGGTGATGTCGTGCTGCGGCTCGGGGTTGAAGACATATTCCTGCTGCTTCACGATGCCCGGGGTGACTTGTATCTGCGAGTTTTTGAAATTCTCGCCGCTGAACTGGATGTATCCGGCGTCGTTCACCCTGTCCTCATACACTTTGATGAGGTAGCAGCCGTTGCTGTCGGGCATCACCTGCTCGCCGTTGTAGCGGACGGTGCAGCTGCGGTAGACTCTTCCGTTGTGCTTGACGATGAACTTCAGCTCGTAATAGAACTTGATGGTGCGCTCGTCGATGCGGATGGTGCTCGTGGCAGTGTCGAAATAGCCGTAGGGCGTGGGATTGGTCACGTCGCCTCGCACATCGGTGGTCATGGGCAGCATCCCCTCTTTGCCAAGGAGGCTGACTCTCACGGTCTCTCCCTCCTTCACCTCGCCGTATTCGTGTCCTTGCGGAGACTTGATCTTGAACGACCTGAGCACGATGGAGTGGATATGCTTGCACTGCTGCGGCCGTGTGGGCACCACCTTCTCGCCCACGAGATAAATGACGGAGGTGTGACGGAAGAACTCCTGGTCGGGATAGCGTATGAGCGTGGATATCTCACCTTTGGTCTTATAGTTCATGTAGTAGGTGAGGGGAGTGGCATCCTCTTTCTCTGGCACGGGCAACTGTGAGATATTCCCTGGCGCGGCATTGTCGGTCAGCTTCCGGTAGATGTTGCTCACCGCGTCCTTGAATTGTCTGTTCTCATTGGGCTTGGGGTCGGAGGCGGCTAATTGCTCATAGGTGGCGGCCAACTGGTCGAGTGTGTCGGTGAGTTGCTGTCCGTCGACGGTCTTCTGACTGATATTGAGCAGGATGGAATACTCGATGAATCCATCAATCAGCGGTTTGATGAGAGAAGCCTGCAGGTTGTGTCCGTCGGGATAGACACAGATGCGGTAGGCGGTGTCTGTCGAGAGGTTGGTCATATCGTCCTTGCAGCTGCGGATACGGAAGTCGTAGGCCGACTCTGCAGGGTAGGAGATAACGGGCACGAGGCCGTCGCGGCCAAGCTGTTTGTGGATGTTGATTCTGATCGATTCCATAAAAATACCTGATGTGTGAGGGTGCTATTCCAATCTTTTGCAAAATTAGGAAAAAAAAGTCATATTACTCACCTCAAGGCTCTTTTTTTTGATATTTTGTCGTTTTAGGCCACTGGTTTGTTTCCTGCCCGTCACACGCTCTTCCTTCGTCATGTCAACAATCTGCCTCTTGCCACCTATGTCACCCAAAGCGAACTTCACCTGCCCGCCGTCTTCTTTTCTCCGTACGCAGCGGTTGGGCCGCTGCCCCCTCATCACGCACTCCGTTCTCAGTAAACCTGTCTTGCACCCAGAGAGTCTCGGTGCGTCTGCCGCCCTTGCCGTCGGGCAGTTCCCAGACAAGTTTGATTCATTCTGCAGTCCTTCGTGGCAGGTGATGCCGTTTTTTCTTCTTAGAAGTCATTTCTCTGCCCTTTTGCTTGCTTTTTTCAATGAAAAGCACTATCTTAGCACCCGTTAGGCATTTTCCATCTTCAACTGTTCCAACCTTAGACAGAGGTGTGAGGGAAAGTGCCGTTCATCTAACACAACGGCAGACAGATATGAGACAAAGAAAACACCTGCTCCTGAACATCATGATGATACTGGCCTTGACAGCCACAGCACAGGAGTCTTACCGTATCCCTGTAGAGGAGGTGCATGAGCACATGCAGACAGGCAGATATCAACCCACCTGGGAGTCGCTCAAGACCCACAAGGTGCCAGAGTGGTTCCGCGACGCGAAATTCGGCATCTGGGCCCATTGGGGACCGCAATGCGTGGAAGGCTCCGGCGACTGGATGGCGCGGTCGATGTATATGGAGGGCAACCGCGAGTATCGATGGCATGTGGAGCACTACGGCCATCCGTCGGAGGTGGGTTTCAAGGACATCCTGCCCTTGTTCAAAGCTGAGCACTGGAATCCTGAGCAACTGGTCGAGAAATACAAGCGTTGCGGCGCACAGTATTTCTTCGTCCTGGGCAACCACCACGACAATTTCGACCTGTGGGACTCGCGGTATCAACCCTGGAACTCAAAAAACATCGGTCCCAAGCGCGATGTGCTGGCCGAGTGGGCTGCCGCAGCCAAGAAGGCGGGACTGCCGCTGGGCATCTCGTTTCATGCCGACCATGCCTGGACATGGTATGAGCCGTCGCAGCGCTATGACCTCGAAGGTGAGAAGGCGGGCGTCTATTATGACGGCAATCTCACCGCAGCCGACGGCAAGGGCAAATGGTGGGAAGGCCTCGACCCGCAGTTGCTCTACCGGCAGAATCACCCCATGAGCAAGGGGTCGTGGGACAATGGAGCCATCCACGGACAGTGGGACTGGAGCCATGGCGCCTGTCCGCCGTCGCGGGAGTTTGTGACCAATTTCTATGACCGTACGCTCGATGCCATCAACCGCTATTCGCCCGACCTCATCTATTTCGATGTCACCGTCCTGCCTTTCTATCCCCTGAGCGACTGCGGCCTCCGCATCGCCGCCCATCTCTACAACAAGAATCCGAGGGCTGTGGTCTTCGGCAAAATCCTCGACGGTGAACAGCGGAAAGCGCTCACATGGGATGTGGAGCGAGGCGCCCCCAATGAGATTGTGGACGAACCTTGGCAGACGTGCAACTGCATCGGCGGCTGGCACTACAACACGAGCATCTATGAGCGCGACGGCTATAAGAGTGCCGCCACGGTGGTGAAACAACTGGTGGATATCGTGTCGAAGAACGGCAACCTGCTGCTCAGCGTCCCACTGCGTGCCGACGGTACCTACGACGAGAAGGAGGCCCGCATCCTCGACGACCTGGAGGCATGGATGACGGTGAACGGTGAGAGCATCTTCGGCACCCGCCCCTGGACGAAGTTCGGCGAAGGGCCGGTGGCAGAGAAGAACATCGCTCTCAATGCCCAGGGCTTCAACGACGGGCAATATGCCAATATGGACTGGCGCGACATCCGTTTCACCCAGAAAGGCAAGGTGCTCTATGCCACCGCCATGGGTTGGCCCGACGACCACCGTCTCAGCATCCGTTCTTTGGCCAAGGGCGTGAGGGTGCGCGGTGTCACCCTCCTCGGCGGCGGCAAACTGAAATACCGCCAGACCTCCGAGGCGCTAGTGGTGGAGCTTCCCCAGCCTGTCAACGCCATCGCTCCGGTGCTGAAAATCACGCTATAAGGGGTGCTGCGGCATGCCGCAGCTTACCGGACACCGGCAAAAGGCAGGAAAAAGAATGGATGGGGCCCAGAAAAGGAATGGCATACCACATCAACCTGTTTTTCAGTAATGGGAAACTGAAAAACAGGAAGGAAAGAATGGCCTGAAAAAGGACGATAACAATGGTTGAACCCAAAATCCGCAATAATATTTTTGAGGCGCAAATTTTGACAAACTAAGCGATGCTGCAGCCAAAGGATACCCAAAAGTAATAAT
>CADBLU010000268.1 GCA_902795605.1 uncultured Prevotellaceae bacterium | reverse complement strand
GCCGGGCACACGAAGGTCCACCGCCTCATCCTTATCTGGCGCGGCATGGACCTCGCCGTGGCCGAGGAACTCTCATGACACTCATCTCTTTATCCGCTATGTCTGTGATGCCTTTTCTGCCATCATGGCGTATTTCCGCCAACCGCATACAGAAACATTCACTTTGAAGTCAAAGACTCTGCCATGATTCTCGGTCCTATAATCCTTCTTCTTCGTCCGCAGGGATACTGGGGCATCGTTACAGCACAGTTGAAGCGTGTGGATGCGTATGGGCAATATATGAATGTGGTGGGGGCAATGAGGGCCGATTGGCTGGATAGCGACAATGAGGACCTGAGACAGTTGGCCATCCTTTGCGAGGAAATGGAACCAGCCCGACTTTACGACCGCTATGCCAACAAAAAACTGCACAAACGTGAGAATGACTTCTGGGCATCGGATGAAAAGGCCCTGCAAAAATACATCAAGCAGATGGTCGATATGAGACTCAAAAAAGTCATCAAGACAGCGGAAATTCTCAACATTCCACTCCTATATGTAGCCACAAAAAAGCAACCGGTGCACATTGCCGACAGATTGTCTGTCGATGATGAGACGCGGGTGACACCCGTCATGATTTTTTGCCGGCAAGAGGAAGGTACGACCTACCAGTTGCGTTTACGGGTCGGCAACAAACTTATCGACGCTTTGGACACACACGACGTGGCCGTACTGACTTACCTTCCGGGAATGTTTGTCCTTGACGGCAAAATCTACACCATGGCAGAGGGTATCAGTTCTCAATTGCTGCTGCCTTTCATCAGCAAATCCGCCGTCTTCATTCCACGCCGGATGGAAAACCACTATTTCAGGAGTTTTATACTGAAGAATGTCGCCAAGGTGGAGATTCAAGCCGAAGGTTTCGACATTGAGGACATCCGGGAGAAACCCGTGCCACGACTTATCGTGGAGACAACCGTGGACGGCCGACACATCCTCTCACTTCGACTCAAGTATGGCAACCAAGAATTCACGCCCGACAACGATGTCCCAGGTTGGGTGATGCTGAAAGAGACAGACGACAGTTTCCGCTTCACCAGACTGTTGCGCGACAAACTGCATGAACAGCATTATCTCAATCTCCTGCGTCAGACCGGTGTGATAATAACTTCAGCAGGCATCATCCGATTTCCTTCCCTGGCCGACATGGTATGTTGGCTCAGGCAGTATGGCTCATGGCTCAGGAAACAAGGTTTTGATGTCATCCAGCCTTCCGACGACGTCTACTATATCGGTCCGCTCAGTGTAGAGCAGAGCGACGTCTGGCATGGCGACTGGCTGCAGACAGACGTGACCATTGTGCTCGACGAAGGAAAGCTGCGCATCCCTTTCCTCGAACTTCGCGATACTATCCTCCGCGGCGAGCACGACTATATGCTTCCCACCGGTGAGCGGTTGCTCATTCCCGACGAATGGCTCTCACGTTATGCCGACCTGTTGCTTATCGGCATGCCGAAAGGCAACAGTTTCTTGCGCCACAGAAGTCAGACAGGCTTTCATAGGCATGACGGACTTGCGCAAGGCAAGGAGCAACAACTTCAAATGCAACCCGACCATTCGTCAGACAAGGAATGGCTGGGTCTGAAAAAACTGCGGGCCACACTCCGACCTTATCAGGAAGCCGGATTCAAATGGCTTTGGCAGCATTTGGAGGCTCAGACAGGTTGTTGCCTTTCTGACGAGATGGGATTGGGAAAGACCATCCAGACCATTGCCCTTTTGCTTGAATACAAGGAGACGACCAGGAGAGCCCAGGCTCCCCTTGCGGGATTTCTCTTCTCCGAGGAAGAAATGAGCGGAGTTGTTGCCAACAACCAGTCAGGAAATCCAGGTTTAGAATACCGCACCTCACTGGTTGTGGCTCCGGCATCTGTCGTACACAACTGGTATAATGAACTAAATCGCTTCGCGCCTTCCCTGCAAGTATGTACATATATCGGAGACATGTCTAAACGCCGTGAGAAACGCCTGAACCTGATGCGGTGGGACGTGGTACTGACCACCTACCGCACACTGCTCAATGACATCGGCTTCCTTTCCGACAGTCTCTTTGGCATCATCATATTCGATGAGAGCCAGGCTTTCAAAACTTCCACATCTCAGATACACAAGGCTGTGTCGAGCCTGAGAAGCCTGCACCGCATGGCACTGAGCGGCACCCCTATAGAGAACAATCTGAGTGAGTTGTGGAGTCTGATGAATATACTCAATCCGGACCTTCTTGGCAGTCTGCATCATTTTCAGCGGGCGTTCATCCATCCTATCGCTCACCAGATGGAAAACGAACGGGCAGCATTGCTACGCCGCCTTATCGCGCCCTATTTTCTGAAACGCACCAAGGAAGAAGTGCTCACCGACCTGCCTGACCGACAGGACGAGGTGGTGATATGCCCCATGACTGAGACCCAGATAAGTGAGTATGCCTCGGAACTCTCACGTGCCAGAAACGAGTGGCTCGACGGAGCAGCAGAGGACACCAGCCGACAAATCCACATTCTCGCCGCCATCCAAAGGATGCGGCAGATTGCCAACGGCGACGGCAAGATGAACGTCGTCTTTGAGTATCTGGAGAGCCTGCGAGGCACCCGCCACAAAGTACTACTTTTCAGTGAGTATGTCAGTTTACTGGAACGGGTGGCCGAAGGCATACGCCAGCGGGGATGGACCTACGACATGCTGACGGGAAAGACACAGCACCGTGAGGAAGTGATCGCACACTTCCAAGGCACCGACACTTGCCAGTTTTTCCTTATCTCGCTCAAAGCCGGCGGCGTCGGTCTCAATCTCACCGCTGCCGACTATGTCTTCCTGCTCGATCCTTGGTGGAATCAAGCCGCAGAGGAGCAAGCCATTGCCCGCAGCCATCGCATCGGCCAGCATCATCCGGTATTCGTCTACCGCTTCGTGTCAGAAAACACTCTTGAGCAGCAGATTCTTACCCTTCAGGAACGCAAGCGCACGCTCATCGACAGCGTCATGCCGTTCATCTGCAGGCAATAGCTCACTTATTTTGTCCCATAACTCTTGGCGCGTATAGTCACCTTCTGGCCTCTGTGGATATAGATGCCCGACTTGGTCGGCTTGCGACCGATTTTGAAGCCTTCGAGGGTGTACCACTCCGTGTCGTTGGAATCGTCGACAACATCTATCCGCCGGATGCCCGTGGCATTCAAGTCGAGCACATAAGGCTCATCGAGAGTGCCGTAGATGGCATCGCTGACAAAGGTCTTGTCGCTTTCCACCACATATTCCTCACCGTCGGCAAAGACCCTGATTTCCACCTTAGAGTTGCGGTCCTCGTTTGACGACCCCATCACTGTCAGGAAGTAGTATTCGCTGTCTTCGTTGGTCCGGATGGCTCCTCGGCACTCACCGCCGATGAACGCGGCCACTTCAGCGTCCGTGAGACGCTGTCCGTCCTTCATCACTACGGCGATCATGTTCATGTTGTCGGGGAAGTCGTAGGGGTCGACAGAAGAGAAATGCGAGGCGGAAAGTAACAATCAAGAGCCTATGGCTCAATATTGTGCGTGTTTTTATGATAAACTCTATATAGAGTTGGAAATATAAACAAATTTTTCTATTTTTTTAGCAAATCGAAGCAAAAAATTCAATTCTAATTCATCTTCGCAAGTTCAATCGCATTTAATGACCAAGGAAACACGGAGCGAAAAAGCCCGTGCTCACGTAGGGACTTGTTTTATACATGTCCGCAGGGTCCGACAAATCAAACGTTGCCTGCCACGCCAAGAACTTTTTTTCTTCCTTTTTGAGATGCCTTTAGGCATTTTTATATAGCGACTATGCGTTTATAGTGGTGGCTATGACAAGTAATTTTTTAAAAAATTTTTATCTTTTTTCCTAAGCGTAGCGGTTTTTGATCTTCTCTTCATTATCATGAGGGAGGCGACTTGTTATAGGCGAGACGCCAAGAATGGACGTTTCTACATTCACTTTGTCTTTTATACGGACAAGTTGTTGGGAATAAGCGGACATACATAAAGTATGTCCCTACAGTTGCAACAGGCTCTTTGGCGTGTGCGAAAATGTCATAGAAGTCGTAGAAATGCAAAGGTAAGTTATAGGATGCGTCTCAACAAAGAAAGAAATAAGTAATTTTCTTTGCTTTGTCTTCAACTTTCACTATCTTTGCAGTGCAAAAAAACCTTCCATAAAAAACCATGCAAACAGAATACTACATCTTAGCTATCTTAGTCATTACATTACTGATATTTTTTGCCATCGCAGGTGTCCTCACTATCATTCAGAGGCAGAAACTGAAAACCAAGGCAAAAGAATATGCCAAGGAGGCACTGGTGTTCCATGAGAAACTGGAACAACTATCCGCCCCCTCACACTTCTTCACAGATGAGGAGGTGCTCCAACTCAAACAAGAATTCTCCCCCTTGGTTAATGCTGTTAAAAAACTTTACAAAAGTTCGCTCATCACTCACAAATATCTTAATGATTTAGGTCTTAAGGAATTCCTTGAAGAGCGAATGCTGGTCAACCACATACAAGTAAAGAACAACCAGAAATTCCGTTCGCAAAATTCTTAGGCACAAAGTATTCTGAAACAGAGAGTCCTGAGCACCCAATTTACTCACAGACACCATGCCCATCAACAGAAACACCTTATTAAGATATAAGACCATCGACCGCATGCTGAGGAAGGGACGAAGGGCCACGCTGCAGGAACTGATAGACGCCTGCAGCGATGCGCTATACGAAGCCAACGGTTATGGCGACGTGAGCCGGCGCACCATTCAGCACGACATCCAGGAGATGCGCCAGTCAAACGAACTGGGCTACTACGCTCCCATCACGGTGGTAGACCGCAAATACTACCGATACGACGACTACGACTACAGCATCACCAACGTGCCGCTCTCAGAGACCGACATGCGACAGTTGACGGAGGCGGTGGACCTGCTCAAGCAGATGAGCTCGTTCAAGGGATTCGACGACGTGGAGGACGTGGTGAACCGTCTGGAGGACCATGTGGCGTCGATGCGCTACAGGGTGGAGCCGGTCATCCTGTTAGAGAGCAACTCCCGCCTGCGCGGACTGGAATATATCACGCCGCTGCACGACGCCATCGTCGACAAGGAACCCGTTGTCGTCACCTACAAACCTTTCCAATGGCCAAAGGCACAGCAGTTCTGCTTCTCACCTTATATCCTGAAAGAGTTCCGCAACCGCTGGTTTGTCTTCGGCAGGAGGCACGACTCCCCAGAGCCCATCTTGCTGAATTTAGCACTCGACCGCATCGAGGATATCTCCCCCGCGCCGAAAAAGGAACGTTACATCAAAGACAAGTCATTCCATCCACTGCAGTATTTCTCTGAGATGATTGGCGTGACGCGGATGATGGACGACCAACCGGTGCACATCGTCTTCAGGGTGAGCGCATCCCAGGTGCCCTACGTCATCACCAAACCGCTGCATCAGAGCCAGAGTGAAATCAGCCATGACGACGACGGCAGCGCTATCTTCAGCATCGACGTCATCCCCAACTTCGAACTGGAGCGCGACATCCTGGGATTTGGAGAGGGCATCACCATCATCTCCCCCGAATCGCTGGCCACCAAATTGCGCGAGAGAGTCAGGAGAATGCTCGACAACTACGAAAAGGAAGAAAATAGCGAAAACCGATAATCCTGAAAAAAGGAAAGTATCAGCATAGCAAATCTTTACTTAGAAAGCAGCGGATTTTTGCATTTGAATTTTGTCATTGATAAAAACATCCTATTTCAAATAATTTAATTATCTTTCCTCTATAAATAGTAAACAAATTGCCCCGCAGAAGTAACTAAACACTTATAATCTGTTGATATAGAGGCACACCCATC
>CADBLU010000267.1 GCA_902795605.1 uncultured Prevotellaceae bacterium | reverse complement strand
GTCTATCTCCTCGCCCGTGATGCCGCAGATGGCAGCGAAATCCGGATGCAGCGAGATGTTGGTGATGTTGTTGAGCGTGGAGAAAATGCTTAGCTGCGAGAATTTCGTGATGCCGGTGATGAAGCAGAAGCGGATCATCGCCTCACGCGCCTTCAAGCATTGGTAGAACTCCTGCATCACACGCCGATAGCCTGCAAGCTGCTCCTCCTCATGGAGCACCTCAAGCAGCGGTGCGTCATACTCGTCGATGACCACCACCACCTGTTCGCCCGTCTTATTGTAGGCACGGCGGATGATGCCATCTAATAACTTCCCAGGCGTGGTTTCTAAAGGTTGCCGACCATATAATTCCACATAAGGCTCCAATCGTATCATGAGTGCCCCTCTCAGCTCTTCCACATTCTCCTGTGCCTTGGCCATGCTCACGTCGATGTGGAGCACAGGGTAGCTTTTCCAATCTTTCTCCAGTTCCATCACCTTGAGTCCCTCAAACAACTCTCGGTCGCCACGGAAGAAGGAGCACAGCGTGGTGGTGAGCAGCGACTTGCCAAACCGTCTGGGACGGCTCAGGAACACAAAGGGGCTAACCCGTGTCATCCGCCACATCAGGTCGGTCTTGTCTATATACACATATCCTTCGCTCCTCAGCCGAGAGAAGGTCTGTATGCCCACTGGATAGCGTCTCTCCATCATACCACAATCAATGATTATTCTTTAGCAAGCAAAGATATAAAAAAATGCTGAGATAAGAATGCGATTTATAGAGAATTATTTCGCTCAATAGAAATCACAGTGACTGGATGAACTCATCCCACTGGTTGGGACTTCCTTTCTTGCCGAACACCTTGGTGTAGAGTCGTGCCCTGCTGCTGGAGACCGACTGCTTGGAGTGAGCCGTGAGCCGGGCGATGTTTATCGGACTGACACCTGCCTTCAGGAGCAGTGACAGGCGCCATTCGTGCGGGGAGAACTGATGGAAGGACCTCAGTTGACCGACAAATCCCGGATGCGTCTTCTCGAGAGTGTCTTCGAGGATATGGAAGTCCTCGTCGGTCATGGCCTTAGGCATCTGGTCGCTGAGCAGTCGTGTGATGTGGTGAAAAATGGGAGTGTTGGCGAGAATCTCTTTCTGCCTGTTGAGACTTTCCTCACTGCGGTTGCGGTATTCTGACAGCAGTTGCTCAAGGCGCTGCACCTTGAGTCGGTATTGGAGCCGCCGCTGTCTATAGTGGAGAATAAAGAGTGCCTGAAGGCATGCCGTCATCAAGAATGCCGAGACGGCGATGATGTAGCGGCGCTGCAAGGCGGCATTCTGCCTCTCCCGCAATGTGTAGTCGTAGAGGGCTTTGATTCGCCTCATCGCCTCCGTGTCGGTCTCCTCCATGAGGGTGTCGGTGAGTTCCTCATATCTTACGAGGTGCTTGTGAGCCTCCTCAAAGCTGCCTTTGCCGAGCAGCATCTCAGCCATCCATTTGTGAGCCATCTGCCGCTGGCCGGTGTCGCCCCTGTCTGCCAGTATTCGGCAGCAGGAGTCGGCGGTGCTCTCTTGTCCGGTGTGCATATAGAGGTCGGCCCTCATGAAGAGGATGCCTAAGTCGCACTTTTCCGGGTCTTCACTGAGGGTGGGCTGCAACAGGCGCCGTGCCTCCTCATACTGGTGATGCATCAGGTGATATCCTGCCATCTGACTCTCGATGTCGAGGGTGAGCAGACTGTCGGCGATGCACAGGGCCATCCTGTGCGCCCTGTCGAAAAAGAGCATGCAACTGTCGTCGTTCTCCCGGGTGCGCCATACATTGCCGATGTCGCAGAGGTCGCAGGCCATCCTGGCGGTGTCTGCCAACAAGCTGTCGGCCTCATAGGCCCTCATGAAACATGGCAGCGCCTGCTCCTGGAGTCCTTCGTCGAAGAGGATGTGCCCCATGTCGCTATAGATGCTGGCGGCGAGCTCTGCGGAGGGACGGCACTCAGCCGCTTTGAGCAGAGAGGCCAGTGCCTGCGGCGAGTCGCCGTCGCCGGCCATCCGCAAGGCAGCCTCGTAGTGCTGTCTCGCTTTGTCGTGCATGCAGCACGTCAGCAGGAGGAGCACGGCGGCCCAAAGGACGTCTCTTCTCATTCTTCGCGTATGAATAGCGGTCTGCATAAGTCAATGTCGAATCGTGTGAGCCATGTCATCACCTCCTGGTAAGTGGCATTGAAATGCTCTATGATGATAATGGCGTTGCCAGCCAGGGTGAATTGTGTGTTTTCGTCGTCGCTTGTGTCCATCTGTATGAATTCCCTACGTGCGTCTTCCTCGCTGTTGAAGGCAATCATCATGGAGTCGGCGGTGACTGTCGTCGCGTCTTGTCTTTGCAGATGAATACTGATTCTTATGTTGTCTTCAAGCGTCAGATGGTAGGTGTCGTTATGGAAAGTGCCGAAGACGGGCTGCGGCGGGACGGGCAGGTCCTCCTCGGGTTGGTACCAGATGTTCAAAACCTGGCAGACCTCATCGGCACGGTGGTTGTTGAGGAGTGAGGAGAGGTCGGATTGTCTGTATCTGGCGTCGGGTGCCCCGTCCGTCTGCTTCTCTTGCGATTTTCCGTAGGGTAGGTAGGAGGATGAACTGAGACTGAACTTCCTCCGTCGGGTAAGGGTGCTCTTGGTGTAACGCCATTTCCTTCCCACCTTCCGGGGTGAGAGGTGGGAGTCTTCCGTCGTGGAGATGTCGTAAAGGAGGACGAGCGACTGGCAGAGACTGTCGCACGCGTCCATTTCCACATCGGCCAGCGGGGAACAGTCGGTGTGATAATAGCCTTTTGACGGTCCGTGACAGATATCCCCCCACCATCCTATGGGCATGACAGGTTGGGCGGGTGGTGCGAACACCACACTGTCGAAAGGAATGCGGCATATATTGCCTCTGCTGTTGATGTTGAGGAGTTTGCTGTCAAAGGCGATGGTGTCGATGTTGCGGATGTCGACGGCGAGCCATCGGCCTTGATGATGCACGTAGATGATGTCGGTGTCTTGTGCGACGGCACCATAGGATAATACGGCGAGAAATGTCGTGATGATGAGTCTTCTTATCATAACGGATGCGAAGATAACAAAAAAAATCCTTCTAAGGGGTGTTTATCAGTATTCAAAGAGTACGCAGGCGCCTGTTTCCTCATGTTTTCCCCTTTTTGCGCCTCTGTCAGGGAATCATCAAGGAAGTTGTGGAGCGGTGGTGATGATGCCGTCGGTGATGGATGCCTCCACCACACGGCCGCCAGAGGCATGGAGCCTGAAGCGCGCGTTCCACTCCCTGGGCCAGGCAGGGAAGAGGAGCAGTTGCCCGTCGGGAGTCTCTTGCAGGAGCATCTCCTGCAGGCCGATCATCGCGGCGCCACCACGGTTGAGGTCGGGCGCCCAGTCGAAGCCCGGGTCCCAGAAGGCCGGGAAGCGGTAGGGCCCGTCGGCCAGTTTCTCTGTGCACAGCCGTCGTGCCTCGTCGGTCAGTCCGAGGCATGCCGCCCAGATATTGTCCTGCTTCCATCCCTTGCTGCTGCGCATGGCCACGGCGTGCGGGTCTTTCAGGTAGGTGTTGCGCGCGATGCCGAGTCCGTCGCGTCCCAGTCCCATCAGTCGCCACGGGAAGACGGGGTAGAGTTGTGGTGTCTCCGTGTTCTGTATGCGGGCCCATGCCACTGCCGGAGCGATACAAGTGTCGCCGTCGATGACCCGCAGCGGGATGTCGGGAATGCGCTCCACGGGCAACGGCGAGTCGGGGCAGCGGCTGGCCACGCTCCTCAGCGCGGCGATGGTGCTCGCCGGGTTGTAGGCCATCTTGTAGGTCTCGCAGCCCGAGCCCGGATAGATGACGAGGCGTCCGCTGTCGGTGAGCGCCTTGCTGCCCATCTGCTTGGCCAGATATTGGTAGTGCTCGTCGAAGAAGCGCAGGCATTGGTGGATGAGCGGGCGGTATCGGGCATAGTCTGTCGGTGTGGCGGTGCCGTCGGGAGCGCCCTGTGTATAGTGTTCGGCTTCGAGGATCATCATGCAGAACTCCAGGGCGGTGTCCCATTCATACTCGAGCCATGCGTTGCGCTCCATGCCGAAGTCGCTGCCCTCGGGATGCTTGCCGTATTCCGCCGGATTGGGCAGTCCGAAATTCTCTGTCTGTTCGGTGAAGGAAGCGCCGTCGTGCCCCCAGTAATGGCGGGTCCTTGCCACGGCGGTGGGCAGCATGCGCAGGTAGGTCTCCCACTGCGCGACCATCATGTCGGTGTCGCCGCTCTTGAGCATGGGCCAGTAGACGAGCCGCTGGTTCTGGGCGGTCATGGTGCCTCCGCCCCATTTCCGGTAGTCGGGGGTGAAGGGATTGGCCGGTGTGCCGTCCTCTTTGGGCGCTTCCGCATAGACAGGGTCGAAGGTGAACAGACCGCCGTTGAATTTTGAGGGCCATTGGCCGTAGGCGTTGCATCCCAGCATATAGCGGAAAAGCTCGTAGTTGCGGGCGCAGCGTGCGGCGTCGGCATTGGAGCCGTCGGTCTGTATCCAACTGCGCTGCCAGAATCTGTGCCACCATTGCTCGCTCCTCGCTTTCGATGCCTTGGCGTTTTTGGGCGAGGCCGGCGTGACGGACTCGCCGTTGTCGAGCGCGATTTGGATGTCGGACTTCCGGGTGGGGAGGCAGCGGTAGTGCCATGCCCGGTAGTCGGTGCTGGCGTAGCGGCCCTCGCTGGTGCCTTCGAGACGGAATTTGCCGGCAGTGGTGGTCACCGCCATCTTCCGCCCTCCGATGGGATTGTAGAGACTGTCCTTGAGAGCCTCGAGGCGCTGTTGTGCCACGGTGAAATCGAAGACGGTGGTCTGGGCGTTGTGGTGGGTGGCGGTGAGGCTGTGCTCTCCTGCCTCGATGCGGTCGGCATGGGTGACGCAATCCGACGGGACAATCCATTTGTAGGAGCACTGCTGGCACTCGGCTTTGGTGACTGGCCGGTCCTTGTATCGCCAACTCTCGTAGCTCAGCGTGGCGGCGACAGGTTGACGGGCGTCGATGCTGAGAAAGACTATAGGGCAGTAGGTGTCGGCCCAGATGGTCACGGCCGTGCCGCCGCCGGAGATGAGGATGTCGCCCTTATCGAGGCGCAGCACCTGCCTGAAGTCGTTGCCGCCAAAGGGGTCGCCGTCGATGCTCAGGCGCCACCGTCCTGCCTTCAGCAGGGTGTTGTTCTCGTCAAACCAACCACTCTGTGAGATATAGAAGAGGATGTCGCCCTCTTCCACCCATACGTTCATGCCGATGTCGTGCCCTCCACAGGGCATCGACTCACTCGCGTTCTTGCTCTGTGTGGTCCAAACGTAGTCGGCAGGCACGTAGTCGGCGGCGCGAAGCATGGCGGCCATGAGTGTGGAAAGAAGCAGTGCTATGGTGCGGGGCATTTTTTTGGCGTTTAGGTGGTTTTTACAAGGAGTTTAGGAGATCTTTATTGGGAGTTTAGGAGTTTAGGAGTTTGGGAGTTTAGACAATAGTATTTCTTGCTTTGTGTGAATGGGGGCTGCGGCAGTGCCGCAGCAAACCGGACACTATCAACGGAGGGGCGAAAGGAAGGCATTTTTATAGACACCTACACTCTCAAGCTCTTACTCTCCTGTGTCCTAATCCTTCATCTACCAGTCATCGGTGCGGAAGGAGCTGACGGGCAGACCATCGTGCATCAGGTCGCCCTCTACCCAATCGCGGAAGGCATAGCGCACGGCAACAGGGCTCTTCACCTTGTCGCTGTGCACATAGACGCGGTTGCGCGAGACCCAGGCCTCAGCGGGGTAGAACACCTTGTCGGCACCGGCTATCTCAAAGTTCTGGCTCTTAGGACCATGCTCGAAGTATACCCACTCCTTGCTCCGGTCGAAAGCCACTACGGCCGTATCGTTCTGGAAGGTCACCTCTTTATAGGTGGCGAAGTCGGGAAAGCCCTTTTGCTCATAGGTGTTGCCAAGAGCCAGGAGAGCCAGCCGCTCACCTGCCTGACGCTTCTTCCGGGGGTGAATGCCATACTCCAGACCGGCATCCATCAGTACGGCCATGCGGGCATTCCCGATCATGGTCTCTGCCTTGGCCTGTTGCTCACGCAGATATTGGCTGTTTTCCCACCCTATCAGCGAGTAGTCGTAAGGGGCTATCTGACAATAGTAGAAGGGGAAATCGCCTTGTCTCCAGTCGCTGCGCCATCCCTCTACCAAGGCTTTCATCAGTGGGGCATAGTAGTCGTAGCGTGGAATGTTGTCCTCGCCTTGATACCAGATGGCTCCCCGCATGGTGTATCCAATGAGTGGCTTCAGCTGTCCGTTGTACAATGCCGTGGGGCAACGTTGCTGGAGTTTCTTCACATCCGCTTCCGTCACGTGTTGGTTCACTTTGGGGAATGCCTTCAGCCAGTCGGGATGCATCCATGCCTCACAGGCCGAACCGCCCCACGAGGTGCATATCAGTCCTACCGGCACACCAAGTGTCTGGCGCAAGGCACGCCCGAAATAATAGGCTGTGGCAGAGAACTCACGCACGCTGGCACTGTTGGCTTCATCCCATTGTCCGGTGACATCTTTCTCGGGTGTCAACGAGGCATGGCGTTTCACGGTAAACAGCCGCAGGCCGGCGTCCTTGCAGCGCAACAGCTCCTCTGTCGTTCCCTCCACGGGTTGCTGTTTGAAACCTTTCATCTGCATCTCCATGTTCGACTGGCCCGAGCAAATCCACACCTCGCCAATCATGACGTTGCTTAACTGCACATAGTCTTGGTCTTTGAATCCGATAAAATAGGGGCCTCCAGCCTCAGGAGTCTTCACCTTCAAACTGAAAAGGCTATCCTTGCGGGCAGTCACCATATAGCTCTTCTTGTCCCATGACGTGCTGATGCTCACCTTCTTGCCTGGTTCGGCCCATCCCCACAGGTTGCACTCCGACTGTTGCTGCAGCACCATGCCGTTGGAGAAGAACTGTGGCAGACGGACTTTCGCGCTCACAGTGAGTGTGGAAAGACAAATAATCAATGAAAAGATGAATCGTCTCATAATGCTTATTTTTCTGTTAGTATTTCCGGTTGTGCCAAAAGGCCGGCGGGCAACAGGCTCTTCTCTGCCCGGCGGTATTTGCCGTTGGTCCATATACCATCGTAGGGCGGGGTGCCGCTGTCGGCTCCCAAGAGGGCGTTGGCCCAGGTGTTCACCACCTCGATGCGCAATGAGTTCTTGCCTTTGCGCACGGCGTCGGTGATCTCGATGCGGTGGGGGGGCATCCAGGAGGTGCCACAGCAGACGCCGTTCACATACACCGTGGCGATGTCGTGCAACTGGTCCATGCTGCTCCAGGTCCTGCCCTTGCCCTTGTGCTTGAAGGTCTTCTCGTAGGCGGCGTGCCCCGAGTAGTATTTCACGCGCGTGTCATCATAACTGCCCCATGCCCTGAGGGAGTCGGTGATGGTCAGTCCGGTCTCCTCGAATGTGATGATCCATTCCCCGTCGAGCACCGTCGACCGCTTGGGAGACGGCTCTTCCCCGTCCAGAATGCCGAGGTCCTTGTCGCTCAGTTCATAGAAGACGGAGGCGTAGGGCTCGAGGGTGATGGAGTCGCCTGCGACAGTGAGCCGCCCTCTCAGAGGATCGAGCAGATAGCGGTGGGCACGGCTCTCCCTCACTTTGGGGGCGAAGGTGACGGCGCGTGCCGTCGGGTTGCTGATGAAATAAATCTCACCCTCGGCGGTGTGGCGGTGGGCGTAGTCGAGGCCTACGGGCAAGAGGATGTCGCGTGCTATGCCCACAGACGAAAGGTCGGGCTCCGTCCACGTCGTCTCGATGATGGTGGCGCCCCGACTGCGCAGGTTCTCTATCTCCTTACGTCCGGTATTGATGCCGGAGGGGTTCATCTTGTGAGCCTTGGGGACGACGAGGGCTTTGTAGCGCATGCCGTCACGTGTCACCACCTCGCCGTTCTCCACACGCATGCCGCGGAGCACGTCGTGGTTGAACGAGTCGTATTTGTAGCCGTGCAGGGGATTGATCCAGTCTTCGGCCTTGGTCATGTTGCGGCTGTGGCTCACACCTACCGGACTGGTCTCCATGGGTTGCCCCTCATTGGCCAGGCGAGCGGCCTCGCGACGCAGGATGGAGTCGCCTAAGAGGCCGGGGAGCAGGTCGGTGAGCCGCTCGGGCAGGATGGCGCGCCGTGGCACCTCGTCGCCGACATACACGGCGAGGTCGACCACCGGTTGGCCCTGCTGCAGGAGTTCCTGGCAGTTGGTGATGTATCGGGTGAAGGCCGGCATCTCCCGCCACCATGTGTTGTCGCGCTGCAGGAACGTGCCGATGCCGTCGAGCGTCATGCCAGGGCGCCGGTCGGTCCACGGGTTGTGTGTGCAGACATGGAAGACGATGCTGTTGATGCCGAGGCAGTAGTTGCGGTCGAGCAGCGGCTTGAGCATGGCGGGCGTCTCGTCCCAGGTGCCTCGCACCTCGGTGAACCCCTCGGCCTGAATGACATTCTTGCCATAGATATGTGCTCCGCTGATGGCGTCGAGCATATCGTTGGGCTTGTCGTGGGTGGGAGAGTTGAGCCAGAACTCACCCATGGGGAAGCCGGCATGGCGGTAGTGCAGCAGTCCGTCGCTCACCATGGTGGGTGCCACGCACTCGGTCGACAACTGCACTCCATAGCGACGTGCGGCCTGCTCTATCTCGTCGAAGAACACCTCGTCGATGAGTTCGGCGACGGTCAGGCGGATGTCGCGCAACACGTCGTCGGACTTCTGGCCGCTCTCGATGGGGATGCCGGCACAGACGGGCAGCCAGGTGAGCAGGTCGTAGCCCCGGCGGCGGCTGAACTCGTCGGCGAAGGTGTCGCTCCAGTTTTGTGAGCCGCACTCCCAACTGTCGACATGCAGCCGGCGCAGCACCCGGTGCGGCGCACGCTCGTGGATGGCGCCAAACCAGTGCTGGAGTTGCTTACGGATGGCGGTGCGTGAGAATTTGTCACACTCCAGTCCGCGTCCGCCGCCACCCGTGGCGTTGGTGTGGCCGGTGGAGGTGTGGCCCATGCGCAGGATGCGCCACAGACCTTTGGGCAGACCGCTCACACGGCCATCGGCGGCGATGGTCAGCCGGCGTATCTCTTGGGGTGCCACACAGTCTTCGTCGGCGATGGGAAAGGCTTCGCTCACGCGCCATACCGCGCCCGACTTGCCCTCATAGCCGTCGATGACGGGCGAGCTGCCCAGGATGATGTTGGCCACTTTGAGCACCGGCTTCCATTTGGCGGCGTCCATGTCCTCGCTGCCCGGGTCGCTGCCCTCGGGCGTCCAGTGGAACTTAAAAAAGCGCGCCTGTGTGGCGGGTGTGGCATAGGTGGCGTAGGCGTCGGTGTTTTGCCAGCCCTGGCGTGCCGGTTCAATGTCGCGCACATGCCGGTAGCTCACACCGTCATCGGAGGCGTAGACTTGCCAGCGATGGGCCTGATAGTTGTTGCCGCCGGTGATGATGCGGATATGTCGCAGTGTGAAGGGTGTGTCGTAGGTGAAGATGATGTCGCAGGCGTCGTCGCTGCGGAAGGGAAAGTCGACGGAGGCTCGCGGTTTCCGGCGGTCGGGTTGTGCGGTCAGGGGGATGGCATAGGTGGCGATGTCTTCATAGTAGCCCTCTGTGGCGGTGGGCTGGGGGAGGGTGATGGACTGACTGCTGCCCTCGCAACTGATGACAGTGTCGCTCCACACCACCCGCTGCATCGACTCCCCGGGGGTGATCCAGGGTCCGCCTCCGAGGGCAAAGCCGTCGGAGAAATGGATGCCCATCTCCAGGCCGAGGCTGTCGGCCACGTGGAAGACGGTGTCCATACGCTTCCACCATTCGGGCGACAACTGGCGTGCGTCGCCGCCGTATTGCGGTCCGTCGCTCACATCCTTGATGGGCATAAGATAAAAGCCACCGATGCCGGCGTCTTTCATGCCTTTGAGGTCGAGGCGGATGCCTTCATCGCTGACGCAGCCGTACATCCAGTACCAGAAGGTCCAGGGCTTCGCGGTGTCGGCGGCCGATGCGCAGAGGCTGCTGATGACGGCAAACAGTGTGATGAGCGTCTTTTTCATTCAAACCATAGTCTTGCGGAGTAGACGTGCGTCCCTTTCGCCCAATAGGGTTGGGCCGAAGGACCGTTGAGGTCGGTGGTGTTGACCTTGTTGCGCACGGCGGGGATGGCCTCCAGGAGCGAGAGTCCCGTGTCGGGCAGGTCGTAGAGGATGTGGTCGCGCCCGTCGCGCGGCTGGTAGACGCCGATATAGAGTCGTTCTGCCGACCGAGGCAGTGTGGGCTCTATGCCTATCTTGCCCTCGTCGGTGACCCATTGCATCCATTTCACATGAGAGAAATAGCCCTTGAACTCAGGATACTCGAACGTCTCGCCGGGGATGGGGTCGTTGTAGTCGTTCTGCCAATAGCCGTATTGCGGACCTTCCATCCTGTTTTGCCAGACGCGGTAGGGGCCGGCACCCTCCCATTGCTTGCCTCGCATCTTCGTCTCAGGATAGTCGAAGGCGATGCCCATCATGTCGACCACCCCGTTGAAGGTGCAGTAGGCGGTGAGGTGCGCGCTGCCGTCTTGATGGAACCTCCATACGACCTTCGACAGACTGCCGTGCCTGTAGCTGACTGTCAGCGTGCCATCCTCGAACTTAAAGCCTTCGAAGGCACCCTGGTCGTCGTAGGCGGTATACTGGGTCTTCTTATCGAAGGCCTCTTTGTCGTCGTGGTTATAGAAACCGTCTTGTGAGCGGTCGCTGCGCTTGACGGCGATGAACCGGGGACCGTCGCCGAAAGAGATGACGCGCGAGCCGATGTCCACATGCTTCAGACAGCCGTCTTTCTTGGAGAAGATGTAGGCTCTGCCGGCCGTGGAGACGGTCAGCTCGTCGGCAGTCTCCGTCATGGTGGCCGATGTGGGCAGGTGGCAGAGTGCCGGTCCTCTCTGCAACGGTACGCTCCAGGTGAAAATCTCCTGTCCGTAGGGGTCGGTGGCCTTCACCTGCACCACGTCGCCCTTGCTCTCGGGCAGGGTGAGCACGCCTGCCTCTCCCGGTTTGAGGTCGGGCGAGGGGAGGGTGCCTTTTTCCGCGATGGTCACATCCGACTTCCCGCAGTCGGGCATGAGCAGGTATTGGTAGGTAAACTTGCAGTCCTTGAGGTTGGTGAAATCGTAATGGTTCTCAATGGCGAAACTGTTTGCGCCCTGCCGTTTCAGCCGCACGGGGCTCCATACCTGCTTGATGGTATAGTACGACCCCTCTTTCTCGAAATGGGGACCCACGATGCCGTCGGCACCGAAATTTCCCATGCAGTCGACGAGACCGTCCATGTCGGTGCGCACCACCCCCTCGTCGGCCAGGTCCCAGAGGAACCCGCCGGCGCAGCGGGGATTCGACATCATCAGTTGCCAGTAGTCGGCCAGACCGGCTCCGTGGCCTCCGTCGTAGAGGCCGTGGAGGAATTCCGTGGGCATGAATATCTCCTTCTGCCGCATATATTCGGCGGTCTCTCCCCACGACCGGTAGTGCTTGGTCTCAAATCCGTTGCGGTTGGCCCAGGGGTAGAGCACCACGCGCTTCTGCGGGTCGAACTTGGCGAAAAACGGTTCCAACTCGTAGTTGAAGCCACCCTCATTGCCGTTGCTCCAGAAGATGACCGAGGGGTGGTTGACGTCGCGTGTCACCATCTCCTCCACCAGTTGCTGTCCCACGATGGTCTCGTGTGCCCAGTGCCATCCGCACAGCTCGTTCTCCACATAGAGTCCGAGGGAGTCGCAGGCATCGAGAAACTCCGGGTCGGCGGGATAATGCGACAGTCGCACGGCGTTCATGTTCATGCTCTTGATGAGCAGCACGTCCTCGATGTTTTTCGCCTTCGACAGGGTGCGCCCGCTCTCGGGGCGGAAAGAATGGCGGTTGACGCCCTTGAAAATCACTTTGTGCCCGTTGATGTAGACACCGTCGTCGCCGGAGCCCTCGTAGCTGTGCCTATATTCGATGGTGCGGAAACCGAACTTCTCGCGCTCCTCGTGCAGGGCACGGCCGCTGGCGTCGCGGAGGGTGAAGACGGCGGTGTAGAGATGGGGCGTCTCGGCCGTCCAGAGCTTCGGCGACTTCACGGTGAGGTCCACCTGGTGGCGGTCGGCGGCACCTTTCCCCTTGCCTTTGGCCACGCTCTTGCCCCTGGCGTCGGTGATCTCCACCTCCACGGAGGCACCCTCGACGGCTCTGTTGAGATAGACGTCGGCCATGAAACGGCCGTCCATCTGCGCGTCGATGGCCACTCTCTGGATGTTGCGTGGCGGTTTGCTCACCACGAAGACGGGGCGCCAGATGCCGCCGAAGTTCCAGTAGTCGGCGCGGCGCTCAGCCATGTTCACCTGCGGGTTGGCGCTCTCCTTGCTCACCTCCACCTCCAGCCGGTTCTTTTTTGTCCCGGTGAAGATGCGGTCGCTGACATCGATGGTGTAGCGTGTGAAACCGCCCTGATGCAGGCCGTTGCCGGCTTTCCTGCCGTTGATGGTCGCCCGCAAATCGGTCATGGCAGCCTCAAACACCAGGAAGATTTGGCGGCCGGCCCATTCCCGGGGCAGTGTGAACTCATATTTGTAGAGCCCTTTCTCGTCGGCGATGCCTTCGGGAGTGGGCTTGCCGTAGAAGCGCATGCCATACTGGTAGGTGCCGAAGCCTTGGAGTTCCCAGCATGAGGGCACGCCTATCTTCGTCCATTTGCCGGCATTCCGGCCGTCGGTGCACATAAAGTCCCATTCCACCATGTCGTCGCAGCCGGTGCCGCTGAGATACTGCCGGTGGGTCGTGATGTCGCTGTCCTGGGCATGCAGGCTCAGGAAGGCGAGGGCGGCGGTAGCTATCGCAAGTAGTTGTCTTCTCATCTTCAAGGAGCAGGCGGGAAAAGGCCACCTTATATAATAGACTCCGCAGGAGGTCTTTTGTAACTATGCAGCGGAGGGGCGGCACTGCCATGGGCTTATTTCGAGGTTTAGAGACAGGGGCAGAAAAAACGGAGGGACGTGCCGTCGTCGGCACGCCCCTCCGGGTAGGATATAGCTGTCAGGCCTTTGCTTTATTTGTTGATGAACTTCTTGCCGCCCTTGATGAGGATGCCCTTGGTGGCAAGAGTCACACGCTGGCCAGCGAGGTTGTAGACCGGTGCGTCGGCCAGTCTGCTGTCGTTGGTGATTTCGCTGATGCCGTCGGCGGTGATCCAGCGGGGGTCGCCGGTCTTAGCAGCTATCTGCTCGGCACCCTGCACGGTGAAGTCGCCGTTGGGAGCGTCTTTTAGCTGCGGGTCGCTGGTGATGGCGGTGCCGCTGTTGTCATAGTTGCCGGTATCCTCTGCAGCACCGTCAAACCAGTAGGTGTTGAGGGAGAATGTGGCGGTGCTCTGGTCGCCGCGGCTGCCCATGTAGCGCCGTGCCACCTCGCCATGGCCGCAGTCGAGGAAGATGTTCTTGGTCATCACCCAGTCGGAGGTGTTGCGTCCGGCGAAACCGCTGTAGTTGCCCCACTGTCCGCTCTTGGCCACATTGTAGAACGTGCTGTTTTCATAGGCGATGCGGTTGCGTGCGAATCCTGCACGGTCGCAGCGTCCGGAGTTGTTGTAGCGCACGAAGTAGTCCTGGTCGCCGGCACCCTTGCTCCAGATGGTGCTGTTCTTGATGCTGAGGTCGTTGACGAATCCGCTGGAGGCGAAGTCGATGACGGTCTTCTTGGCGTTGGCCAGTGACACGATGCTGTTGTCGACAATCATCTCAGCCACGCAGTATTTCACGCCGTTGTCGCTGATGATCTGAGTGGCGTCGCTGATGTTGCAGTTGATGATCTCCACCTTCGGGATGATGTAGTAGCCGCCTTCGGCATTGATCGTCGACTCGATGGGAGAGGCGTTGAGGGTGACGAGGGCACCGGTGGCAGCGCTGGCATCGATGTCAACGTTCTTCAGCGTGATGCTGGCAGCGGGCGAGAAAGCGGCTCCGGCAGCCATCTTCACCTTAGCATTGGCACCCTCCACACCGGCGATGGTGATGTTGTTGCGGGTGATGGGGCCGCTCATGGTGTATTCGGCGTCGGCATCGAGGTTGATGACCACCTGGCCGTCCTGTGCGGTAGCGGCGGCAGCGATTTCGGTGAGGTCGTTGCCTGTGGGCTGGTCTTCTCCGGTGGAGAACTCAAATCCTCCGAAGCCCACCTGCGAACTGTCCTGGAAGAGCCAGTAGCTCTTGCCTTCCTCCACCTCGAAGGTGATCCATCCCCAAAAAGCCTGGTTGCCGGTGGAGAGCACATGCTTGCGTGTCTCTGCCATTTCGTCGCACTCGGCTTTCTTGGTGGCCAGTTGCTCGTCGGTGTACTTGGCGGGCTCTCCGGCAGCGGCAGCCTCTTCGTTGGCCTTGATCATGTTGTAGTAGGAACTGTAGATGTAGTCGTCGTGGATGGAGTCGATCTGCTCAGCGTTGTAGAAAATCTGGTATTGCTGGTAGACGGGGTTGCCCTGGTTGTCGAGCAGCGGCTCGCCAGTCTCAGGATCGGTGGCGGGGGTGTCGTAGTTGGCGCGCTTGCCGTTGACATATCCCTCGGCGGTCAGAGGCACTGCCTGCTTGGTGGCGTCGTCAATGACATAGGTGTTGCGGTTGCCCTTGTTGGCCCATACGAGCACGCGGAGCTTGCCAGAAACCTTCGGGGTGAACTTGTAGTAGAGACCTACGAGCGGCATGGTCTGGTCGCCGGGCTTGTAGTAGGTGTATTGTGCGCGGTAGGTGCCGGTGGCGGCGCCGTCGCGGTAGACCTCTTCACAGAACATGTCGACATAGGGGTTGCCGGTGCCCATGACGAAATAGAGTTTGGTGCCGTTGGCGTCGTTGATGTCGAGCTTGTTGTTGCCGTTTTTCCACTGGATGGGGTTCCATGAGCCCACCGCTGCAATCTCGTAGGTGTGTGCCTCTGCATCGATGACGGCTCCGGGCGTGAGGTCCTGTCCGGCATTGGCCGACGGGTCATCGGGGTTGACTTTGTTGGCGATGGTGGCGCCACCCACAGCCTCGAGGGTCATGTTGGGTGTGGTGATAGTGACGATAGACTTGCCATCGGTGACGTTGGTGGCGTTGTTGTCTGCGTCGACGATTGCTGCAAACTCAGGTGCGAGTTTGATGACATCGCCCTCCAGGATGATGGGCTTGTAGCTTTCTGTCTGTGCGCACGCACTTCCTGCGATGAGTGCCGTGGCGATAAGAGTAAAAATTTTCTTCATAAGCTTATAGGTGATTTGTTGTCAGTAAATTGTTCGTTATTAGGCGCTATTCTTGTCAAGCTATAGGTATGACGGATTTCCTTGGCGAATGTAACCAATTATTCTTTGGGAGATTGGTCGTTTGGTCGTTTGGGTGTTTGGTCGTTTGGTCGTTTGGGCGTTTGGGAGATTGGGTGTTTGGGTGTTTGGTCGTTTGGGTGTTTGGGAGATTGGGTGTTTAGATAATAGGCCTTTTGCTCTGTGTGAATGGGGGCTGCGGCAATGCCGCAGCGAACCGGACACTATCAAAGCGGGGCGAAGGCCAGTCCCTATGACAGCCCTCTAAGAGGCCCTGGGATGCTCTGGGGGCTAATTTTTCCTAGGGTTTCTAGTTATCCTAGGGTTCCTAGTTTTCCTAGGGTTTCTAGTTTTCCTAGTTTTCCAAGGATTCCTAGTTTTCCTAGGGGTTCTAGGATTCCTAGGATCCTTGGATTCATAGGGGCAGGGCGAAGGCCAGTCCTTTTGCTCCGATCTCCTTCACTCCTGATCTCTTGTCAGTCTCCCAGTCCCTGGTTCTTGCGGGCGTCCTGCATTTTCTTGAGGATGTCCTTCGGGATGGCGTTGATGTTGACCATATAGTCCATGGTGTTGTCGGCGATGAAGGCCTTGGTCATGTACCAGATGCCCTTGTAGTCGCCGGCCTCACCCCACGAGTTCTTCACCATGTAGTACTCCTTGCCGTTCTGGTCTTTGGCGAGGCCGTAGATGAGCATGCCGTGGTCGTCGGTCAGTTCCCAGTTGTCGTAGCGCTCTTGGCGGCGCTCCTGCGTGGGAGTGATTTCAGGCACTTTGCATCCCAGTGAGTCGAGCAGGTTGGTTTTCTCGGTGCGGGTGAGCTTGAGCCAGCGTGCCATGTCGCTACCAGCCAGACTCTCGGCTTTCTTGCCGTCGATGGCGTAGGCCAGGCCCTTGCGTGTGAATCCGTCCTCAGAGACGTCGCCGCCCCATGCCACGGTGTATCCTTTCTCGATGGCATTGTCGATGATGCGCATCATGTCGTCCATAGGCAGGTTCCATGAGAGGGGGTTGCGCCAGTTGTCCTGCACCTCCACGGCGAACTGTGTGTAGAACGGGCGGTGTGTGTAGCTGGTGACCGACACATAGTCGTCGAGGTTGATGCCGAGGCTCTGCACGAAGGTCTTCGGAGTGTATTTCTTGCCTTGGTATGTGAATTCCTCGGGGCACTGGCCGAGATAGGCGTCGAGGATGCCCTGCAGACCTGGTTTCCATTGGCCTGAGATTTTGCTGGCCTTGTTCTTGGCCACGGCGTCGACATAGGGACTCATGACGCTGAAGAACTCGTTGAAGTTGTTGAGCGAGTCGCCGTAGAGGCTGCCGGGGAAGGGCATGGCGTCCTCGGGGCAGATGCCGTAGTTCTTGAGGCAGTAGTAGACGTCGTAGGCACTGCCGCCCTGTGCGAACTGACAGTCGCCGTGGAGTCTCACCACCTGCATGGCGCGGTCCATATAGGTCTTGTTGGCCACGAAACTCTCGCAGAGGTCGTAGGTCTTTCCTGTGGCTTTGAGGATCTCAGCCTCGAAGTAGCTCAATGTGGAATAATCCCAGCAGGTGCCTGAGCGGTTCTGGTCTTTGATACTGGTGATGGGGATTTCCTTCACCGTGGTGAAAACGGGCTTGTTGCTCTTTTCTTGTGCGTTGGCGCTGAGGGTGAGTAATGCCGCGAGCGCCATCATAATGGTTTTCTTCATTGGTTTGTATGGTTTTTGGTGTGATAATTCTTTGCTGTGTCATTTCAGGGGTTGCCGGTGGGCGGCCATGTATTCCTCCACGTCTTTGGGGTGGTAGGGGATGCGGTGCTGTCCGATGAAGCGGCAGCCGTCGGCGGTGATGAGCACGTCGTCCTCGATGCGGATGCCGCCGAAGTCCTTATAGGTCTCCAGCAGGTCGAAGTTGAGGAATTCGGCGCAGTGTCCCGACTTGCGCCAGTCGTCGATGAGCGCGGGGATGAAATAGATGCCCGGCTCGTCGGTCACCACGAATCCCTCTTGCAGGCGGCGTCCCATGCGCAGGCAGTTGGTGCCGAACTGTTCTAGGTTGGGTCGAGTCTCTTCATCGAAGCCCACGTTGATTTGGTCGAGGTTCTCC
>CADBLU010000266.1 GCA_902795605.1 uncultured Prevotellaceae bacterium | reverse complement strand
GGTGGGGGTGATGGCTGAGGCCACAGGGGGATCACTGAGGGAAATCTGCGCCGACGGAGGACCCACCCACAACCGCTTCCTCATGCAAGTTCCAGGCCGACCTACTCAGCACTCCCATACTTTGTACTGAGGTCGACGACACTTCGGCGCTCGGGGCGGTCATCATGAACGGACTGGCCCTTGGCACCTGGACCTCCTTTGAGCAGGTGAAGCCTCTGAGGAGGGTGACAGAGGTGATTCAGCCTCACCATACTGCCGCCATGGACGCACTCTATGAGGGATGGCGCGCTGCCGTGAAGCAGGTGATAGGCTGAAGTTAGATATTCTAGATGCTCTAAAGATTCTAGTTTTTCTAGATTCTCTAGTTTTTCTAGAGACTCTAGATGATATAGATAGCTTTCTTTGATTTTGAATGATAGAAAAGCGGCCTTTGAGACCTCATTGTTGTAAAGGCCAAGAATAGGCTTGCTATCATTCAAAATCAAAGAAAATGAAACAACAGACATTGAACGGAATGGTGGTGGTGCATGCCAATGACCCAACCACCAAGATGCTCTCAAGGTTGTATGAGATGCGCACCGACCTGGTGTCGCATGTGACGGAGACAAGCAGCAACTCAGAGGTGAGGCATGCGCTGAAGGATGCCGAGACGGTGATGATGCTGGGCCACGGCAATCCGTTCGGCTTGTTTTCCACTCCCGACAAGAAAGGGCAATATGTCAGGTTTCTTGTGGAGGGACGTCACGTGGAATTCCTGCGCGGGAAGACTTGCGTCGGAATCTGGTGCTATGCCAATGAGTTTGCCCTTCATTATGGCCTGCATGGTCTGTTCTCGGGCATGGTCATCTCTGAGCAGGAGGAAGCCGACGCCTACCATATCGTTGCCACAAAAGAAGAGATAGACAGGGAGATAGAGAAATATGCCAGTCGACTGACGTGGTGTCTTGAAAACTGCGAATTGCGCGACATCCCTGCGCGGATGCAGGCGATGGACGATGTGCGCTCGTCTTTGACACAGTTTAATTATCAAAATCTGTATTATTATGAGTAATTGGATGCAGAAAGTTTGCCTGATGGCAGTGGCCTGCCTGCTGTTGTCGGTGTGTGGCAAAGGAACGAAAGGGCTGGAGCAAGCGGAAGCGAAAACGAAAACCGCTGTGGCAGAGGCTGCGAAGACTCCGCAGACCATCGATATCTATTGTTACGATGACTTCCCTGTGGACAAGGCCCAATTTTTGCGGCATGAATTGCAGAAAGTGTATCCTTCGGTCGTTATCGTGGACCGTCGGCTTCCGTTGCCCAAGGAGCACTATTATGCGCCCCGTCACCGATACAGCGGTGTGGGACTGCTCAAGGACCTGAAAAAGTATACCAAGGACAAAGTCGTGCTCGGACTGACCGACGAGGTCATCTACCAGTCAAACGAGTTGTCGCCTACCTTCGGCGTCTTCGGCATCAGTTTTGTGGGAGCCCGTGTCTCGGTCATCTCATCCACTCAACCTTCTGGCAAGAAGCATCCCGACAACCATCTGGTGGAACTGATGATGCACGAGTTGGGTCATGCCTTCGGGCTGAGACATTGTCAGGATGAGCATTGTTTCATGGTGGACGCCGAACATGGAAACAAGTTTGCGCAGACGCCTTCGTTTTGTAAGGAATGCAAGGCATTCCTCAACAAGAAGGGATGGAAGCTGAAATAGCAAAAAGTCATCTCCCGGATTCACTTGACCGTTTCAAGTGGACCCGGGAGATGGCTTTTATGGTTGTTCTTACTCGTGCACGTAGAGGTTCCATCCGAGGTAAGTCTCGATGGCCTCATTGAGGATGTCGACCACGTCGGTGCGGCACATGGCCACATGGTGCTCGAAGCCGTTCTTGCAGATATACTTCATCAGTTTCTGCAAGTGCTCCACCTTTGTCACGGCGATACATCCGTCCATGCCGTACGGGTCGTCGGTAATCTCACCTTTGCCGAGGTAGGCTTTGATACATCCCTTCGGGTCGTCGGTGGAGATACGGAAGAAGGTGAAATCGCCGGCCGTCACCTTGGCATAGACAGCGCCGAAGGTGTTGATTTTGCCCAGGGTGCGTCCTAACACGCCGAGCGGTCCGAGCCGCAGGTCGTTCTGTACGAACGACTTGGGATAGTTGCCGCAGTGGGTGCACACGCATTTGTCGCGGTCCTCGGCGAAATTGTTGTTCCAGTCGAGCAGGGCAGAGGCCTTGCCGGAGGCCAGTGTGAGCGCATACATCGAGACGGCACCGGCGATGTCGGTCTCGCAGGCGGCAGGGATGAGTTTGTCGCCCAGCATCGACATGGTGACACAGGCGGCGCAGCCATAGTTCTGCTCCAGCGAGTCCCAACACTGGATGGCGACAGCCTGCACGTCGTTGGCTTCTATCCAGTTCTCTACCGCCACGCCGAACTTCGCTTGCAGGCGGAGTTTGTCGCGGTAGTTCTCGGGCACTTCGGCATAGTGGCTCACGCGCTCGCACATCGCGATGAATTTCGGGTCGTCGTCGGCAATGCGCTGTGCGGCGAAGAGGATCTCGGAGAGGTCGGCGGGCACTACGGTGATGCCGCTGCGCTGCAGCAGTTTCTCACTGGCACGACAGGTGTTGAAGCCCAGAGGACGAGTACCGATCTGACCGATGCGGCAATGGCGCAGTCCGTTGACCACGCGGCAGATGGCAGCAAAGCGTTCGAGGTCCTGGGCCAGCAGCGGACTGTAGATGGAGTAGGTGTGGAGCGTCGTG
>CADBLU010000265.1 GCA_902795605.1 uncultured Prevotellaceae bacterium | reverse complement strand
CACACATTTCTTGCCGCTGGTGACCACGCCGTAGCGCTGCAGCAGGGTGAGGATGCCTAAGGGTGTGGCAGAGATGAAGCAGGGCAGTCCGATGGCCATGCGTCCCACGTTGATGGGATGGAAGCCGTCGACGTCCTTACGGTAGTCGATGGCCATGATGACTTTCTGCTCGTCGATATGCCGGGGCAGGGGCAGCTGCACGATGAAGCCGTCGATGTCGGGGTCGTCGTTGAGGTGCTGCACCTCAGCGAGGAGCGTTTCCTCGGTGACGTCGTCTTCGAAGCGGATGAGGGTGCTTTTGAACCCGCATGCCTCGCACGCGATGACTTTGTTCTTCACATAGGTCTCTGAGCCGCCGTCGTGGCCGACGAGGATGGCCGCTAAATGGGGCTGTTTGCCTCCGTTGGCGACGATGTCGCTCACCTCGCTTGCAATCTCTTGCTTGATGGCCGCGGCCGTGGCTTTTCCGTCTATCAGTGTCATGTTGTAGTGGTTGGGGGATTATTGTTTGGGCATGCCGGGCATACGGCCTCTCATGGCGCCCATCATCATGTTCATCTTCGAGGTGTTGGTGACCATCTGCATCATCTTGCGGGTCTGGTCAAACTGCTTGATGAGTTTGTTCACCTCCTGGATGGAGGTGCCTGAGCCGCGGGCGATGCGCATGCGGCGGCTCTGGTTGAGGATCTGCGGGTTGGCACGCTCCTTGGGAGTCATGCTCTGGATGATGGCCTCGATGCTCTTGAAGGCGTCGTCGTCGATGTCGATATCCTTGATGGCCTTTCCCACGCCAGGGATCATCGATGCCAGGTCCTTGAGGTTGCCCATCTTCTTGATTTGCTGAATCTGTGCCATGAAGTCGTCGAAGTCGAACTTGTTCTTCTTCAACTTGTCCATCATCTTCTTGGCCTCTTCCTCGTCGTAGAGGGCTTGGGCACGCTCCACCAGACTCACCACGTCGCCCATGCCGAGGATGCGGTCGGCCATACGTGCGGGGTGGAAGACGTCGATGGCTTCCATCTTCTCGCCGGTGCCGATAAACTTGATAGGTTTGGTCACCACGGTGCGGATAGACAGTGCGGCACCGCCGCGGGTGTCGCCGTCGAGCTTGGTGAGCACCACGCCGTCGAAGTCGAGGCGGTCGTTGAAGGTCTTGGCGGTGTTGACAGCATCCTGACCAGTCATGGAGTCGACCACGAAGAGTGTCTCGTCGGGATGGACAGCCTCTTTGAGCGTCTCTATCTCGCGCATCATGCCTTCGTCGACGGCCAGACGTCCGGCGGTATCGATGATGACGACGTCATAGCCCTTCGTCTTTGCCTCGCGGATGGCATTGGTGGCGATGGCCACCACGTCTTTGTTGTCGGGCTCAGAATAGACGGGGATGCCAATCTGCTCGGCCACGACCTTCAACTGCTCGATGGCGGCGGGACGGTAGACGTCGCAGGCCACGAGGAGCGGATTCTTGCGGTTGCGCGTCTTGAGCATGTTGGCGAGTTTGCCGCTGAAGGTGGTCTTTCCCGAACCTTGCAGACCCGACATGAGGATGATGGCGGGCTTGCTGGCCAGGTTGAGGCCCACGGCCTCGCCGCCCATGAGCTGGGCCATCTCGTCGTGGACGAGCTTCACCAGCAGCTGTCCGGGTTTCACTGCTGTGAGCACATTCATTCCCAATGCTTTCTGCTTCACCTCGTCGGTGAAACTCTTGGCTACCTTGTAGCTCACGTCGGCTTCTATGAGTGCCTTGCGCACGTCCTTAAGTGTCTGTGCGACATTGATTTCGGTGATTTTCCCCTCACCTTTGAGGATTTTGAACGAGCGCTCAAGTCTCTCACTTAAATTCTCAAACATCTTTGATGTGTATTTTTATTGATTTTTTATTCGTTACCTTTCTGTATTAACGTGCAAATATACGCAAAAAGTGGCAAATAGCGTGCCATGACATGATTTTTTTCATTTTTTTATAGTTAAAGCACTCTCTAATGCTCTCTCACTGTGGATTTTTCGTAGACTTTTCTCTCGTCCATTGCCACCGGGCCACGATGGGCAGGTGGTCGCTGTAGCCCCGTTGATAGCGCCGCCCCACATAGGTGCGGCGTGGCTGCACGCCGCCGTATTTCTCGTCTTCCTCGAGCAGGAAGGCGGCGTCGTGGATGCGGCAGTCGATGAGCATGGGGAGCAGGGAGTCGCTCACGAGGATATGGTCGATGCTGCGCCAGCGTCCCTGGTGCTTGTAGGTGCCCCGTGCGCCCTGGTGCCCTTTGCTCTGGGAAGAGATGTTGGTGAGGCGCATTTTCTGGCAGAGATAGGTCAGGGCGCTGTCGGTGGCGTAGTCGTTGAAGTCGCCGGCCACGATGATGTGCCCCGTACCGGCGAGGCGGATGGAGTCGATGGCCTGGCCGATGCGCTGCGCCACACGCATACGGTAGGGGCGGGTGGCCCGCTCGCCGTCGACACGACTGGGGGCGTGTACCACGAGCACGTGCAGGGTGTCGGCATTGCCGGTGATGCCACAGGCATAGAGGATGTCGCGGGTGGCATGGCGCCCTGGCGGCGGTTCGACGCGCAACGGCCAGTGGCGGAGCATTCTGAAGGAGAAAGGCGACCACACGAGTGCCACGTCGATGCCACGCTCGTCGTCGCTCGCTGTCATGACATACTCATAGCCTGCGTTGCGAAGTGGCGAGCGGTGGAGCAGGTCGTGCATCACGCTGTCGTTTTCCACCTCGGTGAGCACGACCATGTCGGGCAGTGTCCAGTTGCTCCCTTCGCCGCCGCAGGAGATGAGTTCCTGTGCGATATTGTCGATTTTGCGCCAATAGCGCTGGCGGTCCCATTTGCGCACCGAGGCGGGCAGATACTCATGGTCGTTCTTTCCCTCGTCGTGACTGTAGTCGAAGAGGTTCTCACAGTTGAGCTCCACTAACGTGAAGAGGGAGGCGAGAAGGAGGGAAAGCATGGCGCCTGGGAAAGATGGTGGCAATATGTCCAAAAATCCCCGGGCAAGTGTGTCCTGCCCGGGGATAATCGGTCTTATGTGGATGTAATCCTTACAGTCCTTGCTCTAAGTGATCCCACTGCACTTCATTAGCGTCGGCTTCTTTGCCTTGTTCGTCCTTTCCACCCCAAGTGATGTCAAGGTTGTCGACCATACCGTTAACGGAGACGCCGCAAATCATTCCTGTCATGTTGGTGCCCAGCAACTCGCAAGTGGGGGCTGTATATGTTTTTTTCATAATCGTCGTTCCTTTTTAATTATTTCAGAATCACTTTCTTGTTGTTCACAATATACATGCCCTTTGGCAGTTTCTTCATGTCCTTGGCCTTGCCCATGTAGATGCCGCTCACGGAGTAGACATCATCATTGCCCACGAAGTTGTCGGTGGTCAGACCTTCGATAGCGGTAGGCTCATCGTCGATAGTGACAGCGATATTGGTAGCACCTGTGCCTTCAATGAGGTTCTGGATATAAGGATCGAGTGCGAAGTAAGCCCTGAAGCCCTTGATTTCGCTCTTGTCGGTGGAATAGTAGAACTTGGGCTTCCATTTACCACCTTCCTGGACGTTGCTGAGGAACAAGCTACCAGCGGGGATCTTCTGCATGGTGTAGACGCCAGTAAATTGTACTGGGTATTTTTCTGTTTTACTTACTTTGTAGAAAATCTCTTCTATTGGTTCATCTTCCAAAGTAACAGATGCATTATACTCAAACTGCTCCATGTCATCTTTAACATAAATCAAGTATGGAACATTGGCGTCTATTTTCTTGTTCTTAGCTTTGGTTATGACACCAAAATCTATAAAGAAACTATTCTTAGTTTCATCAAACTGTATTTCATCAAATGTGGCAAGCAGCACATCTTCACCAAAGACATCTGTTAGCTCATCTTCGTCAGGAATGTCAAACGGCAAGCAAATTGTTTGCCAAGCACCACCCTTAAGAGTGCGCTTCACAATCAAGTCCTCGTCTTGGATAGAACGAACCAATTCTTCTTCATTGGTTTCATCGAGAACTCTCTTCTCATAATCTACCACATGGATGGTGAACTTTTTCTCACCTTCCAATCCGTAGTTAATACCAGAAAGAGGCTGTCTGCCACCAGAGAACTGGAGGGCTACACCACTGCTGGCCAACTCCAAGTGGCAAAGATTGACTTCATAGTCACCCTTTTCAGTGTTCGCATCGGCTTTGAACCAGATTTTCACCAGTTTCTGCTCGCCATACGAAGGACCCAACGGCATGGGGACATACTCAGTTTGGTCATTCGACATAACGCAGGTACGGGTTTTCCCGTCGCTGTCCGCTCTTCCTGGGTTGGTGCTGAAGACCATTCCCGAGCAGGCCTCTGCAAGAGCCTTCGAGGGGTCGACATCTTCAGTGATAGTAACTCCTTCAGGCATTTCTGAGTTGATCCACTCAATCTGGAAACCATAGCAAGGTCTCTCTGAAGTCACGTTGACTACGAGCTCTGCATAACCGAAACCGCCCTTCATGACGGTCACATCAGAGATGTTGATAGTTACATCATCCAATTCCTGCTGTTCGCCTGTCCCTGTCTCTTTGTTGTAGACATAGGCTTTGTCTGCATTGGCGACACCAACGCAGCTTAGTAAAGCTACTGCAATAAGTAAAAATTTTTGTTTCATTATGATTACGTTTTGTTAATATTCCTTTTGGGTGACCTCATAGATATAAAATGCGTATTTCATGAAATTTCCGCACAACGAAACTAAGCGTTAAGCATAGTATATCGAATATGCGTTGCAAATATAGTAAAAAAGTCTGCATGCATAAAATTTTTCGGCTTTTTTTTTCTCTTTTGCCTTTTTTTTTTTTTGAAAAGCGGAAAACCTGTATTCTTTTTCTTTGCTTAAGGGCAATTGATGCCTCTTTGATGAAGAGCTGTTGATATCTCTTAGAAAACACCGTCCCCTCGCTTTTGGAGCGGGGGGACGAAGAGAAGGACTGGCAGGCGGCAAGTCTTACAGCCCGATGTCTCTTTTCACATTGCTGCGTATTTTCTTGAGGTATTCCTTCATGCCGTCGGCATCTTTGGTGTCGATGATCTGCAGCAACTCCTTGAGTTCGGTGCGTATCTGTGCCACCTGGTCGCTGGTATAGGGGTTGAAGAGGATTTCCTGTAGCAGGTAGTCGTCTTCGGTGAGTACGCCCTTTGCGATGCGCATGTGTCTTTTAAAGGTGGTGCCCGGAGCGTCCTGGTGCTTCATGACGGCGGCGAAGACAAAGGTGCTGACGAACGGGATGGAGAGCGAGTAGGCCACGGTGCGGTCGTGCTCGTCGAAGGTATACTCATAGATATTGAGTCCGATGCGGCTGTAGAGGTCTTTGAAGAAGATGCGTCCCATGTAGTCGCCTTCGCTGATGATGATGGCGTTTTCCTCACTGAGTTGCTGTAGGTTGGCGAATGTGGGTCCGAACATGGGGTGTGTGGACACGTATCTTCTTCCGCACTGCTCATAATACTCTTTGAGTCCGGTTTTCACCGATGCGATGTCGCTGATGATGCAGTCGTCGGGGAGCATGGGTATGACCTCGTCGAATGCCGGTATGGTGTATTTGACGGTGACGGCATTGATGACGAGCTCGGGTTTGAACTCCTTGATCTCCTCGAGTTGTGTGAACCTCTGGGTGTTGTAGGTGAATCTGAGCCGTTTCGGGTCTTTCTCATAGACCGCCATCTCATGGTCGAAGCTGAGCAGGTCGAGGAAGAAGCTGCCCATCTTTCCTGCTCCCAGTACAAGTATTCTCATGTCCCTATTGGTTGAGTATTTCCATTTGCTGTCTGACGCTTTCCTCGTGGACATTCTCGAAGACTTTCTTGACGAATTCGGAGTCCATGCCGCAGAGGGAGCCCTGAGCGCCACGCTTGTCGAGGATCTCTCCGTAGCGGGTAGGCTGGAGCACGGTCATGTTGTGCTCTTTCTTGTATTGGCCTATTTCGCGGCACACGCGCATGCGCTTGGCGAGCAGGTCCATGAGCTGGTTGTCGAGTTCGTCGATCTGCTGTCGCAGTTCATGGATGCCTTCGGTGGTGACTTTCTCGTCGCGGATGACGAGGAGCGAGAGGATGTAGTCGAGCACGTCGGGGGTGAGCTGCTGGTTGGCGTCGCTCCATGCATGGTCGGGGTCGCAGTGCGACTCCACGAGGAGTCCGTCGAATCCCAGGTCCATCGACTGCTGGCAGAGCGGTGCGATGAGTTCGCGGCGTCCTCCGATATGGCTTGGGTCGCAGATGATGGGGAGGCTGGGGATGCGTCGGCGCAGTTCGATGGGTATCTGCCACATGGGCAGGTTGCGGTAGATTTTCTTGTCGTAGCTGGAGAATCCCCTGTGTACGGCAGCCAGCCGTGTGACTCCGGCCTGGCTGATGCGCTCGATGGCGCCCACCCACAGTTCGAGGTCGGGGCTGATGGGGTTTTTCACGAGCACGGGGATGTCGGTGCCTCTGAGTGCGTCGGCGACGGCCTGCACTGCGAAGGGGTTGGCGGTGGTGCGTGCTCCCACCCACAGGATGTCGATGCCGTATTTGAGTGCGATTTCCACGTGCTCGGGTGTCGCCACCTCCGTGGCCACGAGCATTCCCGTCTCCTCTTTCACTCTTTTCAGCCATGGCATGGCTTTCTCTCCCTGCCCCTCGAATCCTCCGGGTTTGGTGCGTGGTTTCCACACGCCTGCCCTGAACATGTGGCATCCTTTCCTTGCCAGTTGTGTGGCTGTGGTCATCACTTGTTCCTCGGTCTCTGCCGAGCAGGGGCCTGCGATGACGATAGGTCGCTCGTTGTCGCTGGGCAGTCTCAATGGTTCTAATTTCACTTCCATGGTGATGTCTTTTTT
>CADBLU010000264.1 GCA_902795605.1 uncultured Prevotellaceae bacterium | reverse complement strand
TAGCCCGCTACACTCCCTCTTCAACTTACACTTTGCCCTCGACTAAAAATCGAAAATCACCTCGACATAATTAATAGAACCCACCTTAAAATAATGATTCGCAGAATTGTTGCACGGAACAATAAAACGACAAAGAATATGAAAAAGAAACTGAATGTGTTTTGTGTACTGATGCTGGTGATGATCGCCGCGAATATCATCATTGGCTTTGTCTTGGACTTCAGCGAGGGCGCCCAGGCGTTCAAGCAAGGATGGGAAGAAGGCAGAAACGCTGATGTGACCAACAACTCTGACTTTTTCAGCAACCTTCTCTTCACGCTGATGGGCCTTACCTGCATCTTTCTCCTGATACGCTCGTTCATCTCACTCGTGCGATTCATCATCAACGTCAACCGCGACAAGGTGTTTGTCTGGGAGAATGTCCCCCTGTTGCGCTGGACGGGATGGGGCATGTTGATACCTAAAGTCGTATTCTCGACATACGACCTGCTGGGCCATGTGCCGGCAGACAAAGTCTACAACGATGCAATGGACGATTTTATCTTCAGCCTCTTCTGCCTGATCATCGCGGAGGTGTTCGCCATCGGCCTGAAATTGAAAGAAGAAAATGATTTAACCATTTAGGAGCCTATGGGAAGGATAATAGTCAACCTCGATGTGGAGATGGCCAAGCGCAAGATATCGCTTGGTGAATTGTCGGAACGCGTGGGACTGACACAGGCCAACCTGTCGATACTCAAGACGGGCAAGGCAAAGGCCGTGAGGTTCTCTACCCTTGAAGCCATCTGTCGCGAACTGGGCTGCCAGCCGGGCGACATCCTGGAATACAGAGACGAATAAAAGACGAATGAAGGTGAGTAGCGTGAAAAAGCCGTCATCCACCGACCATTATTTCAAACTATCATCAAGAGATGATCTCAAACGAGCAATAAAAGATGGAAAAAATCAAAATTTACAAATCCTTTTGGAAATTAGACCTCGGTCTGGCGCTGTGCCTCACTTTCGGCCTATGGGGCGGCTACATGTTGCGGAATGAAAAATGGGAGTTCAAGGCAGGCCCGATTATCCTCATCATTATGTTCGGCATCTTCGCCATCGTCACCGTCATCAGGTATATATGGAGGCGTCCGCAACTGATTATCACCGACAAGGCAGTGACAGTGAACACATACGACCCTTGGGAAGTGCGCTTCGAGGACGTGGAGTCATTCAGTTCGTTAAAGCACAAAGGACTTGAGGTGATCGCCATCCGCTATAAGCAGGGCACTGAGCACTGGGCGCCGGAGGAGGAAATCGAGAACAGCCGCAGGGCGCGCGTCAGATACCCGGAAAACCTTCATCCCGGCAAGCCCTACGAAATATACGTCGCCGGCCTCTCGCTGGACTGTCAGCAAATCTGCGACATCCTCAATGACAGGAGGACGATTACTACCGACCGTTCATTTTGACCAATCAAGATCCTATCAAGGGAACTCAATCATGTATTTAAAAACACCAGCGAGACAAACAAACAAAATTTGCTTATCTCGCTGGTTTTTAACTACTTGGTAGAATTTCTACCCATTAATACTCATCCTCGTTAAAGAGAAAGTCTTCTTTGGTAGGGTAATCAGGCCAAATGTCCTCTATACTTTCATAGACATCTCCCTCATCCTCAATTTCCTGAAGATTTTCCAGCACCTCAAGGGGTGCTCCTGACCTTATGGCGTAGTCAATCAATTCCTCTTTAGTAGCGGGCCAGGGCGCATCTTCGAGCTTAGAAGCCAATTCGAGTGTCCAATACATAGTCTTGAAATTTTTTCACATTTAGAATTAATGCGCAAAAGTAATATATTTTTTCTTATTTCAAAGGTTTCTTCCATATTTTTTCTCTCACTCCGTCTATAAAATTTAATTTACGGGCGAGAACGAAAAGATAATCAGACAACCGGTTCATGTATTGGAGGATTTCGGGGTCGACAGGAGTGCTCTCATTCATGAAGAAGATCCTTCTTTCGGCGCGTCTGCAGACGGTGCGGCATACATGGGCGTAGGCAGCCTCGTGCGAGCCTCCCGGCAAGATGAAGGCCACCTGCTGCGGGATGTTCTCAAGGATGGCGTCAATCTCCTCTTCGAGCACTTTCACCTCTCCCGGGTCGAGCCTATAGGCAGTGGCCACCTCCATTTTCGACTTGTCTGTAGCGAGGTTGGACCCGATGGTAAACAGGTTTCTCTGCGTGCGGATGATGATGGTCTTGTCGTCGCCGTCTTTCATATAGGAGGCCAGAAGGCCCAGATTCGCGCTCAGTTCATCGACTGTGCCGTAGGCTTCAATGCGGGCATTGGTCTTGCTGACCCTGTAGCCGCCCACCAATGAGGTCAAGCCCTCATCTCCAGACTTGGTATACACCTTGGTAATTTTCATAGTCTTGAAATTTAAAAGTTGATGATATAATTTTTCTTATAACGTCGTTTGGCTGTGATTATTATCCCACAATCATATAAATCGTAGGTCACGGAGGCCCGGTCGTTTTCCGTCAGCCACCGCCATGCTTCACGTTCCTTTTTTCCCTCCTTGATACCCTCCACAACGATGACAGAGTCGTCGGAGGCCGCCGCAAGCAGCCACTCCCACCATTCACGCGAGGGAGCAGCCGCGGGAGCACAGGCCAGGAAGGGAGTCTCTGGCAGCGTGGCTTGCGCGCCTTTGCCGGCACCGTCTCTCACCAGCACCTTCTCGCATCCCGCCCTGACATAGGCGAGGCTGGCGTCCTGGCAGGAGCCATAGTGAAGAAACGTGCGTGCCTGACAGTAGTTGGCCAGTCGGAAAAAGAGTTGGCAACGTTTTCTTGCCATTCCATCCAGGTCGGGGAAGTCAGAGGCGAGTTGCCTGTATTTGTAATAAGGCAAGCGCTCTAAGATGACATCACACACAAACCGGTAGTCGGTAGGCGACTGCACACCGAACCCCCGGCGATGGCCTATCCTGCCGAGCCACACGAAGCATCTTTTCCATAGCCGCATTTCAGGATGCAAACATAGTGATTTTTTTTGTAACGAACAAGAACTAAAGGAGAAAAACTTACGCATTTTCCTGATGGAAGACAACAAGAATGAAAAAGCTACTCCAAAATTTCTGAAGTGGCTTTGGTGCGCACATATGCAATTCATAATAGATGCAGGTGAGGGCACAAAAAAAGCCTCCCCAGAGCACAGGCTCCGGAGAGGACTCAAAAGGAGGCGGCGACCTACTCTCCCGCATTGCATTGCAGTA
>CADBLU010000263.1 GCA_902795605.1 uncultured Prevotellaceae bacterium | reverse complement strand
CTCGCCCTCGTTGCCGTTGCCGGCATAGATGATGACGTCGAACGGACCGGCATACTTGGCCGTCGTCTCAAGACTGGCGTTGAACGGACCGTCGCTGGGCTGCTTGCCGAAGGTCAGCGCATTGGGGGTGATGCCCTCAGTGTCGTTCACGCCGATCATATCCTCTGCGCTGTCGGGATTGCGCATCGAGGTATCGCCGATGTTGTAGCCCAGGTTGAGGCTCTCCCAAACCATCACCTGGCCGCGCGACTTGGCGACCCAACCGTTGGCCTCGAGCATTTGGGGCTCCACGATTTCATAGATGGTGGAATCCTGACCCTCTGAGCCTACCACGGTGCCGATGGGTTTGCTCTGGTCATAGTAGTTGCCGGAATTCTTACCCCAAGTGAAGAGGTAGTTGGCATTGACGATGGCACCGCTGTCATCGGTCTGCTGACCCTTGCCCTTCCAGTCGTCGGCGTTGGCATCGAAGTGTGCCAGCACGTCCCAGCGGATATTGCTCTTGTCGATACCGTCGACACCCACGAACTTCGAGACGACGTCTGAGGTGAGGAAGTCGCCGCCCTGTGCGAAGGCATAGATAGTGGCGGGAGCAGTGATCTCGACAGGCTCGCTGTAGACCACGGCCTCAGTGGGAGTGGTGGTCTCACGGAAGCTGTAGTAGACAGTCGTGCCCTCGCTGGCAGAGGTGATGGTGACCAACGACTTGCCGGCCTCGCGGGCCACGGTGAACACCGGTGCTGCGGCCTGTGTCATGATGACGACCTCGCGGGCGACAATCTCACTGGGAGTATAGCCATCGCCCACGCCGAAAGCCTTGACGGTGGTGTTCTGAGTGAGGGTGAAAGGCTCTGTATAGACAGTACTCTCCGTGGTGGGATCGGTGCCGTCGAGGGTGTAGTAGATCTTATTGCTGAAGTTGGCAGAGATGCTGACGGTGGAATAGCCGTCCTCCTGAGCCACGCTGATGACGGGCTTAGCCACTGAGCGCACCTCCTGCTTGCTGTCGGTCACGGTCTGAAGTGCCTGGGGAATAAGCTGCGAGATGGTGTTCTGGTTGGCCAACGGCATGTCGGCCAAGGGAAGCGGCAGCAGCATATAGGCATTGCGGTTGGCGTTGTGGATATGCATGGCTGTCACATCGCCGGCAGTGGCAATCACCTTGTCGCCGGAGAAATAGTCGCCCAACTCCACGCCGGTGATGTTGCCTTCGGTAAGCAGCTCAAGGCCTTCGGCCATGTCGAAGCCTTCAAAAGTGGCATTCTCAGCGTCGAGCACGGTGAGCACACCTGTCGTGGTGGTCACGGCCTTGCCCAGTCCGAGCGGCTCATAGAGTGCGGGATTGAGGTTGAGCATAGGCACATAGGCTATCGTGGCAGCGATGGTGCTCAGGTAGGCATTGTCGGCAGCAATGGTGGGGCTGACGACGATGGCCTCATACTGACGGAGCGACTCTGCGGTCTCCTCTGTGGCATCCACGTTGATCTCGGTGATGTCGAAACGGCTGTCGCCGGCCAGATAGATATAAGCATAGTCGTCGTCGACCGAGCCGCTGTAGAGATAGCCCACCTTCTGGGCCTCCTTCACCTCGGGAGCATCGCCCTCGTCGATCTGGAAGAGGGTGAAGTCGATGCCGGCATCGGGAGTGAGTTGGAACTGTACGTCCACGGAGTCGGTCTCCTCGGTCTCCACTTTCCACACGAAGGTGTAGGTGCCCTCCGAACCGTCGACAGTATTGCCGAGGAAGATGCTGGCGCCTCCATAGAGCGATGAACTCTCATCGGGCTGGAACTTGATGTAGTCCTGCACGGGGGCGATACCACGGTTGGTGGCTGAGCTGTTGGCTGAGCGTCCCACGATGGTGATTTTCTGACCATTGGCCAGTTTGGGGAAAGTGATTTTGGTGCCCTTGCGGGTGAGGCGCATCTTGGTGGTGGCCAGATGGATGGAGTTGTCCTTGTTGCTGCCGATATCGATGAGCAGTCCCATGGTCTCGGGGATGATGACTCCGTTGGCCATCAGATACGAGTTGGCGTCGGGCTTGCCCACGTTCTTCCAGTTGTTCACATTGCCGTCGGCATCATTGCCGTTCTCGGCCCAATGGGTGGCATCGGCGTTGAGATTCTCAATGGTCTCGTCGCTGAGTCCCTTGGTGAAGTCCCATGATTTCTTCACCTGCGCACTCGCACCTAAGGTGAGAGTGAGCATCATGATTAGCGTAAAGATTTTTCTCATAAAAAGTAGTTTGAATGAATTAGTTTACTTACATCTCTTATTTGTTATCGTTAACTTACATCTTTGTTATCAGGTTGATGCAGGAGCCTACGCCAGGCCTCCGCGTGCAAAGATAGGCAAAAAATATGAAATAAATGGGGCATGTGACAAAAAATCACTCAGCCACACCGTCATTCATATTTTCCAAAGGTCATCTCGAGCACCACTTTCACACGTGCCAGATACTCGCGCAGATGGTTTTTGATGCGCCAGTAGCGATAAGGGGAGTCTTCCGCGTTGAAGCCGATGGCGTCGATACCGAGATGCTTGGCCTGATAGATGGCGCGGATATTGTGGAACTCCTGCGAGACAATGATGAGCGAGTCGGCACCGAATTCGCCACATGCGCGTTTCATGGAATGAATGGTGCGGAAGCCCTCTCCGTCGAGCACCATCACACTGTCGGGCACGCCGAGCGCCAGCAGGTCATCGTGCATGGTCTGAGGCTCATCGTAGTCATCGCCGGTCTTGGCACCACTGAGAATAATGCGGTCGCACTTGCCTGCAAAATACATGTCGGCAGCAGCCTTGATGCGATTCTTAAAGAATGAGTTGGGGCGACCGCTCTTAGCCAGAGGATTGGTGCCAAGCACCAAGGCGTCGGAACGATGCGGCAGCGCCGACAGATCGGTGTAGCACCGTCCTTTGGCGGCACTGTTCACAATCACATTGCAAATCACAACGACGGCAAACGCCAAGAAAAGCAACAGCAAGAGCCATTTCAAGGCCATGACCACACACCCGCCTTTTTGAAAAACACTTAAAATATTCATTATCATCTTAATAGATAGAAAACATGAGGCACTGAAAAGGCCTATTTCTTACGCTTGGCAGAATCTCTGTCAATCAGTTCTTGATTGACCTCGCCGATATCTGAGAACTTCGAAAGGCCTCCCTCGGGATGGATGGGATACATGCGAATACTCATGCTCATCTGCTCAAGCTGAGTGTCGGACAGGCAGTCGATCATCGGCTGACTGAGGAAACGCTCATTGACCACCGGCCACCACTCCTTGTCGTCAGCCACACGGGTGAGACTGCAGAAGGGGTCTTTGCCGTCGCGGTCACCGGGCCGCTTGAGGCCGAAGAAATCTACTCCTTGCTCTGTCACTTTGAAATCCCTCATCTGCTCTCCTTTGAAGATAATCACCGGCCGTTGTCCGCCCTGGGCATCATAATAGAGGAACTGCTTGGGTGCGTTTCCGTCCTCCTGCACCATCCAGTCGGACGTAAAGAGATAGCGGTGACCTTCATCGTCGGTGAAAGCGCCTCTCAATAGGGAGGCCTCATCGAGCTTCCGCATCGAGTTGAGAGTCTGTTCTTTGCCGTCGAAACTGAAGAAGATGCGGGTGACGTCGTATTTGTAGTCGTGGATGACGAAGAAATGGCGGTCGCCGTCGCGGAACCGTGTAAAGCCCATCTTCGAGAGGTCGTTGATGGTCGCGGTGGAGTCGGACAACTGTCGGACGGCCAGTTTCAGCGGCTTCTCGGAGTTTTCCGGGGTGGTGACCTTGCGGTAGCCGTCTGTCCAGTGCATGCCGGCGATGCTGTCTGCATTATACACCCGGTCGACGTGTCCTTCGGCCTTACGGTCGCCCGCCAGACTGCGGAGATATTTGTTGACGGCGGAAATACCCTCACGGATATTCTTGGGGATATCTCCACTGCCACTGATAGAGGTATAAGGCTTGCGGAAAGTGACGCTGAAGTAGGCGGAAGGGGCGTCGTGGACGATGAACTCCGGCTTGTAGAAGCCTCTCGACAGATAGAGCTTGTGTTTCTCCACCAGACTGCGGCACTGCTCCATCACCTCGGGCCCCACCTCAAACGTGAAATTCTCGCCAGGGCAATCGCCACTGACAGTAAGTTTCCATTTATTCTCATCCTCCACATATCTGATGGCGAAAATGGTGAAGTCAAGCGGGTTCATACCGCCGCCACGCGTATAGGAATAGGAGATCATCTCACCCTTGGGCATACCAATCGTCTGGGAATGGAGGGGAAGACTCGCCGTCAGCATGACGCCGAAAAACAGCATGGAAATGGTAGTTTGCAGATGCTTCATAGACTTTCTTTTTGGTTGGTAATGACAGGCCGGCCACTGGTCATCGTTCTTGCCGGGCCGAGCATTGCTCTCCAGCGCACAGTTCTCCAATGGCAGAGGAGTAGCATGGTGCTCCTCATCTTTTGCCAGCAGATTTTATCAGTTGTTTTCACCAGCAGATTTTGCTTCAGTTTTTGCTCCAGTCCTGCCCGCCACTGCAAAAATAGCATTTTTTCTGATTGCACCCGCCTTTCTTTATGATAAAAAATGCAAACAAGCACGAAAAGGCGGATGAAGGGCGAAGGATCTATTCACAAATGGCATTATCCGTCGTCATCCATTTTTCAGTAAATCTTTTAGCTGAATTGTGGGTACGAATTCCTTTCTTCTGACGATATCCTGCCAAAAATCCTTTTTGTCCAAGCTCTTTTGGATGGAAGAGGAATATTCTACTGGAAAGACCATTCTTTCCAAAACACATCCCAAACCAATGCCCGTGGCCACGACCACGGCACCAACCACATAAGCGATGAGGGCCTTCCCCCCATGTGGCTTCAACTTGGATTTTGTCACCTCATTCGCCAGGCCCATCACCAATGCCCAAAGTCCAGCCTCATGCATTTGCCCCATGTTGATTGGGATGGTGCCGGGCGGTATCTCCCCCAACCGAAGATGCTTAATAGCCCCGTCTTTCGGAAAGTAGCATACCATCTCATTGGGCAGTTGATAGCAATAGGCACCATCGTATGATACCATGTGGCTCATCACTGTCTCCATCTGAGTCTCCTTGCTTAGGAAGAATGTGTCATACACGTACATTCCCAGGGCACTCAGAAGAGTAAGGACGGTATAGATGCCCAAGATATTCCCCGTCCGGGTGAGCTTCTCTTTCCAATTCCTCTTGTCATGAAGGAATTCATAGATTCTTTCTTCCACAGCGTCCTTGTATTCAGGATAGAAATTGATGGCGCTTTTCAAACTGATGTTCCTTTCCTTGATTTCCTTGGGGAAAGAGATGTTTTCTATCTTCAAATTGTCGTAAAGGACGGGGATGAACTTCATCTTAAGGTCCAAAGCCATCTTGATCTCCTCGTAATAATAGTCGACGACGGAGATTCCATCATTATTCTCCGGCGTGAAACTGTTGTTGGATACCAGGAGGATGAAAGCCTTTGAATTCCTCAGTGCGCTCTGGATGCGCTCAGGGAAATCACCCTCATGAATGCTGTGCAAGTCAAGGAAGATGCTCTCAGGTGCGTACCCTTTTTGGACAAGCATCTCTTTGATAAGCAAGGCACGCTCTGTAGAGTCGGAGCGGCGGTAGCTGATGAAAACCTCGTATTGTTCCATAGACTATCTGTTGGGGGGAATCACTATGCCGTCTCTCGAAGGACAGTTTGTTTCCTCTTGATGACCATCATGACATCTGTCTTTTTTTGCAAAAATAATAGATTTTCATGAAAGTGGCAATTTTAAAAGATGTTTTTTCTTCCTGATGTAGAAATTCGCTTTGAACGACAGAATCAGAGCCTCAGCAAGTCTTTTCATGGTACATACTGTTCTCATAAACCTACAATTTTGAGGGTGAACAAATGCCTGTCAACAACAAGTTGTCGTAAAAAATGCTTGAATGTTTGCACATTCAAATGTTTTTGTTAACTTTGTGGGCAAATAGCTATGGTGCCTGTGAAAACACCGAGTATGAACATACCAAGACAAACTCAATTTACAAAACATATCCATTAATGACTATTACCGAGAAAATCAACCAAATCATCGACCAAAGAATTGGCCGGAATGAGTATGAGGGGAAAGGTCGCCTTAGTGCGATTAGAACTAAAAAGGCATTTTTCAATGAGTTGTTGAAATTGCTTAATGACTATGAAGGACTGCGTGGGAACATCCTCTCTCAGATAGAGAGAAGCAGCGGAGAGTATTTCATGATGTCGACAGAAGACCCTACATTCAAAGACAACGTCATCGCCACCGACACGTCTGCCCTGAAACTGATGGTGGAGAAATGCCTCAAGGAATGCGACCGACTTGAAAAACGCTTCAACCGCGACAGCATCAACATCAGTGTCGTCGGCAGGGCACGGCAGGGAAAAAGCCGTCTGCTCCAATCCATCAGCGGACTGAGCAACGAGGTGATTCCCGCATCAGATGGCGGCGACTGTACAGGTGCTAAATCTGTCATTTTCAACTCAGCAGGGAACACCCACGCCAAAGTGGTTTTCTATAATGAGATAGAAATGGTGGAGCAAGTTCAAAAATATCTTGATGCCATAAGCATCCCATGCCTATTGGGCAGTTTAGGGAATATCAAGAACCTGACTTCGGAAATCAATGCCTTTGAAAAAGACCTCATCAACAAGTCGGGAGGCAGCAACTCACTCTTCCTGCACCTGAAAAAATATGTAGAGCACTATGACGACTATGCCGCATACATAGGACAGACCATCGACCTGCCCGACGAGAAAGACATCAGAAAATACGTGGCTCAATATGACGCTGACATGAAGCCGACCTACGCTTTCCTTGCCGTCAAGGAAGTGCAGATATTCACTGAGTTCCCCGTGAAAGATGCAGGCAAAATCGTCCTTGTAGACACTATCGGACTTGGTGACACCTCATTGGGTATCCGAGAGAAAATGATTACCACTTTGAGAGAAGACAGCGATGCCGCGATTCTTGTGAGGTTGCCCAACCCCAACGGCGACAACATAAGAGTGGAGGACGACGAACTCTATGACCTCATCAGGGAAGCCATGGGCACAGAAGCTCTCTCCAAATGGCTTTTCTTCGCCCTCAACGTCTGTGACGAACTGAAGAACCAGAATTCCGGCAACGCCATGGAAATCGCCCTCAACCAAAGAGCCCTTAACTATGCTTTCATCAAGAAGACGAATTGCGGCGACAGGAAGAGCGTGGAGGACGAACTGCTGATGCCCATCCTGAACTTTCTTGCAGCCAACCTCTCACAGGTGGATGGCAGTCTGATGAAAAAAGCCAACCAATTATTCAATGAGTGCTACAATTCTTATTACAACTTCTGCCTCAAAGTGTCGAACATCTTGTCGGGAAGTTTCAAGAAGAACCTCGAAAGCGGCGGACTCTTTGATGACCTTTGGGAGGACAACCTCCTGCTGACAAGGAAACTCAATGAATTGAAGACCAAGTACAGCGACCGCAACAAGAAGTGCGACTTGATTTTCAATGAAGTGAGAAGAGTCATCCGCAATATCGCCAAGCATTGCCCCAAGAAAGAAGTCATTCTTGACCGCCTGACGGCAGGTGGTGAAAAAGGACATGCCCACAACGCATATAACTATTATGCCGATAACCTGCGCGCGGAAATAAGGGAAGAGTTTGAGGAAATCAGCAGAAGCACAGTGACGACTCTCCAAGACGACTTCAAACGTGAAGTATGCGAGACTCTTCGCTCAGATGAAGGCGGAAGACTTGCCAAGGTGCCCATGCAGACCGACTACAAGGATGACATGGACTGGCTGGCTCACTTCATTGAGGAAAAGCTGAAGAACTATCCCATCTTGGAGAACGCGCTCAACGACATCCTCAATTTCAGGCTCAACATCGAGGGTTCTATTGAATACAAAGCAGATATGGCACTTACATGCCTTGACTCCAACAATCAGAACAAGCGGTTTGTCGTCCCCAATTTCCAAGGCTTATCCAATGACGAAATAGCCTCTGTCATCGAACAGACGCTACTTAGCACGATCCCCATCGTGGCCGATGAGATGATGGAGGGTGTGAAAGATTTGCTCTCCATACCCTATTATCTCTTCTGCGCGCGTATCCAAAAACTCTACGACCGACTCATCTTTAAAAGAGATGGCAATCGTGAGCTTAAGAATTTCTACCGCAAATATGCGCCGGCCATCTGGCCACAAGAATTCAAGAATATCGCCAACAAAGAGGTGGCGTTGGGACAACTTAACGACTACCATAACCGGCTCAATGAATTAAGAAAACGTGAACTATTTGTCTTAACAATCAACTGACCATGGGAATAGCTGACATTTTCAAGAAAAAAGCCATCTATCGTGTACCTATGAAGGTATGCATGATGGGACCACGCGCTGTGGGAAAGACAACCATCCTGACAGCCATCTTCAGCGACACACAAGAAAACCTCGGAATGTCGACCAATCTGAAAATGCTGGCCATCGGCGATACCGAGCAGGAACTCACGACGAAGAAGCACCTGCTCAACTCTATCTTTGCCAACCGCCAGCAAATCACCGACAGACCTATCGCCGGCATTGAAGCTTCCTCCACTGTCAACACATTTGACTTTGAGTTCGGACTCAAGGGCAAAGAGCCCCGCATCGACATGGAAATCAAGGATTTCCCCGGTGAATACGTGGTTTCCAAGCCCGATGAAGTCAAAGGATTCATTAATGACTCAAGCGCCATTTTCCTGGCGATAGACACGCCTCACCTCATGGAATATGGAGGGAGGTTCTGCGAAGTAAAAAACAAGCCATCTGCCATCATCAATTTCTTCAACGATTGCATCGCCAACCTCAATGGTGAGAAACTGGTATTGCTCGTCCCGCTGAAATGTGAGAAATATTTCCATGAAAGGCGGATGGACGAAGTGCTTCAGCGATGCCAAGAGGTCTATGGCCAACTGATTGACATGTTCAAGAAAAGCGGGAAGGTGGCTTGTGCCGTCACACCCATCCTCACACTCGGCGATGTGGTGTACGACAAAATGGCAAACGATGGCGGTAGCGTCCGTCTCAACGAGCAAGGATGCCCCGAAGAGGTGTTGTACAAATTCCACGGAGACGCACCTAAATACAGCCCCGCTTTTTGCGTGCAACCTCTTTACTACATGCTCTCTTTCCTCTCTTCACTCTATGCGAGGAAAAAGAAAAACAGAAATATTTTCGATATCTTGTTGGGTAAGATTTTTGATCTCTTCGACAGCGACGAGGAATTCTTTAATGAGATACTCAACATGGAAAACCACCGCATCACCGAAGGCTTTGGCTACAATGTGCTATGCGGCCACGACCTTTTCAAATATTGCAAATAACAACAAACAAATCCTTTTCATCACATGTCACACAAGATACTTATGTTGGGAGGCAGAAGAGCCGGAAAATCCTCCATCCTGGCCTCCATCCTATATGCATTAGGAGAGCAAGATAAAACGGCTGACCTCTGTACAATTACCGACCAGACTGATTACGGCGGGATGGCTGTGCCGCTGACCACAAAAAGAAAAGAAATAGACAACTATTTGCGCACAAGATCGCGTGTCGGTGCCAACAGCAATTTCCTCGTCGACATGACGCCAAGCAAGACGGAATCTACCTACACTCTTCTCACCCAAATCGGTGGCAGGTGCGAGGTTGCCTTTGATTTTGTCGACGTTCCAGGAGAATGGATGTGTGCCACAAGCACCAACCACAACCGGCTCAAAGAACTGGTGACTGAAAGCGACGTCTTCATTATAGCCATCGACACTCCTTATCTGATGCAGGAGGAGAACCCCAACATCAATTCCGTCTACAACCGTATTGATGAGATTACCAACATGATGGCCAACATCACAATCCTGAACGAACAACTGGACCGGAAGATGATTATTTTCTGTCCTGTCAAATGTGAGAGATGGACCCAAAAAGGACAAGCAGATATTGTCACAGAAAAAGTGTGTCAGGCATATCGTAATCTCATCAACAACTGGGTCAAACACTCTGCAGTGGATATTTGGGTCATGCCAATCGAGACTGTGGGAGGCATCACTCATTCAAAAATGCTCGACGGATATAGGGTATACAGAAACGAAAGAGACAAAATCGGTGAATTAGGCTCCGTCAACGAACTGACGGGACAAATCATGATGGGAGACGGCATGATGATTTCGGAAGACGCCGTCTATATGGTGGAGCCTAAGCCCGACCCGACGCTCTTCATCGACTTCACGCAAATTCCGCTTTCATGGTATAAAACCACAGACGGTGTATTCAAGCCTCATTTCTGTGAGCAGCCCGCCTATCACATCCTCACATTTCTCGTGGAGAAGGAAAAAGCGGTCGATGCCTTTGAGAAAAAGAAAATCGATGATTTGCCTTGGTGGCGTATCTTCACCAAAATCTTTGCCAGGTCTTTTGGCAAGAACCTGAAAGCCTACACAGAACTCATCTCGAATTTCAACAACCGCAACATCATCAAATACAGCGGCGACGGATTCATGAGAGTCGTGGATATCATTGAAAAGAATTAATAAAATATAAAATTATGATAAGATATTATTGCCAATACAGCTATGGAGGATTCAGAACCTTCCGCATCATGGGCGAAAAGCATGAAAGCCTCCACCTCGAGGTAACTACCGAAAATGACCAGGAATTGCCTCAACTTGCAGACCTCTATTTCAACAGAGGGGGAGCCAAAATACTATATAGATTCCTCGACCCGGAGACACTTGCGCTCGTGGTGAGAGAAATTCCAAGTTTGGGAACAGACACTGACAACAGACGCATCAACAGTGCTGTCCTGTTTATCGGTGACAAAGAAGATAAGGACACTCTTGACCTGCTGACAGTCAGGATAGCCAACAACCTCCATGAGTTCGAAGAGGACTTTGCCGACATGTTCGACTTGAGAGGCGGACTTCACTTCGAAGGTGACAGACTCGCCAAGTATGTCGAGGAATGCAGCGGAGACTACGGTTTTGATGACAAAGGCTCCGAACTCCTCGATGTCATCGGCAGGGAAGGAGAAATCTTGTTGTTCGTTCCTACGTCAGAGAATTTCGGATATAAGAGCGACGTAACCCAAAAGACACTCAACGAACTGCAACTGCCCCTGGAAACGGTAAAGAAGCAAAGGTTTATCAACCTCTCCCGACTGATGAAGATACAATACCAATGCCAACCGGTCGTAAAAAAGAAAGCAGAGACCGTCACTCGCGACATTGGCGGGGCGACAGACAACCATGAAGACGTGCGGGAACAGTTGGAGGAAAGCCAAAAGAGACTTGCGGAAAAAGAAAAGGAATGCGACGGCTTGCGCTCATCGGCCATCTCTACATCCAACGAACTGAAAAACATAAGAGAGCAATATGGCACACTACAGGAGAAGAGCAAGAAGATGCTTCTCATTGGTGCGGCTGTTCTTGGAGGGTCACTGCTACTCAATCTCATCCAATTTTTTTTTTGAAGATAAAAGACGATCATAAAGAATTATAATCGCCAAGTCCCAAAACCTTCACTATTTTGACAGACAAATGATGAAGAAAAAACTTATCAATCTCAATTCCGATGCTTATGAGCATCCGTTCGATAAAGCAGCACTTGAAAAACTGAGAAAGCTGAAAGGGTTTGACACCGTGGTCAACTTCTTCCTCAACTGGGCTGAAATCAAATGGGATATCGTGCAGTTGTGCGGGAGTAATTTCCATGTCACTCCCACATCATGCCCAGAATTGTTTAAACTCGTAAGAAGTGCAGCAGAAACCATCAATCTGAAACAACTGCCGGAAATCTATACCCAATGGGCCTATTGCATCAACGCTTACACCACTGGATATAAAGACGACACCATCCTGGTGCTCTACACCGGAGCTGTAGACCTCATGCCCGACAACGAACTGACCTATATCATCGGCCACGAACTGGGACATGTGAAAAGCGGACATGTGCTGTATCATGTGATGGGGTCCTTCTTCTCTCAGCTTATGGCTTCAAGCATACTCGCGGGAGCACTGATGAAGCCCATCCAACTGGGACTGGGGTACTGGAACCGAATGTCGGAATTTACGGCCGACAGGGCCGGACTCCTGGCATGCCAGGACCTGGAGGCAGCACTGAGTGCTATTATGAAGATGGCAGGACTTCCCAAGAGATATTTCGACACTGCCGACCCGCACATCTTCGCCAAACAAGCGGAGGAGTTCATGACCAAATATGGTGATACAACCAATACCATCATACGGAATATCTCTATCTTGGACGACTCGCATCCGTGGACAATCATGAGAGCCTACGAACTGATTAAATGGGTAGAAAGTGGAGATTATCAGAAGATTCTCGACCAACATGAGGGAAAGGAATGTCCCGTTTGTAAGCAAATGGTAGACAAGAATGCTTCTGTATGCCCATATTGCGGATATAAATTCCAATAAATCATGGATGCCGACATTTTAGAATACATCAAAGCAAGCATGATTAAAGTAAAGGGTGGCACATTTCAAATGGGCGACCTGCTGAAAATGTACCGCCCTTTTCTTAACATCAACAAGATTGGCACCACATTGGTGGAATTAAGCGACTTCCACATCTGCGACCATCCCGTCACCAATGCTGAATGGGCAAGAGTGATGGGTATCTCCGTCAAAAATGAGGACCTCAACAGACCTGTCGTCAATATCTCATGGCATCAGTGCCACGAGTTTATCCAGAAACTGAACAAACTGACGAATTGGAATTTCCGGCTACCCACAGAGGCTGAATGGGAGTATGCCGCAAGAGGAGGCGAACTGAGCGACGGAGCTGTCTATGCCGGCAAAAATGTACTGGATATGGTGGGATGGTATAACATGAATTCGTCCAACCGTTTTCACAGCATAAAGCAAAAAGACCCCAACCAACTGGGAATATACGACATGAGCGGCAATGTATGGGAATGGTGCCAGGACGTATACCAGAAATCCTATGAGAAGGGGCCGAGAAAGGGTGTGTTCTCCCTTGAGCGGCATCCTGTCAAGAATCCCATTGGAGGGATTGTTGGTGAAAACAGGGTTATCAGAGGAGGAGCCTTCAACTGCAAGGACACTCTCTGCTGGGTATTCTACCGTGAAAAGTTCAAATCTTCGAATAGCCGTGCAGATATCGGCTTCAGAATAGCATATTAATCATACAGGACCATGAGCACGACAACAGAAAAAGAAAGAAAAGCCAAGACCATCCCGCTCATTGTGGGAGTGGAAATATTAGCTGAATGGCAAAATAGAAGTGAAAACCCTGTCAGACAGGAGAAAGAATCACACCCTATGAGGCGATTCTATACGCATCAGAGCCCTGTCAATCTGGGCGGGCATTGTATGGTGCACGGCTGCTACTGCCAAGGATACCAAGGCAAGTTTCAAGGTGTCTGCACCAACTGCTGCCACGGCTACAGCAAACATTTCTAATTCAACCCTAAAATCCGCACCACTTTGATTTAACATTGTTTATAAGTTCCTGAGCAACAAAAAGTTGCTCAGGATTTTGTCATGTCAGAAAT
>CADBLU010000262.1 GCA_902795605.1 uncultured Prevotellaceae bacterium | reverse complement strand
CATGAAGTCGGCGAAGAAATTCTGCACGACGGGCAAGACACCGCCACCGACAACCATCATCATGAAGATACCGGATGCCTGTGCCGTGTATTTGCCCAGGCCCTCAGTGGCCAGGTTGAAGATGGATGCCCACATCACAGAGGTGCAGAGGCCGCAGAGCACGAGTAGCAGGGCACTCATGGGCACGGTAATCATCTCGACGCTTCCTTCCAGAATCTTCACCAAAGGCATGCTCACAGTCACCGACTTCGGGGTCAGCATGGCTGCCAGAATCAGAATCATGGCCACTGTGGTGGTGCAGAGCATCATCTGACGGGAAGAGACCTTGCCGGCAATGGCACTTGAGACAAGACGACCCACAAGCATGAGCAGCCAATACATGGCGGCTACGGCACCACCAATGGTGGCGGCGTTGAGTATAGCCTCAGGATTCACCCATGCACCTTTCGCTGTGGTGTCGGAGAGATAGAAGTTGAGGCCGCCGGGGATGCCCACTTCAACGCCCACATAGACGAAGATGGCGATGACACCGAGCAGGGTGTGACGGAACGACCAGGGAGAGTGCTCGAAGACTGTGTCGGCAGTCACCTTGCCCATTTCGGGATCCTGGATGGGGATGAAGAGGAGGATGAAGAAAGCACATGCAAAGACTGCCATGGCGATGAACATGACGAGGTTGACGTCGGCCATCTTGGTAGAGGCAGTGACGGTGCCGATGAGTGCTCCCACAAGCATCGGCGTCATGGTGCCTGAGAGGGAGTTGAGCGTACCGCCGATCATGTTGAGTTGGTTGCCACGGTTTCCACCGCCACCGAGCAGGTTCAGCATCGGGTTGACAACGGTGTTGAGGATACATACGGAGAATCCAGAGATGAAGGCTCCAAACAGATAGATGCAGAATCCGGGGATACCTCCGGAGAATCCAGAGAGATACTGGATCAGTACGCCGAAGAATCCCACGGCGATACCGATGAGTGCAGTTTTCTTGTAGCCTACCTTTGTCAGCATCTTGCCTGCGGGAATGCCCATGAACAGATAGGCGAAGAAGTTCATGAAGTTACCCATGATGCCGAGAACGTTTGAACCGCCAATCTCAGGCTGGTTTTTCCAGATGACGCCGATGGGGGCACCGAGGTTGGTGACAAACGAAATCATTGCATAGAGGAAGAACATCGTCACGATGGCAATGATGCTTCCGTTTTGTTTTTGCTTGCTCATTTTGTTTATTAGGTTTTTGGGTGTATTGTCGTGCGTGGTTGCCGGCCGCCGCTTGCCGCAGCGTTCAGAAGGGCTGCGGCAAGCGTTGTCGGTCGCGGCTGTGGCGGTGTCTTATTTCCTTACTCCAAACTGATAGATGGTCTTTTGTTTGTAGCGGCGTCCGGGTTTCAGGACGACAGACGGGAAATAAGGACGGTTGGGGCTGTCGGGGAAGTGCTGTGCCTCGAAGCAGATGCCGCTGCGACGTGGGAAAGTGGCGCCACGCTGGCCTTTCTCGCCGTTGCCGAAGTTATCGGTGTAGAGCTGCACACCGGGCTCGGTGGTGTAGACATCCATTGTGCGGCCGCTCTTTGGCTCGTAGATGCGTGCTGCGAAACTCAGTTCGCCTTCCTCGTGCTTGTTGAGGACATAGCAGTGGTCGTAGCCCGAACCGTTGCGTATCTGCTCATTGTCAGCATCGATGTCCTGTCCGATGGGTTTCGGTGTGCGGAAGTCGAAGGGTGTGCCTTCGACGAAGCGGATCTCTCCGGTGGGGATGGAGGTCTCGTCGATAGGCAGATAGAAGTCGGCGTTGATCTCGCACTCCAGGTCTTCGATGGTGGGAGTGGGGTCGGCAATGCCGGCGAGGCTGAAGAATCCGTGGTTGGTCAGGTTGATGATGGTCATCTTGTTGGTGGTGGCCAGATACTCGATCATCAGCTCGTTCTCGTTGGTGAACGTGTAGACGACAGTCACTTTCAGTTCACCGGTGTAACCTTCCTCGCCATAGGCGGAGACCAACTCCAGCACGAGAGACTGATCGTTCATCTGGGTGGCATCCCACACGCGTGCGTTGAAACCTTTCAAGCCGCCGTGGAGAGCGTTAGGACCGTTGTTGATGGCCAGCTGGTAGTCTTTTCCACGCAGGCGGAATTGTCCCTTGCAGATTCGGTTGCCGAAACGTCCGATGAGAGTTGACAAGTAAGGTTGTGGATGGTTCATGGCATCTTGGATGTTGTCATACCCCTGGATGACATTGGCGTAGTTGCCGTCTCTGTCAGGCACCATGATGGCTACAATGGCTCCACCATAGTTGGTGATGGCTACTTCGTTGCCAAGACTGTTTCTGAGAATATACAAATCAGTGCTTTTCCCGTTGATGGTGGTCTGGAAGTCTTCCCTTCTCAGGCCACAGATGTTTTCTGTTTCTGACGTGTTCATAATAATTAGTGTTTATAGTTACTATGTAGGTTGCAAAATAAATAAAAAAACTTGAGAAACACAAAGGAATGAAAGAAAAAGTGTTTTTATACAACTGTTAAAAACACTTAAAAGCGGCGCTTCCCCTTTGGCTTGCGCCGCTATGGTGATTTTGTGGATGAAAGTTGGGTGGTTTGAGCGTTTCCCTCAGTGGCTATCCTTTGGGCTGGCATGTTATTTCTTCCCAAACGGCCAGTAGGTCGGCCACCACATAACTGCTGCCGCCCACGAAGATGAAATCATCGGAAGAGGCGTCTTTTCTCGCAGCTTCAAATGCCTCTTTTACAGACGGGTATGCCTGTCCCTCTAAACCTTTGCTCAAACCGATGGCCTTCACTTTCTCTTCGCTGATGGCCCGATGGCTGCTCGCTTTCGTGAAGTAATAGGCCGCCTCGTGAGGGAGCATATCCATCACTGTGTTGATGTCTTTGTCGTCGACCATGCCGAAGACGATACGCAACTGCCGGCATTCCTGCGTCTTCAGTTGCCGTGCGATATATTGCCATCCGCCGACGTTGTGCCCCGTGTCGCACACCACTGTGGGGTGTTGGCAGAGCTGTTGCCAGCGGCCCATCAGTCCTGTAGTCTGGCACACTTGGCTGAAGCCGAGCCGGACGGCTTCGTCAGTGATAGAGATGCCTGCCTCGCGCAGCAGGGGAATGGCTGTGAGCACCGTGCGGGTGTTGTGCGGTTGGCAGGCTCCGCTCAGCTGCCCTTGGAGGAGTCCTATCTCCGCCGTGTGGTAGAGTAGGGTGTGGTTGGGGCCTTCCTCCACCGAAAGGATGAGCGGTTGGTCTTGTGCGAAGATGATGGGAGCCCCTTTCTGCGAGGCGATACGCTCGAAGACGGGGCGCGTCTGCCCGTCGGCCTCGCCGATGACCACGGGGATGCCTTCCTTGATGATGCCCCCTTTCTCTGCGGCTATCTCAGGGAGGGTGTTCCCCAGGAACTGTGTGTGGTCGAAGCTGATATTGGTGATGACGGAGAGGAGGGGAGTGATGATGTTGGTGCAGTCGAGTCTGCCTCCGAGTCCCACCTCTATGACAGCGATGTCGACCTCTTCTTGTGCGAAGTAGTCGAAGGCCATGGCGGTGGTCAGTTCGAAGAACGAGGGGTGGAGGGGCTCAAAGAACGTCCGGTGCCTCTCCACGAAGTCGACGACGAAAGCCTCGCTGACACAGACGCCGTTGACGCGGATGCGCTCGCGGAAGTCCACCAGGTGCGGCGATGTGTAGAGTCCTACGCGCAGTCCTGTGTGCTGCAAGATGGCGGTGAGGGTGTGCGAGACAGAGCCTTTGCCGTTGGTGCCGGCCACGTGGATGGTCTTGAAATGCCGATGGGGGTGGTTGAGGTGCTCGTCGAGGGCGTGCGTGTTAGCCAGTCCCTCCTTATACGCGCCTGCCCCGATCTTCTCAAAGACCGGGGTGGCGGCATAGAGGTATTCCACTGTCTCCTGATAGGTCATGGCGTAAGGGTGCGGCCGGTGCCTTCTCAGCTGTTGAAATAATTTTTGAATTTCTGGAAGATGCTCTGTCTCGTCGACTTGTCGCTCTTGAAGTTGTCGCTCTTCTGCATCTTCTCCAGGGCCTCACGCTCCTCGCGTGTGAGGAACTTGGGCACGTAGATGCTGATGTTGACGATGATATCGCCCATGCCCGACCCGTAGCCCTGCACAGCGGGCAGGCCCTTGCCGCGCAACCGTTTGGTCGTGCCCGGCTGGATGCCCGGCTCGAGGTTGATTTTCAGTGTCTTCCCGTCCACTGTCGGTATCTTCACCTCACCTCCGAGAGCTGCGGTGGGGAAGTCGAGCAGGAGGTTGTAAATCAGGTCGTTGTCTTGTCTGACGAAGACGTCGTTGGGCTCTTCGGAGATAAACACCTGTATGTCGCCGGCGATGCCGTTGTGCGGACCGGCGTTGCCTTTGCCCCTGACGGTGAGCACCATGCCGTCGGCTACGCCGGCGGGCACCTTGATTTCCACCACCTCTTCGCCTTTGACCACGCCGTCGCCGCCGCACTCATGGCATTTGTTCTTGATGATGGTTCCCTCGCCGTGACAGGTGGGGCAGGGGCCTTGTGTCTGCATGATGCCGAAGAGCGTCTGCTTTGTCTGCACGGTATATCCGTTGCCGTGACAGGTGGGGCAGGTCTCGGCGCCGCTTCCGCCTTCCGCGCCGGAGCCGTGGCAGTGGGGGCATGTGACGTCTTTCTTTACCCTGAACTTCTTGGTGACGCCGGTGGCCACCTCTTGCAGGTTCATCTTCACTTTCAGGCGCAGATCGCCGCCACGCATCTTGCGCTGTCCGCCGCCTCGCTGTCCGCCGAATCCTCCGAACCCGCCGAATCCTCCACCGAAGACACTCCCGAACATCTCGAAAATGTCGTCCATGGAGAAGTTGCCGCCTCCGAATCCTCCGGGAGCGTCGAATCCGAACTGGTCGTATTGCTGGCGTTTCTGCGGGTCATGGAGCACGTCGTAAGCCTCGGCGGCCTCCTTGAACTTCTCCTCGGCCTCTTTGTTGCCGGGGTTGCGGTCGGGGTGGTATTTGATGGCTATCTTGCGGTAAGCCTTCTTGATTTCGTCCTCGCTGGCGTCTTTGCCGACGCCCAGCACCTCGTAATAGTCTCTTTTATTTGCCATGATTCATTAGTGGGTTATGAGAAATCCGCTTGACGGATTGTCACTGGCCTACTGCCACTTTGGCGTATCTGATGACCTTGCCGTTGAGGGTATAGCCTGTCTGCACACAGTCGATGCACTTCCCTTTCTTGTCGTCGCCCATGCCGGGCACCATGGCTATCGCCTCGTGGAAGTCGGTGTCGAAGTCTTTGCCTTCGGTCTCTATCCGTGCGACACCCTCACCTTCAAGAATCTTGATGAACTTCTTGAATATCAGGTCAATGCCCTCACGCAGCACTTCAGGGTCGTCGGTCTTCTTGCCGTTGGCGATGGCGCGCTCGAAGTCGTCAATCACCGGCAGGATTTTGACAATGGTCTTCTCAGCGCCATTGAGGATAAGTTCGGCCTTCTCCTTGAGCGTGCGCTTGCGGTAGTTGTCAAACTCTGCCACTTTGCGCAGATATTTGTCGTTGAGCTCTGCTATCTTGGCTTCGGCCGCTTTCAGAGGGTCTTCTTCCTCAGTGGCCTGGCTGCCTTCGGCCTCCTTGCCTGTGGGGGCACTCTCAGCTCCGGTGCTTTCTGTGGCCTGGTCGGTCTCTTCTGCGGTCTGCTCGTTGCCGGCAGTCTCAGTGGTCTGTTCTTCATTGTTGACGGTAGCGTCTTGCTGCTCGTCTGTCTTCTGCTTGTTCTCGTCCATATGCTTATGTTTTTGTTTTTGTTTCTTGCCTCCTTGCAGCAAAAAACTTGCCAAACTTGAAAAAGGCCTGGCAAGTTTTCGCGTTTTCTTCTTATTTGATAAGTTGTCACTCTGTGCCATACATCTTGGCTTTCTGTGCCTTGATGGCATCGTCGTAGATGTAGTCATCATACTGCATCAGCTTGTCGATGGTGCCTACGGGGGTGAGTTCGATGATGCGGTCGGCCACGGTCTGGATGAACTCGTGGTCGTGGCTGGAGAAGAGGATATTGCCCTTGAAAGTCACGAGGTTGTTGTTGAAAGCCTGGATGCTTTCCAGGTCGAGGTGGTTGGTGGGGGTGTCGAGGATGAGGCAGTTGGCGTTCTTGAGTTGCATACGTGCGATCATGCACCTCATCTTCTCTCCTCCGCTGAGCACGCAAACCTTTTTCTCCACCTCCTCTTGCTTGAAGAGCATTCTTCCGAGATAGCCTTTCATCATCACCTCGTTGCCTACGCCGAACTGGCTGAGCCAGTCCACCAGGTTGAGTTCGCTCTTGAAGAACTCGGTGTTGTCGAGGGGCAGGTAGGCGGTGGTGATGGTGATGCCCCACTTGTAGGTG
>CADBLU010000261.1 GCA_902795605.1 uncultured Prevotellaceae bacterium | reverse complement strand
GCCCACCCGCCTCTTTAGCTCAGTTGGCCAGAGCACGTGATTTGTAATCTCGGGGTCGTTGGTTCGAATCCGACAAGAGGCTCTCCAAAGCGTCGCACCGGTATTCCGATGCGGCGCTTTTACGTGCGCAGCCGGTGACAATCAGGCGCGCTTTACATATTTTAACATATTGTTGTCCGCTAAGTCTTTGAAAAGGTTTAATTTTGCATCCAAATTGCGATTCAACTACCTTCCAACAATATGAAAACGAACAGGATTCTCGGGGCAGCGCCCTTGTGTGCCGCCGCCTTGCTCGCCTTGATGGCTGCATCATGCATAGACAAAGACTATGACATGGACAATGTGGACCTGACAGTGGGAGTGGGCAACCACCTGCAGTTGCCCAGCAATAACAGTACGCAGGATATCTGTCTTGATGATGTGCTCGACCTGGGCAACAACAATTTCCTCACCGTGGGCAGCGACGGTCTCTACAACATCGACGCCATCGACGACGACGAGTTTGTGGCCCATCAGGCCGTGCCCCAGTTCACTGTTCCCTCGAAGAGCTATAAGGGCACCTATACCATCAATCTTGGCGACTTCGGTCCCGCGCCGGCCATGTCGCGCGGTGTGAAGGGTGTGAAGAGGGCCGACGACGAAATCGCGTTCACCGCCCCGATGGTGGACCTCGATTTCACCTTCCGCCACAACACCAGCACCATTTCCTATCTGGAGCATATCGGTTTCTCGACCGACCTCTCGGTGAACCTCACTTTCGCCAAAGACCTGCAGGATGCGCTCTCTAATATCCAGAAGATGACCATCGCCCTGCCACAGTGCATCGACTGCGGCAAGGCCGCCTTCCGTGGCGACTCCATCGCCCTCGAAGGCAACGTGCTCACACTGAGCAATGTGAAGCCCTCTGAGGGAGTGAAGGTGGTGCTCCGCCTCACAGGCATCGACCTCTCGGGCAAGAAGGCCGACGGCAGTTATATGAGTTATGTGCAGGGCACAGGCTTCACCTTCCATGGCGCGCTCACAATGGGCGTGGTGGTGAGAGAGTCGGCCGTCGATTTCGACAAGGTGGCAGAGGGCAAGGACCTCTCTGTGAGCGGTACGGCAGTGATCAACAGCTTCACCGTGAAGACAGCCCGCGGAGGCTTCACCCCGCGGCGTGTCTTTGGCAAGGTGGGTGGTGTGTCGCTGCGCGACGTGCCCTCGTTCCTCACCGACGACGATGTCAACCTCGACCTCTATGATCCTCAGCTCAATATCAACATCACCAGCAATGTGCCCTTCGCCAACAAGATGACCGCTGCCATCGTGTCGAAAGACAGCAAGGGCAACGTGCTCTGCCGGCTTGAGGTGCCCGAGTTCAGCTACAAGGCCATGGGCAACAGCATCGTGAGTATCCGCCGCCGTCCCGCCTCGCACGAGAGCGACACCACCGTGGTGGTGATGCCCGAGATGTGCGACGTGATACGCAACCTGCCCGACAGCATCTGTCTCGTAGACCTCGAGGGCGTGGGCGACGACAGCCAGCCGTGCGACATCGAACTGTCTAACTATTACCAGGGCCGCCTGCGCCTCTCCGTGGCATCGGGCATCTCCCTCGGCGACGAGGCCCGCATCGTCTACAAAGACGACTACCGGGGATGGAACGAGCAGATCAAGGACATCCGCTTCGTGGAGACGACCACCGACGGCCAGAAGACCATCGACGGCTACCTGAAGGTGAATGCCACCATCAAGAGCAAGGTGCCCGCCTTCCTCACCCTCAAGGCCTACGGCATCGACATGCAAGGCCGTGAGATAGGCAGCGACCGCCTCGAAGTGACCGTGGAGAAGGTGGTGAAGGCATCGCCAGACGGTGTGAAGGCAGCCACCACCGAGGAGGTGATCTATGTGCGGCCGAAGGACAACGCGGTGTTCAAAGAACTCGACGGACTGGCCTTCCGCATCGTGATGACCGCCGCCAACGGCAACGAGAAGGTGACCGGCGTGAAGCTCAACGCCTATAAGCAGACCATCAAGGTGACCGACATCACAGTGCAGAAATTCGGCAAGGTGGCCGTAGACCTCAACTGACGTCCATGCACAGGAAACAGTGAATGAGAACATGATTCTTTTTTAACGACATGAAACAGAAGATGAGACATACATTCAGATATATGATGGCAGCGGCACTCTCGTGCGCCGCCATGGTGTCCTTTGCGCAGGACCTCCGCACAGGCTATTTCAACGACGGCTATCTCTACCGCCACAACCTCAACCCCGCCTTGGCCAACGACTCAAGTTATTTCTCCATCCCGGCCCTTGGCAACGTCAATGTGGGCATGATGGGCAATTTCGGCTATGAGGAGCTCGTCAGGAAGAACCCTCTCTATCCTCAGGAGAGCGACAAGAAGATGACCTCTTTCCTCAACCCCTACCTGAGCAACCCCCTCAAGGGCTTCGCCTCGGGTGAGAACAAGATCAACGGCATGGCCAAGATGACGGTGATGTCTTTCGGATTCAAGAAGTGGAACGGCTACAACACCGTGGAACTCAATATGCGCGCCACCGCCAATGTCAGCGCGCCCTACAAACTCTTCCAGTTTGCCACCGAGGCTGCCAATTTCAACTACAGCATCGGCGACATCTACGGCAGCGTGCAGGCGTTCGGCGAACTGAGTTTCGGCCATTCACGGCAGGTGGATGAGAAATTGCGTGTGGGCGCCAAGGTGAAACTGCTCGTGGGCCTGGCCGACGCCAGCGTGAAGATGGAGGACGTGACTGCCGACCTGAGCGACGCCAACCAGTGGAAGATTACCGCCAACGCCGAGTCGCATGTGAGTATGAACGGCTTTAAGTACCTGAGCAAACGCAAGGAGTACAACATCAATCCAGGCACCTACGACCATGTCAGCGACGTGGATGCTGGCGGTGTGGGCGTCAGCGGATTTGGTGCCGCCATCGATGCTGGTGCTGTCTATAAGGTGAACGACGAGTTCACCATCAGTGCCGCCGTGCAGGACCTGGGTGCCATCATGTGGTCGAACGACTACTTTGCCACCAACGACAGCAAGACGTTTGTTTTCGACGGCTTCCACGACGTGTCGGTCGACTCCAGCTCTCCCGACAAACTCGACAACAAAGCCGACTCTTATACCGACCAGCTGCTCGACTTCGCCAACCTGCGTGACAAGGGTGACAAGGGCTCACGCGTGACAGGCATCGGTGCCACACTGTCGGCCGGTTGCGAGTATGTCATTCCTACCTTCAGGATGCTCAAACTGGGTCTGCTCGGCACCGCCCGCCTCAATGGCCCGTATTCGTGGAGTGAGGCCCGCCTGAGCGGCAACATCGCCCCCAAGAAGTGGTTCGACGGCACGCTGAGCCTTGCCGTGAACAACTACACGGCCAATTTCGGATTCCTGGCCAATTTCCATACCCGCGGATTCAACTTCTTCCTGGGCATGGACAGCTTGTTGGGCAAACTGAGCAACGAGATGATCCCGCTGTCTTCCAACGGCGGTGTGTCGTTCGGATTTAATGTGATTCTCTGACTCTACGTTGAAAGGAGTTTGGGAGTTTAGGAGTATAGGAGTTTAGACATTACTCTTACAAGTTGTAGCCCCTGGAACTGATGATTCTATGTCAGTTCCAGGGGCTATTCCAAGTCGACTACCGTGATGCCTGCACCTCCAAACTGGACGTGCTCATCACGGTAGTTTGTTACTGCGGGCACCGTGGCGAGATATTGCCTGATGAGTTGGCGGAGGATGCCCGTGCCGGTGCCGTGGAGGATGCGCACACGGCTCATACCCACCAATATGGCATCATCGATGAAATAGGTGACGGCGCTGATGGCTTCGTCGCCCCTCATGCCCCTCACGTCGATGTCTTGCTTGAAGTTCAACTTGCGGTCGTCGATGGTCTCGCGGGTCTGGCGGCCCACAGAGGCATAGGTGGCCGGCGCGGCCTTGACGGGGGCGTCGGCGTGCTCCAGGCGGTCGGCGCGCATCTTGGTGCGCATGTCGCCGAAGATGACGGTGGCCATCTTGCCCTGGATGCTCTCTATGCGTCCCACGGTGGTGAGTCCCTTGATCCTCACGGTGTCGCCTACAGCGAGCGTATCAGGAGCGGGGGCATGGCTTGCCGTTGAGGCGGGTGTGGCCGTCTGCTCAGCTTTATCCTTGCGCCGTTTCTCGCGCCGTTGCTTCCGCTCTTGTATCTGTCTGATTTTCTTTGACACGAGTTCGTCGGTGCCCTCGGTGTCTATCACCTGCACCTCCTGCTTGAACTCCGTCAACTGCTCCCTGAGCCGGCGTGTCTCCTCTCTCTCTGCCTGACTCTCGCGTATCTCACGGATGGTGTTCTCTATGCGGCGGTTGCTCTCGGCGAGCAACTCCTCGGCCTGCTGCTTGGCACGGGCGATGATGGCCTTGCGGCTCTCCCTCAACTGGCGGATCTCTTCCTCGTAGCGGGCGATGACGTCCTGCATCGATTTCTCCTGTTGGTGGATGGTCTGGCGTTTGCTCTCCCAGTAGCGCTTGTCGCGCACGATGTCCTGCAGGTATTTGTCGCTCTGTATGTAGTCGCTGCCCACGATGGCCGATGCGTCGGCAATCACCTCCTCGGGGATGCCGGTCTTGCGGGCAATCTCGATGGCAAACGAACTGCCCGGTTGGCCTATCTGCAACTGGAAGAGGGGGCGCATCTCGTGGCGGTCGTAGAGCATGGCTCCGTTGGCCACTCCCTCATGATGCTCGGCAAAATGCTTCAGGTTCTGGTAGTGGGTGGTGATGACTCCCCATGCCTTGTGCTTCCAGAACTGCTTGAGCACCGACTCGGCGATGGCGCCGCCAATCTGCGGTTCGGTGCCAGTGCCAAACTCGTCGATAAGAAGCAGTGTGCCGCTGTTGGCCCGTCGCATCATCATCTTCATATTGAGCAGATGGCTTGAGTAGGTGCTCAGGTCGTTCTCGATGCTCTGCTCGTCGCCGATGTCGATCATGATGCGCTCGAAGACACCCGCATGGGTATGCTCGTTCACAGGGATGGAGAGGCCGCACTGCAGCATATATTGCAGCAGGCCCACGGTCTTCAGGCACACCGACTTGCCGCCGGCGTTGGGACCTGAGATGATGAGCATGTGCTTCTGGGGCGTGAGGATGATATCGAGCGGCACCACCTTCTTTCCCTGCTTCGCGAGCGAGAGTTGCAACAGCGGATGCTTGGCTTCTATCCAGTCGATCAGCGGACCGTCGGCCACCTGTGGCTCGGTGGCGTGGATGCGTCCTGCCAAGCGCACCTTTGCCCTTATCAGGTCGATGGCTGCCATCAGCCGGTAGGAGTCGAGCATGGCGGGGGCGTGCGGCCGCAGTTCCTTGGCCAGTTCGGTGAGGATGCGTATGATCTCGCGCCGCTCCTCTGCCTCCAGCTCGCGTATCTTGTTGTTGGCCTCCACCACTTCGGCAGGCTCGATGAACACAGTCTTGCCGGTGGCGCTCTCGTCGTGGACGATGCCTTTGAGTTTGCGCTTCATGGCTGGTGCCACGGGCAATACGAGACGGCCGTCGCGCATGGTGGGCGCAGCGTCTTTGTCCACGAGGCCCTCGCTCTGTGCGGAGCGCAAAATAAGGTTGAGCGTGCGCGACACTGACCCTTCGGTACGCGCCAGTTCGCGCCGGGTCTCCAGCAGTTTGGGCGAGGCGCTGTCGCGCATCCTCCCGTAAGCGTCTAGCAGTTGGTCGATGCGCCGGACGATAAGGGGGAAGGTGGCCACGCCGTCGGTGAGGTCGTGGAGGGTGGGGTAGAGGTAGGTGGCTTCTTCTGTCTCGTCGCCGCCGTGGGTGCGTGAGAGGAACCTCACGATGGCGGCGATGGTCTCAAGTGAGCGCTTCAGGTCGAAAAGCTCGTGCTCCTCGAGATGGGTGCCTTCGAGTCGCAGCCGGGCGATACAGGGCCTCACGTCGAAGAAAAACTGCAGGGGGAAGTCGTCGGCCTCCTCCATGATGCGCCGAAACTCTCTCACCTCCTCTAAACGGCGGCGGATAATGGCGGGCATGGTGGAGGCTTGAAGTCCGTCTGCTTGTTCTGCTCCCAGGGGGGAAAGGCATTCTTCGCGTAGCAGTTGGCGGATATGGTCGAAGCCTATTTTCTGTTCGAAATTGTAGGGATATGTCATTTTCTTCTGTTTCGTGATTGGGAAATGATGCGGCATCGGCGTCGTGCGATGAGGCGCACTGTCAGCGTCTCCGATTTTTGCTCGCATATCTCTTATTTTGTTAGACGGAGGCGGTGTGGACACCTCCCAGAGTTTCCTTTAAACTGCAAAATTACGAAAAAAGGCACCATGATGGAAAATTTCAAGGCAAAAATTTGCCTAATATGAAAAAAAACACTAATTTTGCACTCGCTTTCGACAAAGCACTTCAGTTTATTTTGGAGAGATGGCAGAGTGGTCGATTGCAACGGTCTTGAAAACCGTCGTACGGAGACGTACCGGGGGTTCGAATCCCTCTCTCTC
>CADBLU010000260.1 GCA_902795605.1 uncultured Prevotellaceae bacterium | reverse complement strand
TTTAGGTTTTTAGTTATTAGGTTTAAGGTATTAAAGTAGATTGTTTAATTGGACAACAAAGGTCGCCGTGAGGCTCCCTTTGGTTTTGAAAAGGATTTTTAGTTAAACATAGGCTTGTGCGCCATGACTCGTTGATGAGTTGTGGCGCATTTTTTTGCTGGGATAGGTTTTTCTAGGAATACTAGGAATACTAGGGATCCTAGGAATACTAGAGATTCTAGAAATACTAGTTTTTCCTAAGAGAGCTTATTCCGCTTTCTCTATCAATACGGTGGCATAGGCGGAGATACCCTCCTGGCGACCTGTAAATCCCAGTTTCTCTGTGGTTGTGGCTTTGATGGAGATGTCGTCGGCATCGGTGCCGATGACCTCAGCCAGACACTGCTGCATGGCGGGGATATGGGGATTGAGTTTCGGACGCTCAGCACAGACAGTGGCGTCGATGTTTCCCACACGGTAGCCTTTGGTGGCGATGAGAGCCACCACATCGCGCAGGATGATCTTGCTGTCCATGTCGAGTGTCGCATCAGAATTATCGGGGAAATGAAAACCGATATCGCGCATATTGGCCGCTCCCAAAAGGGCATCGCAGATGGCGTGGATGAGCACATCGGCATCGCTGTGCCCCAAGAGTCCCTTATCGTGCTCTAACCGTATGCCGCCGAGCCACAGTGCACGCCCCTCCACCAATTGGTGGACGTCGTATCCGAATCCTACTCTGATTCTCATATCCGAGGTTTTTATCTCCGTTTGAAAAGGTCTTTGATGCCGTCCATGTCGAACGAGAGGGTGAAGCGGAGTGTCTGGTCAAGAGGATTGCTCTTGGCGGTGGCGATGACATATCCGGCGTCGAGCGAGAAGACATTCATTTTGAAACCGGCACCCACGGTGAAATATTTGCGGTTACCCTTGTTGGCACTCTCGTGATGATAGCCGGCACGAAGGGCGAACTGGTCGTGGTAGACATATTCGGCGCCCACGCTCCACTGTATCTCCTGCAACTCCTCCTTGAAACCGTTGGGAGCGTCGTTGAAACTCTTGAACATGCCACTGATACTCGACACGTCGAAATACTCCTTCTCCAGACGGTCCTGGTATTCCTGCGAAGTCTCCTCCTCCATCTGCTTGGGATAGGTAGGCACAAGCAGTTTGTTGGCATCGGCAGCTATCGTAAAGCGGTTGTACTCGTCTACGGGCACCATCAGCGATGCGCCCAGACGGAGGTTGGTGGGGATAAACTCACTGTGCTCGTCGCCACCGAAAGAGATTTTGCTACCGATGTTGCTCACATTGAGTCCCAAGCCCACCTGACACTCGCGCGCGCCCAGGTTGAGATAGTTCTGGTAATAGCACGAGATATCGGCTGCGAAGGCCGAACCGGGACTGGTGTCCTCGGTGAAGTCATAGGTGAGGTCGGAGTAGATCCATCTGACGGCAGCAGCAATGGAGAACTGCTCGCTGAGCATCAGCGAATAGCCCACGTCGAGCGACATCTCATAGGGGTTGATTGTCATATCGTTGGTATCGTCGAGCGAACTGCTGGTGTACACCTCGCCGAGAGAGAAATAACGCAACGAACCGGAGACGGCGCTATAGTCGCCGATGCGGTAATAGCCCACCAGATAGGCCAGGTCCATATCACTGACCAACTGTCTGAGCCAAGGAGTGTAGTTGAGTGCCACGCCTGCCCTTGAGATTGTGAACGGATATTTGGCGGGATTCCAATACTGAGACACCACGTCGGGGTCGGTGGCGGCACCTACGTCGCCCAAGCCTGCCGAACGGGCATCAGGGGCAATGGTCTGCGAAGTGACAGAGGTATTGACAGGATTGAACATGTCCTCCTTCTGTGCCGACGCCTTAGCTACTGCCAAAGAGAGCACTAATATGACGTATGTCTTGAAATGAGAGATTCTAACTTTCATCGCTGATCGGTTTCGATATTTAAACACTATTTTAACGTGATGCATCATCAATTATTGCCTATGACTATGAGTTTCTTAGCTTTCGAGGCCGTGTTGCTGCCATCGCAGGATACTCTGACCCTGTAGAGATAGACACCCGTCTGCAACCGCTGTCCGCCGTCGACGGTGAGGTCCCAGTCGATGGTCATGGCGCCATCGGCAGCGACGCCTGTCTCCGCATGCTTCCATAGTTGCCGTCCGCTGACGTCGAAAATCTCCAGTTCGACGTCCATCTCACTGCCTATACGGTCGTGGCTGATGATGAAGGTGGTCGACCGTGAGGCCGGATTCTGTGTGCAACTCACACTGAAGAGAGTTGGTTTGAGTTTGCTCACCACTTGGAAGGACAACTCTGCCGTAGACGAGTTGTTGAGGATGTCCCAGGCCCTGAATTTCAGGTTGTGGCGGCCTACGGGAAGCGCCGGTATACTGTAGTAGGTCGACCCGCTGGTATAACTGCCGAAGTCGAAGACGAAATGATCGTTGAGCACATAGGTCATGGACATGTCGTCGTCGATAATCAGCTCCAGGTCGTGGCCGATGCCCGTTCCCGCGGCGTTGATGCCGTCCTTGTCGGTGATCTGAGCCACGAAGAAGGGGGTGGTGTTGACCTCGTCGCCATTGCTGAACGACGGCGTGTTGAGATAGCAATAAATGGAGGGGCCGATGGAGTCGTTGACAGCCGTCCCTGTGCCACCCACAGTGAAACCGTCGCAAGCGCCGTGCGCCTCGAGTGTATGGCTTTCGTTGACGGCATAGATATTCATCAGCCCTGTGCCGTCGGAGTAGTTGATATCCATCGGCACGGCGAAGGAGAAGCGGAAGACACCCGCCTTCACACTGTCCGAACCGTTGAAGAGCACATTAGGCCGGTCAAGATAGGTGTAGGGTTTGTTGGAGTCCTCTGCCTGTCCCCTGCAGGTGACCGTCTCCTCGGAGTCTCTCACGGTGGCGGTCATCAGACCGTCGAAGGTGGTGTCGGTCTGACCGTCCCGCTCCACATGTCCTCTCACGCTCACCGTCGAACCGGCACGGACGGAGATGTCGGCACCGCTGCCTACGGCCATGCCGTTGATGGAATCGACCACCACGCTCAAGGTAGGCACGTTGAGGCAAAGTGCCGGGTCGCCAAGCAGCGAATACCTCAGTTTGTTGGTGGTGCGGTCCTGCCCCGAGGTGATCATCTCGTTCTTGGCCAGCATCTGGGCCTCGCCGATAGTGGTGCGCCTGCCGTTATTCACCTTGAGCACGTGCTTCATATACGCGCGGTTGAGATAGGCGTTGTAACTCTGATAGACGGTGCGCGTAGTGCCGAAGAAAGCCATCGCCCCACCCTTCTTGTTGAGCAGCGCCTCCACTCCGATGCACTCCTCAGCCATGTCGAAAGGCATGATGTCGCATGAGGCAGTGATCCACAATGGCATGTGCGTATTTGTGAAAGCCTGGAAGTCAGGTAGCATCAGCACACGTTCGTGAGAGAGGCTGATGGCCGACCCGTGGCCTGAATAGTCGAAGATGAGAGCGCCGTTGCTCTGCAACTGCTTGATCTCCTTGGTGCAGTCAGGATAGGTGTTTCCCGTCGCCGAGGTGACACGCTTGTAGGCATCCCACATGATTTTCTTTACCTGGAAACCCGGATAGAGCGAATTGACAAGGTTGGCGGCATCATTGGCATCCACGAGGTGTGAGTTGTTGTTGCCGTCGTCGCCGAGCACCACCACGAGGTTCTCCCACGCTCCGGCATCGCCGTTGGCGGCATAGGCCACGGTCTTGTCGGTGACCGTCTTGGCGTCTTCTGCCGTGTGCACGGGGAAGCGCCCCACCGACAGGTCAAGTTTATCGGTGGAGGCAGGATCGCCGCCCTCACCGTCATCGAGCAGCGCATAGAAGCCGTCGTCGACATAGCAATAGATCTCGCTGAACGACTCCTCGCTCTCATAGCAGAGCAGAAAATCGTCGGGTGAATAGCTGCGGCAGTCACTGGTGAGCATGCGGTTGTCCCAGAAGCCATCGCCGAAGAGGAGGAGGTGCTTGGGCATGTCGGCCTCGCTGTCGGCCCTGTCGTAGAGCATCTTGAGATACCGTCGGTAGGCATTGGCATCAGGAGTGCCGCTGGAGAACTCATTGAAGAGTTCGTCGGCCGGCACGATGCGCACCCTCATCGAGTCGCGCTGCTCGTGGAGCGTGGCGATGCGCTGTGCCTGCGACAGCAGTTTCTGCGAGGCAGGGATGATGATCACCATATCCGCGGCGGTGTGGCCGTGCAGGTCTTGGTTGGTGATATTATAGACATATTCCGGCGACGGGATGCCCGAGTAGGTAAGGGCTGTCATCGCCCGCGGGGTGGTGGTGCAGATATCGATATAGTCGAGACGCGCCGGACCTCCGGAGAGCGGACTGAGGGTGATAGTGTTGGAGGCTTGCAGATTGTACACTTGGTATTGTCCTACAGACTCCCGGCCCTTGTCATAGCTGCCGGGCGTCATATAGAGCGTGCCGACGACAGAGTCGTTGATGGCCACTTCCACCGTGGTGGCGACGCCAGCGGTCACAGCCACGGCCACCCTGCCACTGGCATCGGCGCTGGGACTGTTGACGGTGTAGGTCTGTGTGGCGCCAACGTTCACGGGAGTATTCTCAAAAAGGTTGCGTCCGCCCTGAAACCAGGAGAAGTTGTCTACCTCATGCAGCGAATGGTAGTGCTCAGGACGGGGATAATAGCTGGAGGCGAAGGTGGCACTGTCGACGGTGAGCGCCTCGCTGTCGTCTTGGGTGAGGAAATAATAGCCGTAGTCGGAATAGGGATTGCGGGTACGCCTCATGGCGCTGGCACTCTCCCACGACACAGGTCCCTGCGCATAGAACAGCCGGCGTCCGCCCACATAGCAGGTGGGCACCTGCTTCAGGTCGTCGGTAGCCGCCAACTCATCGGGCACGAGGACCTCGTTCTGGAGCGCGCCGCCGTAGCCATAAATCTTCACCCGACTGAGGTCGGTGAACCCCGCCTGCTTGATGAGGGCCTCTGTCAACTGGAAGATACCCGACGAGGGCACCCTGATTTTGGCCCACTTGCCGCTGGCAAGCACAGAGTGCTCGGCATAGCGCTCAGCAGCCGCTGCTGCGCCCCTCTTCACTCTCTTCATCCGCGGAAGAGGAGTGGCCTTGACGTCGAGCATGAAACTGACAAGCGTCTGATACTTGCCGTCGCGGAAGACAAAGGGAGCAAACGACACCTCCAGGCTGCCACGCTTGCGGGCCACCACCACATGGGTCTCCACCTCGGGGGTGGCGGGCAGCGGCCGACTGTCCACCGCCAGCAGGCGCCTCACGGCATAGGGCGTCATGTCGATATACTCGGGATAGACGATGCTCACCTCATAGGTGGAGTCGGCATAGGCCTCTCCCAAAGGGATGGCGCAGGCGAAACGAGGCAACAGGGAGTCGATGCTCACCTCGTCAGCGGTGAGATTGTAGAAACGCTGGGCACCCGCTGGCGACAGGGTGAACAGTGCTGCCAGCAGGATAAGACAAAACCGTATGTATCGTCTATTTGACATTAAACTCCAAAACCTTTCTTTCGTTGATGAAACCAGTGAGGTGGTCGTCGACACTCACTGCCACGGGTGGCACAGGCGAACCCGTATAGAGGATATCGCCCGTACGCAGTGTGAACCACCGGCTGACATAGGCCACAAGGGCATCGACGTGATGGATCATCAGGGCGGTATGCCCCCGCTGTGCGGCCACACCATTGATGTCGAGTCCGAAGCGGATATCACCCACATCGCCGAGGTCGGCCAACGGCACCCAGTCGCCGATGACGGCGGCGCCGTCGAAGCTTTTGCTGAGCGTCCAAGGCTGCCCCTGGCTCACTTGCCTGCGCCACAACTCCCGGGCGGTGAAGTCCACCCCGCAGGTGACCGCATCGTAATAGCGGCTGGCGAAGCGCTGCGGGATGCTCTTGCCCAGTCGGCAGATACGCACCACAAGTTCAGCCTCTCCATCCACGGGTCCGAGGTCGTCGGGCAGGAACACGGGGCGGCCTCCACGGAGCAGCGCGGAGTCGGCCTTGGTGAAAATCAGCGGTTCTTCCCTATTATATAACGTGCGCGGGGCTTCTTTATTGTATGCTTCGTAGTTGAATCCTGCTGCGAAAATTTTCATGAGGCGGATAGAGAAAAATAGCGAAAAAAAAGAGAGCCAGGCTGATGGCTTGACGACCACGCGGCACTGGCTCTTTTTAGAATGGTTGGATAGAGAATCCGATTAGTCGGCACGGAGGGTGAAACGCTTGAACGCCACCACTTTCAGCTCCTTGTCGGCAGCCTTCAGATAGGCAGCCACGGTCTCTTTGTTCTCTGCCATGATATACTCCTGGTTGACCAGGCAGCTCTCTCTGAAGAACTTGGCCATACGGCCCTTGGCGATGTTAAGGATCATCTGCTCAGGCAGGTTGGCAGCCTTCTCGGCAGCCACTCTCGTCCTGATCTCACGAGCCTTCTCAGCCTCCTCTTCGGTGAGCCAACCCTTGGTGATGTTGGACTTGATATGGTCCTCACTGTCCACGAGGTTGGGGTTGATGTTGGCCTTCTTCAGGGCAGCCTCAACGGCCTTCTCCACCTGCTCTTCCTTGGTCTTCTGGACAGCAATCTGATACTCGTTGTCCTTCACCTCCTGGGGCACGCTTTCCTCGTCGAGAGCGACGGGGTTCATCGAAGCCACCTGCATGGTGATGTTGTGGCCCTGCTCAGGATAGTCCTTGTTGAGCTGCACGAGCGTGCAGAGGATGTTCTTGCCCTGATGGTTGTAGGAGTAGATGTTATCACCCTCGAGGTAGTTGTAGCCGTCAAGCTCCATCTTCTCACCGGTGATGCCAGAGCGCTGAGTCACAGCCTCGGTAGCCTTGCGGCCGTCGGCGAGGACGAGCTCGCTCACTTCCTCAATGGTCTTGCAGCGTTTTTCGACAGCAGCGTCGAGGATAGCCTGGGTGAGGGCGATGAATTCAGCTCCGTTGGCCACGAAGTCGGTCTCGCACTTCAGGGCGAGGATAGCACCGAATCCGTCAACGACCTTCACAAGCACGCATCCGTTGGATGTCTCGCGGTCGCTGCGCTTGGCGGCGATAGCCAGACCGCGCTCACGAAGCAGGTCCTTTGCCTTGTCGAAGTCTCCTTCAGACTCGATGAGGGCTTTCTTCACGTCGGCGAGACCGGCACCGGTCAAAGCGCGGAGCTTCTTGATATCTTCAATATTTGGTTTGTAAGCCATGATGTCTTGTTGCTTTTTTTATGAGTGAAAAAATCGGGTTACTCTTCTGCGGGCTTCTCTTCCTCAGCAGCAGGCTCCTGAGCGGCAGCCTCCTTGCGGGCACGGTGTGCGCGGCGGGGCTGTGCGTCGGGCACTTCCTCGCTCTGCTCCGAAGCGGCCTTCTCATCAGCCTTCTCAGCCTTGCGCTCCTCAAGACCCTCTGCGATGGCGGCGCAGCAAGCGGTGAGGATCACATCAATGCTGTCCTTGGCGTCATCGTTGGCGGGGATCACGAAGTCGATGTCGTCGGGGTTGGAGTTGGTGTCGACGATACCGAAGACGGGGATACCCAGGCGCTTGGCCTCTTTCACTGCGATGTTCTCCTTCATCACGTCGACCACGAAGAGGGCTGACGGAAGACGGGTGAGGTCGACGATCGAACCGAGGTTCTTCTCAAGCTTGGCGCGCTGACGGGTCACCTGCAGAAGCTCACGCTTCGAGAGGTTGTTGAAAGTGCCATCGGCAATGAGCTTGTCGATGGTGGCCATTTTCTTCACTGCCTTGCGGATGGTGGGGAAGTTGGTGAGCATGCCGCCCGGCCAACGCTCGTTCACATAAGGCATATTCACAGCGGCGGCCTTGTCGGCCACGATGCTCTTGGCTTGTTTTTTAGTAGCGACGAAGAGTACTTTCTTTCCGCTCTTGGCGATTTGCTTGAGGGCCTCAGCGGCCTCGTCAATCTTGGCCACGGTCTTATGGAGGTCGATGATGTGGATGCCGTTGCGCTCCATGAAGATATAGGGAGCCATGGCGGGATTCCACTTGCGGCGGAGGTGGCCGAAGTGGCAACCAGCCTGCAGCAGGGTATCAAAATCTGTTCTTGACATTTTGTTGTGATTAAATTATTGTTTACTTTCCTTTTAGTTCTCTGAAACCAGCCGATGGGTAATCACACCGCAGGACCAAAGGCCCCGACAGACGGAGTCTCACCGGTTTGGATGCTAAACATGTGCCAGCTGCTGTTAACGCTTGCTGAACTGGAAGCGTGCACGTGCCTTCGGACGACCCGGCTTCTTGCGCTCCACGGCGCGGGAGTCGCGGGTGAGGAAGCCCTGGTCCTTGAGGGCCTTCTTGTCCTCTGCGTTGACTTTCACAAGTGCGCGGGCGATGGCGAGACGGAGAGCCTGGCTCTGGCCGGTAAAGCCGCCACCATCGAGATTCACCTTCAAGTCGTACTTTTCAGCGACGTTGAGCAGGTTGAGCGGCTGCTTCACCACATACTGCAGGATAGCAGAGGGGAAATACTCAGTGATGTCCTTCTTGTTGATGGTAATCTTGCCCGAGCCCTCGCACATGTACACACGTGCCACGGCACTCTTGCGACGACCTATTGCGTTGATATATTCCTTCATGATTATTTATACTGGTTAATGTCGATTGCTTTGGGTTTCTGGGCCTCGTGCTTGTGCTCAGTGCCCTCATAGATATAAAGATTGTCGAGCAGGCTGCGGCCGAGGGGACCTTTGGGCAGCATGCCCTTCACAGCATGACGGATGATGCGCTCAGCGCCGTCCTTGCGGGTGCGGAGCTTTGCGGGGGTCTCAAAACGCTGACCACCGGGATAGCCAGTATAACGGGTGTAGAGTTTGTCGGTCTCTTTCTTGCCAGTGAAGATCACCTTCTGTGCATTGATGATAATCACGTTGTCGCCACAATCCACGTTGGGAGTGAAAGTGGGCTTGTACTTTCCACGGAGGAGCTTGGCCACCTTAGAGCAGAGACGTCCCACCACCTGATCGGTAGCATCGATGACCACCCACTCTTTCTGTGCCTGAGCAGCTTCCTTGCTCACGGAAACAGTCTTGTAACTTAAAGTGTTCATTTCGAATTTTGAATTTACTACTAAAAAACAATTTTTACTTCACTTGGAATGGCGATTCACTAACCGTCGTGCCTGGCCAAAAGCACCACTATTAACACGCCGCTCCTGGGGTTCTAAGTGCATCCCCGTAATAATCGGACTGCAAAGGTACACATTATTTTTCTTCCACTGACTTCATAGCGTCAGGAAACTTTGCGAATTAAGTAAATTTAACCTAATTAAGGTTTTTTAGTAACCGTTCAGCCCTCCAAATAATCAATTTCGGTGTCTATAATACTCCCATTTGAGAGATACAAACATGCGGCATGAATGAAAATCCGAAAAAACTATGGCGCAACGGAATTTTTTCATATCTTTGTCATTCCTAAGAACGGCGAAATCTACGAGGGTCGTCCACGCCATACGGTGGGTGCCCATGCAAGAGGATATAACGAAGTACGAAACTGATAAACAAATACCACTATGAGCGCAATAAACGTTTTTCAAAAATTGAAGGCTTTTCTCAGAGACAGATGCTATGTTCCCATGCTACAGAAGTTAGCCAAACATCGCCGCCAACGACTGGGTACAACCATCATTGCCATTACCGGTACCAACGGGAAGACTACCACCAAGGAACTGGTGTCGGCTGTGCTCAGCCGAAAATACAAAACCATCTACACCCAGGGCATTTTTAATAATCACATCGGCGTGCCGCTCACCCTGCGCAGGCTGAAACGTGACACCGAGATTGCCGTGGTGGAGATGGGTGCTAACCATCCGGGAGAGATAGCATTTCTTTGCAATATCGCCCATCCCAACTATGGCCTTATCACCAATATCGGCAAGGCTCATATTGAGGGGTTCGGCAGTTTTGAGGGAGTGGTAAATACGAAAAAAGAACTATATGACTACCTAAGGGCTAATGGCGGAGAGGCCATTGTCAACGGTGACAATACCCTGCTCATGGGATTGTTGGATGGTCTGAAACGCTACACCTACGGTTCTAAGGCTGGCAACGAATGCGTGGTGAGTCTGGTTTCGTGCAGCCCTTTCCTCAAGGTGAAAGCCGAAGGTATTGGTGACATCCAGACCCACTTGTTGGGGGACTACAACTTAGAGAACGTGGCTGCCGCCATCGCCGTAGGACAACGTTTTGGGGTGGACTCCGCTGACATCAAGGCCGCCCTTGAAAGTTACGAACCCCAAAACGGCCGTTCGCAGATGATTAAAACGGAGAAAAACCTTGTTGAGATGGATGCCTATAACGCCAACCCTACCAGTATGAACGCATCCATCACCAGTTTCAAGGCAATATGTGGAGCCAAACCGCTGCTCATCCTTGGCGACATGCTTGAGTTGGGTGACGCCTCCGAGCAAGAACACAGAGCCATTCTCAAATTAATTAAGGACTTGGGGTTCAATGAGGCGTTTCTTGTTGGTCAAAACTTCAGCCAATACAACGACAACCCCATGTGGGGGTCGCTTGCCACAGTTGACGATCTCATCGCGCACCTTAAGCAAAACCCTGTCGAGGAACGTACCATCCTTGTCAAAGGGTCGCATGGCATTCACCTTGAGAAGGTACTGGATACACTTTAACCCACATTGCAGATAAACATCATGTAACTCCCTGATTTTCAGGAGGAGAATTTTATAGAGGTGGTTTTGGGTGTACCACGGATTTGACTTTTCCTTTGGGATTGGCACTGATGTCAAGCAGACCGTATATGACGGATAGCTTCTCCTCTGACTCCGTACTCTGCCTAACCCTTATCTTGTCGCCCTCGGCTGTTTTTCATCTCAGCGCGTAACAAAAGGAGAAACAAATAGCCCCCTATTATGATTGATTATATCATACTGAGAAACCCTCAAAAAGACGAAGTCCTGTTATTTTTGACAACAGAACTTCGTCTTTTTGGTTCATAGATTATTTCACAAAAATCTTTCGTATTGTCCCATCACTCATGCGGAGGATGTTAAGACCAGCTTGTTGCTTAAGTAACTTTTTGCCGTTGATATCATAAACCTCCACTATTCTGATGTCATTGTCTTTGTTAAAAGACGTTTTTAAGACATTTTCAGCATCTTCCACAATTGTGAAATTTTTCCAATAAGAAGCACCTTGATAAGCTGGTCCGCAACCAGACAACACATGTAGCATGCCATAGGCACTGAATACATTCATTCGAATTCTTTGAGGTGTGATAGATAAATTCGTAACCGAGGTAAGGCCTGTGCAGCCTAAGAAAGCGTAATCCCCTATGCTCGTCACGCCTTTGCCGATAATCACAGACACCAGATTGGTGCAGCTACGGAAAGCACCAGCTCCTATGCCCGTCACACTGTTAGGGATATTAACAGAGGTAAGGCCAGTGCAGCCAGAGAAAGCGAGATCCCCTATGCTCGTCACGCTGTTGGGAATAGTCACAGACGTCAGGCTGGTGCAGTTACGAAAAACACCCGCTCCTATGTTCGTCACACTGTTAGGGATATTAACAGAGGTAAGGCTAGTGCAGCCTAAAAAAGCGTTATCCCCTATGCTCGTCACGCTGTTGGGAATAGTCACAGACGTCAGGCTGGTGCAGCCTTTGAAAGCAGAAGCCCCGATGCCTATCACGCTATAGTTTGTACCAGCAAATTTAATTGTTGATGGGATATCTAAACCACCTATTGTCACACCATCTTTGACTCCCAAAATGGTAATTGTATTATCACTATTAATAACAAAGAGTAGTTTTTCTGCATTTTCATCTAATTCTGTTTTTTCCTCCACAATTGTGAAATTTTTCCAATAATTAGCAGCTTGATAAGCTGAACCGCAACCAGAAATGACATGGAGAATACAATCATAGGCATTGAAAACTAAATTAATTATTTGTGGTGTGATAGAAAGATTCGTAATCGAGGTAAGGGCGGTACAGTTATAGAAAGCATAATCCCCTATGCTTGTTACATTGGAGCCAATGGTCACGGAAGTCAGACCAGAGCAGTTATAGAAAGCATACCCCCCTATACTCGCCACACTGTTGGGGATGGTTACCGAGGTCAGACCAGAGCAATCTTGAAAAGCCCTTTCCCCGATACTCGTCACACTGGAGGGTATTGTGATGGAGGTCATTGCAGAACAATCACTGAAAGCAGTAGAGCCTATAAAACGTGTTCCTTCTTTAATATGATATTCAGATAGCGTTTTATCAACAACTTCCACTAAATAGGTATCGGCATATCTGATATTGTTGAATATTTGAAGACCAGTGCAGCCAGAGAAAGCATACTCCCCGATCGTCGTGACGCTGTTAGGGATGTTGATGGAGGTTAGTCCAGAGCACCCACTGAAAGCATAAGACCCAATGCTTGTGACGTTGTTAGGGATGTTGATAGAGGTCAGTCCAGAGCACCCATAGAAAGCGTAAGACCCAATGCTTGTGACGCTGTTAGGGATGTTGATGGAGGTTAGTCCAGAGCACCCATAGAAAGCATAATTCCCAATGCTTGTGACGCTGTTAGGGATGTTGATGGAGGTTAGTCCAGAGCACCCATAGAAAGCATAATCCCCAATGCTTGTGACGCTGTTAGGGATGTTGATAGAGGTCAGTCCAGAGCACCCACCGAAAGCGGAATACCCAATGCTTGTGACGCTGTTAGGGATGTTGATGGAAATTAGTTCAGAGCACCCATAGAAAGTATAACGTCCTATTGTTGTAACCTCCTCACCAAGAATATATTTTTTGACTTTAGTTCCAAAAATGTCTTTTAGAGATGAGGATGATGAAAAAGTTTTTGATAGTAATGTTTGGCTGTTAATAGAAACAATCAGCAATGAGCACCCATAGAAAGCATAATCCCCAATGCTTGTCACACTGTTGGGGATGGTCACTGATGTTAGGTCTGTGCAGCCAGAGAAAGCATACTCCCCAATTGTCGTCACACTATTGGGGATGGTCACGGAGGTAAGGCCTTTGCACCCAGAGAAAGCATTAGGCCCTATGCCTGTCACATTATAACTTTTGCCCTCAATTATTATTGTTGATGGGATATTAATATCACCTTTTACAGAAAAGCCATCTTTTATCCCTATCACGGTTAGCGTACCATCATCATTAGTCACATGGTCTAAGACAGATTCTACTCCTAATTCAACAATAGAGAAACTTTTCCACACATCTTTAGCTTTGTATACAGAACTATAACCAAATAGAACGAATAGTGTGCCATAGCTACTGAAAACATTATCATTATAATAAATTTCTTGTGGTGTTGTGGAAAGATTAGTCACGGAGGTCAGGCCAGTGCAGTTATAAAAAGCATATTTCCTGATGCTCGTCACACTGTTAGGGATAATGACAGAGGTAAGGCCGGAGCATCCATAGAAAGCACTTACTCCTATACTTTTCACGCTATTAGAAATGGAAACTGTTCTCAACTCGGTGCAGTCATAAAAAGCATAATCACCGATGCTGGTCACTTCGTTCCCTATGATGTAGTTCTCAACCTGTGAGCCAAAAAAATCACTTAATTTTAAATTTAAAGAATATGTTTTTGATAAAAGGCCGTTGTTGTTAATGGTGACGGTTTTCAGGTTGGCGCAGTCTTCGAAAGGAGAAGCCCCTATGGTCCTCACACTGTTAGGGATATTAACAGAGGTAAGGCCAGAGCAGTCTCTGAAAGCATAACCCCCTATAAGTTTCACGCTGTTGGGGATGGAAACTGTTCCCAACTTGGTGCAGCCATGAAAAGCATGATCACCGATGCTGGTCACACTATTAGGGACGGAAACTGTTCTCAACTCGGTGCAGTCATAAAAAGCAAAATTACCGATGCTGGTCACTTCGTTCCCTATGATGTAGTTCTCAACCTGTGAGCCAAAAAAGTCACATAATGTACGATCTCTTTCCCATACGCCAACATAATAGTCTTCTGACACGATGTAGTCGCTATTGATGGTGACGGTTTTCAGGCCAGAGCAGCCTGAGAAAGCGCCCCACCCTATGCTCGTTACATTGGAGCCAATGGTCACGGAGGTAAGGCCAGTGCAGCCCCCAAATGCATATTCCTCTATACTTATCACGCTGTTGGGGATGGTCACGGAGGTAAGGCGACGGCAGCCCCGAAATGCACATTCCTCTATACTTTCCACGCTGTTGGGGATGGAAACTGTTCTCAATTCGGTGCAGCCATAAAAAGCATAATCACCGATACAACATACTTCGTTCCCTATGATGTAGTTCTCAACCTGTGAGCCAAAAATGTCACTTAATTTTGAATTTGCAGAATATGTTTTTGATAAGATGACGTTGCTGTTAATGGTGACGGTTTTCAGGTTGAGGCCTTTGAAAGAAGAAAGCCCTAAGCTCTTCACACTGTTAGGGATGTTTACAGAGGTTAGTGAGGTACCGCAAAAAGCACTTTCCCCTATGCTCGTCACACTGTTAGGGATGTTTATAGAGGTTAGTAAGGTACCGCAAAAAGCACTTGCTCCTATACTTTTCACGCTGTTGGGGATAGTGACTGATTTAAGGGAGCATGCATAGAAAGCACTTGCTCCTATACTTTTCACGCTGTTGGGGATGGAAACTGTTCTCAACTCGTAGCAAACATAAAAAGCATAATCACCGATGCTGGTCACTTCGTTCCCTATGATGTAGTTCTCAACCTGTGAGCCAAAAAAGTCACGTAACGTATATTTAAATGGTGAAAAAGTTTGTGATAAGATGGCGTTGCTATTGATGGTGACAGTTATCAGGTTGGCACAGTTCCCAAAAGGACCTCCGCCATAGGGACTTAAGCTCGTTACACTGTTGGGGATGGTCACTGAGGTAAGACGACGGCAGCCCCAAAAAGCAGATTCCCCTATACTTTTCACACTGTTGGGGATGGAAACTGTTCTCAACTCGGTGCAGTCATAAAAAGCATAATCACCGATGCTAGTCACTTTGTTCCCTATGATGTAATTCTCAACCTGTGAGCCAAAAATGTTACTTATTGTTGAATTTGCAGAATATGATTTTGATAAAATGCCGTTGTTGTTAATGGTGACGGTTTTCAGGTTGGCGCAGTCTTCGAAAGGAGAAGCCCCTATGCTCGTCACACTGTTGGGGATGGTCACGGTTGTCAGGTCTGTGCATTGTAAAAAAGCTGATTCTCCTATTTTTGTCACTCCCATTTTTACACCATTGTATGTTATTTCATCTGGTATAACTACATTTCCGCTGTATTTCTCGTCCCCCCACGTAACCTCACATTGATTGACTTCTGGTATGATATTATAATAGATGGTCACACCATCTTGATTTTTTAAGGCGATATCATAGGCGAAAGCCTCATAGCTTGCTATACTCAAGATAATGGTAAGCAAAATTTTTAATAGATTAGACATCTTTTTCATATCCATATGTGTGGTTTTGTAGTTCATTTGGTTTAACAAGCTTAATGATATAAAGTAGGTTTTTAATTCAAAGGCTCATCGTCTTTTGGTTGACTTTTTTTCTTTCTTTTTTGTTCTATTTTTTCCACAATCCACTTACCTGCTTCTTTTAAGTATCCAGGACCTTTGACTACAATCATAATAATCCACATCAAGTTCTGAAGGATATCGGTATAATCAGACACATCCTTTAATACCTCAATAATTTCAATAAGAAAAGGTTGATATGGTGAAGGTTTTGTCCGTATGTCTATATTGCTCATGGGTCTACTTTCTCCAATAGAAAGCACGGGACAGAAGAGGGGGTACATTTTCTCTATCCTTGTTGCGTTTCTATTTGCGAAAGAGATAACTACCGATATAGGGGCACAATCATTGTTCTTTTCCATCAATTGTCTTTTGATGTATTCATCGCAAATGATACTATTATCAGTGAATAAAATATTACGGTTGGAACTTACGCGCATGATAAGTCCCAATTCACAGACATCAAAAGTTCCATCAAGTTGACTATAGTTCTTAATCTCGTAAATCAAACGAGCCTTTTCTGCCATACGGAGTCCTTTGACAACAATAATAGCAGGAATTTTGTCTCTCTCTTGATTCTCAAAGTATTCGTGCAACAATTCTTCTTGTGCTTCCATCAATTCGTCAATGGAAGTCATTTCTGATTGCCAATCAGTTACATTTTGTTCTGTTAGTTTTTCCATATCTTTCATAGTTGTTTTGCTGATTATCTATTCCACCACGAGGTGTGCTCCTTCATAACATTCCTCGTCTGAAGGTTCTGGAAAACCCGTGAAAGAAAGAATAAAATCAGCTCACACCTGTAGGGATGTATGTGAGCCGCATTCATAGGAACACAGTCATAGATACATTCTACAGGAGGAACAGCTTTCAGTCTTTTTCCCCTTTCACTTGAATTTTGCCATTTGCGAAATTCACTTGCCAAGGCAATGCTCAAACAAGTTTGGCATTGCTCTTCTGGCTTCTTTGAATTTTCCAGATTCTCAGACGGGTAAAAGCCTGTTTGCTCTCCTCGATGTCTGCCGCCAGACAAAGCTGGCAGCACTGCGGACGGATTGCTCACATCCACGGTTACAAAGATAGCAAAAGTTTTTGAAAGTTGTTTCATCGTGAGCTGATTTTTTTATTCTTTTGCAAGAATAATCCAAACTGACAAAACACTGTTGGTCCAAATTGGTCCTTTTTAAAAAACCGTTCAACTGGCGTAAAAAATACGGGGATAATTTGCCCCATTGAAATAATTGTTATATCTTTGCCCGTGAAAATACGGAGTACAACTCCCGATTTTAAATGAAAATACGGAGTACAACTCCCGATTTTACAAATCTAATCAAAAGAAGTCAAAGATATGATTGAAAGAATACTGAATATCGATGATTCTCAATATGGCAGTGTGTTTCTGTTTGGTGCCCGTCAGACAGGGAAAACCACTTTGTTGCTGAAATTGTTTCCCCACAGTAGGTTTTATGACTTGCTTGAGACCGACACCTACGAACGCTTGCGTAGGAATCCTGCGATATTACGGCAGGAGTTGTCAATGGCAAAGGCGGGAGAGGTTGTCATTATTGATGAGATACAATTGATACCAGAACTGTTGAATGAGGTTCATTGGCTCATTACTCGACAGGACATACATTTTATCCTCAGTGGTTCCAATGCAAGGAAGTTGAAGCGTAAAGGCGTGAACACACTTGGAGGCCGAGCCGTAAGGAACATTCTTTTTCCCCTTGTCAGTGCAGAAATCAAAGACTTTGACCTTATCCGGGCTGTCAACAGCGGGATGTTGCCCACCCACTATCTGGCTTCGAGTGACAGTGTTTTGAAGAAACGTCTTCAAGCATATATCTCAGTGTATCTCAAAGAAGAGATTGCCGCTGAGGCATTGGTGAGACGATTGGCCTCATTTACCCGTTTCTTGGAAGTCGCCGCATTGACAAACGGAGAGATGGTCAACTACACCAATATTGCTCAAGAATGCGGTGTAGACGCCAAAACAGTAAAAGAATATTTTTCCATATTGGAGGAGACCCTCATCGGCTATATGGTCCCTGCTTTCACCCGGACTGTCAAGCGCCGCCTAAATCAATCTCCACGTTTCTATTTCTTTGATGTTTCGTTGCCCAATTATCTCTTGCACCGTCATAATCTGCAACCGGGCAGTGCGGATTTCGGCCATGCATTTGAACACTTGATGATACAGGAAATCACTGCTTACCTCGGATACAATAATATCGAAAATGCATTGACCTATTGGCATACATATACAGGTTACGAAGTGGATGCCGTATTGGGCATTGCCGAGGTGGCCATCGAATTCAAGTCATGCGACGAAGTGCAGTCGAAGCATTTACGTGGATTGAAAGCTTTCAAGGAAGAACATTCTTCAGCCAGACTAATCATTGTTTCATTGGAAGTCTCCCAACGTTTGTTCCACGATGTTGAGGTGATGCCCGCTACCACCTTCTTGCAAGAACTATGGCAAGGAAAGATATATGTAAGCCATTAAAAGAATAGAACAAAAAGGCATTAAGTTCGCGGTATATGAACGACTCATCTGACTCCGGCTATATCGTTGATTCCTTTGAAGGCATCAGCAGGACGTTCACCGACATGGAGACCATCCATGAATCGGAGATGAATATCGTGGCAAAAGCCAAACGCTACGGGCGGTGGTGGCTGTTGAAAGCCTTGCGCCCGGAACTGGCTCAGCAAGAGAACTTCCGGCAACGGCTGCGGAAGGAGTTTGAGTTGATGGCACAACTGCAGCATCCCGCCATCGTGACGGTTGTAGGACTGGAGACAGTGGACGGACTTGGGGAATGCATTATAATGGAGTACGTAGAGGGTCATGATTTGGCTTACATACTTTCCAATGGTGACACACCACTTCATCAACGGCAGAGGATGGCTGAAGAGCTGATGGAGGCTTTGGAGTATATCCATGCAAAAGGTATCGTGCATCGCGACCTCAAGCCGTCGAACATCATGGTGACGGACAATGGTGGCCATATCAAACTGGTGGACTTCGGCTTGGCCGACTCCGACAGCCATGCCATTTTCAAACAACCTGCGGGCACTCCCAAATACATGTCGCCAGAACAGAAAGAAATCGCAAGGGCTGATGTCCGCAACGACATCTACAGTTTGGGTATCATTCTCGGACAGATGAGCCTCGGAGGTGACTATCACCAAGTGGTGGGAAAGTGCCTCAACCGAGCTGAACAACGATACCTCAATGTGGCGGAACTGAGAAGCGACCTCCTGAGGTATAGGAGAAGGCGAAAAAGGATATTGTATTTATGCATGGCAGTCCCCATCATGTTGCTAATGGCAGGTATAAGTTGGCTGGCTTGGCAATGGAATACGCAACGGCAAACCGTAGAAAAACAGCAAACGATGCTGGAGTCACAGATGGAAGAAATTGACTCACAACGTTCCAAAATGATTCAAATGGAGCAGGAAGTATTTTTAGCACATGACGAGCAGGCGGCACAGCGCAACACTGTCAGCAGATTGACCGACAGCATCGTATCCCTTTCTTCCGACAACTACCGACAACAAGAAAAGGAAAAAGGTGAGGCAGAACGGGAAATGCGCAAGAATGAGGCCAAGCAAAAGGGGTGTGCTATCGTAGAGAGAGCTATGTGGCAATACGGAGTAAGTCTTTATGGTGATTCTGTTCCAGATGAATATATCGGTATTATTCTAAGGAGCCGTATTGTGGAGAATGCCATATCAGACTATCGTAAAACATTAGCTGGCAGATTTGACGAACAAGAAATTGTCGAAATCATGATGGCACTGAATCAACACCAAAAAGACCTTGCCCATACGAAATGGAAATCACTGAAAAGATGAATGAGATAGAAAAACTTCGGAAAGACATTGAGACAGTTCTGGCTCACCCCATGCTGACGCCGCGCGACTTCAACTATCTGAGCAAGCGCATCTATGCAAGGCTTCACATCATGATAAGTGCCACCACACTGAAACGCATCTGGGGATACCTCAATGACGGAGGACAACCGCGAAGCAGCACACTCAATATCCTGGCCAAGTTCTTGGGCTACCACGACTGGGATGAGTATCGCCAAAACGCCATGTTGCCTGAAGAGCAACAGAGTGACCCTGTAATGAGCAGGAAACTCAGTGTAACGGAGGAACTGCGTAAGGGCGACCGTGTGCGGCTGACATGGTTGCCAGGTAGGGTTTGTGACATAGAGTATCTGGGTGGGCTCGACTTTCGCGTGCTGGCCTCCGAGAAAACCCGTCTCAGTCCTGGCGACACATTCCAATGCAGTCTGATAGTGGAGGGAGAGCCTCTCTATATAGACAATCTGGTACAACAAGGCCGGCCACCCATCGCATACGTCTGCGGAAAGAAAAACGGTGTGGGATTCGAGTTTCTATAAGGAAAACGGATACATAGAAAAGAGTATTGGCCACCGTTTCTTTTCCTTCTCATTCAGACCGAGAATAGGTTTTTTCTTCGTAATTTTGCACTCACGAACTATTTGATTTGAAGCTATGGTATCATTTGAAAGCGACTACAACAATGGCGCCCACCGTGAAGTGTTGCGCCACCTGGTGGAGACCAACGGAAAAGAGACCCTCACCTACGGACTCGATGAATACAGCCAGAGAGCGAAGGAGAAAATCGCCAAGGCCTGCGGCACCGCGGCCGAGGACGTATTCCTGCTCAGCGGCGGCACACAGACCAACGCCACCGTCATCGACGCCATGCTGCGCTCCTACGAGGCCGTCGTCTGTCCGGAGACGGGACATATCAACGTGCATGAGGCGGGAGCCGTGGAGGCCTTCGGCCACAAAGTGATTGCCTTGCCACAGGAGGACGGCCTGCTGCTGCCCTCCACGCTGGAGAATTTCATGCAAGGTTTCGAGCGCGACGAGAGCCGCGACCATGTGGCACAGCCAGGCATGGTGTATGTGAGTTTCCCCTCCGAGGTGGGCACCATCTACACGGCTGCCCAACTGGCGGAACTCTATGACTGCTGCCGCCGCCACGGTCTGTCGCTCTTCGTCGACGGCGCCCGGTTGGGCTATGGCCTTGCCGCTCCCGGCTGCGACATCGACCTGCCGTTTCTTGCCGCCCACTGCGACGTGTTCTATATCGGCGGCACCAAGTTGGGCGCCCTCTGTGGCGAGGCCGTGGTGTTCACCCACGGCAACACGCCCCGCTGTTTCTTCACCATCGTCAAGCGGCACGGCGCACTGCTGGCAAAAGGGCGCCTCATTGGTGTGCAGTTCGACGCCCTTTTCACCAACAATCTCTATCACCATATCTCACACCATGCCATAGATATGGCCCAAAGCCTGCACGGTGTGCTTGCAGATGCCGGACTGCGCTTCTTCGTCGACTCCCCCACCAACCAGCAGTTTGTCATCATTCCCAATGAGATGGTGGAGCGCCTGGAGGAATATGTGTCCTTCATCCGCTGGCAACCCTACGACAACGAGAACACCGTGTGCCGCTTCGTCACCAGTTGGGCCACCACACCCAAAGACATCTTCAAACTTTCAGCACCCCTAACTCTCGGCCAACTTTAATGAAGGCGGCGATGCAGCGGTCGAGCTGCTCGCGGTCGTGGCCGGCGGAGATCTGCACACGGATGCGGGCCTGCCCCTTCGGCACCACGGGATAATAGAATCCTGTGACATAGATGCCTTCCTCGAGCATGCTGTTGGCAAAGACCTGCGAGAGAGGCGCATCGTAGAGCATCACGGCACAGATGGCGCTCTGCGTGGGCTTGATGTCGAAGCCCGCAGCCATCATCTTGTCGCGGAAATACTCCACATTGGCCACCAGACGGTCGTGCAACTCATTGCTCTCACGCAACATGGCAAACACCTCGAGGCTCGCACCGATGATGCAGGGGGCCAGCGAATTGGAGAAGAGGTAGGGACGGCTTCTCTGGCGCAGCATCTCGATGATCTCACGACGGCCGGTGGTGAAACCGCCGAGGGCGCCGCCGAACGACTTGCCCAGCGTGCCGGTATAGATATCCACACGGCCATAGGTGCCGCAAAGCTCGCTCACCCCATGTCCCGTGGCACCCACCACACCTGCCGAGTGCGACTCGTCGACCATCACCAGCGCATCATATTTCTCTGCCAAGTCGCAGATGCGGTCCATCGGTGCCACATTGCCGTCC
>CADBLU010000259.1 GCA_902795605.1 uncultured Prevotellaceae bacterium | reverse complement strand
GAGGATGGCCGTGATGATGGCGCGGGTGGCCTTCAACGAGATGCGCTCGCCGACGCCGTAGCCGCCGCCAGCCCAACCGGTGTTCACTAAATAAGCCGTGGCGTTGTGCTCTTCAAGCTTCTTGGCTAATTCCTCAGCGTATTTTGTGGGGTGCAGCAACAGGAATGCCGCGCCAAAGCAGGAGGAGAAGGTTGGCTGAGGGGTCACGATGCCGCGCTCTGTGCCGGCCAACTTAGCTGTGTAACCGCTCAAGTAGTAGTACATGGTCTGCTCCTTGTTGAGGATGGAGACAGGAGGCAGCACACCGAAAGCGTCGGCTGAAAGGAAGATGATCTTGCTCGGGTGCGTGCCGCGTGACACTGGACGTACTATATTATTAATATGGTAGATGGGGTAGGAGACGCGGGTGTTCTCGGTCTTCTCCGCGGAGTTGAAGTCGATGTTGCCCTCGGCGTCCACCACAAGGTTCTCCAACAAAGCATCGCGTTTGATGGCGTGGAAGATGTCGGGTTCTTTCTCCTCGCTGAGGTTGATGCATTTTGCGTAGCAACCGCCCTCGAAGTTGAAGACGCCGTTGTCGTCCCAGCCGTGTTCGTCGTCGCCGATGAGGGCGCGGTTCGGGTCAGTGGAAAGCGTTGTCTTGCCAGTGCCGGAGAGGCCGAAGAAGATGGCGGTGTTCTCGCCCTTCAGGTCGGTGTTGGCCGAGCAGTGCATGGCTGCGATGCCCTTCAGCGGCAGATAGTAGTTCATCATCGAGAAGAGGCCCTTCTTCATCTCACCACCATACCATGTGTTGAGGATCACCTGCTCGCGGCTGGTGACGTTGAACACCACGGCGGTCTCAGAGTTCAGACCCAGCTCCTTATAGTTGGTCACCTTGGCCTTCGAGGCGTTGAACACCACGAAGTCGGGCTCCTGAGCCAGCTCCTCGTCGTTGATGGGGCGGATGAACATATTGGTGACGAAGTGTGCCTGCCAGGCCACCTCCATGATGAAGCGCACCTTCATGCGGGTGTCTTTGTTGGCGCCGCAGAATCCGTCCACCACATAGAGTTTCTTGTTAGAAAGTTCTGCCTTGGCAAGTTCTTTGACGGCAGCCCATGTCTCCTCGCTGGCGGGGTGGTTGTCATTCTTGTATTCGTCGGTGGTCCACCACACGGTGTCCTTGGAGGTCTCGTCGACGACGATGAACTTGTCCTTAGGCGAGCGTCCGGTGTAGACACCTGTCATCACGTTGACAGCGCCGAGCTCTGTGAGCTGGCCCACGTCGTAGCCTGTGAGTCCTGGTTTCATCTCTTCCTCGAAAAGCTCTTCGTAGGAAGGGTTGTACATCACTTCGGTAGTACCGGTAATGCCGTACTTCTCTGCTAAAATTGCCTTATCAAACTTTGCCATTATAACTATAGTTTAAAAAATAGTGAATAATCTTCTTTACCTTAACTTTTTGCGTCGGCAAAATTAACAAAAAAGCACGGATTGACAAAGTTATCGCACACAAAAATTATGATGTGCAATTCTTTTTAGGTTAAAGTTTTTAAAATCATCCACGCGCTGCAATACATTTGCAACGTGGAGGTTACAAAAAACGTCTTCCGCCATGCACCCGATGCCTTGTGGCGGCGGTGCATGGCGGAAGTGCTTGCTGCGGGCCGTCGACGGCCCTGCCAGGGGCGGTGGTTATTTCACCTCCCAGATATCGTTGGTCTCGAGGAGCTCGGCGAAGTTGTGATATTTCTTCTTTGCCTTCACCTCCTCTATCTGCTCGGCCACGGAGGCGTCGTAGGTGGGTGCGTCCACGTCGCGGATGACGCCGAGGGCCACGGGGAAGCCGTGCTCGTTGTCCATCATGGCGAGTTTCAGTTGCAGGGTGTTGTCCTCGCAGTGGGCGTCGTGCACGAGGATGTCGTCGAGAGTGACGCCGTTCTCGCCGATTTTCACCACCTTCAGTCCGAAACCTTCCTGCACGAGTCCGTATTCATTGTTCTCTCCGAAGACGAGTTTCTCACCGTGCTTCACATAGATGGCGTTCTTCTGGCGGCCCTCCTTGTTGTAGATGGGGTCGTAGCAGCCGTTGTTGAAGATCACGCAGTTCTGCAGGATCTCACACACGGCGGCGCCTTTGTGGTGATAGGCGGCCTTGAGCACCTCGACGGTACCCGGCGAGTCGGTGGCCACGGCGCGTGCAAAGAAATGTCCTCTGGCGCCGAAGCAGAGCTCAGCGGGGCGGAAGGGGTCCTCGACGGTGCCGTAGGGGCTCGACTTCGAGACGAATCCTCGAGGCGAGGTGGGTGAATACTGACCCTTAGTGAGTCCGTAGATACGGTTGTTGAGCAGGATCATGTTGATGTCGATGTTGCGGCGCATGGCATGGATGAAATGGTTGCCGCCGATGGCCAGGCCGTCGCCGTCGCCGCTCACCTGCCACACGGTGAGGTCGGGGTTGGCCACCTTGGCGCCGGTGGCTATCGATGCCGCCCTTCCGTGGATGGTCTGCATGGCATAGGTGCTCACATAATAGGGCAGGCGGCTGCTGCATCCGATGCCCGAGATGACTGCGATGTTGTGTGGTGCCACGCCCACCTCGGCCATGGCCTTGTGGAGTGATGCCAGGAAGAAATGGTCGCCGCAGCCCGGGCACCATCTGGGTTGTCCGCTCTTATAGTCTTTTGCTTGATATTCGCTCATAATCGTCTCCTTTCCTATTTCTTGATGATTTCCTCAAATGCCTTCACCAACTCGGCCACCACGAAGGGCTGGCCTTTCACCTGATTGAACTGGTAGGGCACGAAGCCGTCGACCTTGGTGCGCAGGTAGGCGGCAAACTGTCCGAGGTTCTGCTCGGCCACCACCACTTTGGGATAGCGCATGAGCACCTCTGCGGTGTTGGCGGGCAGCGGGTTGATATACTCGAAGTGGGCCAGGGCCACCTTGTGCCCCTTGGCGCGCAACTCGTCCATGGCGGAATAGAGATGTCCGTAGGTGCTGCCGAAGCCCACGATGAGGAGTTCGGCGTCGGCGCTGTCGCCGGCCACCTCCACGTCGGGCACGGGGATGCGAGCCACCTTCTCCGCGCGCTGGCGGCACATGAGGTCATGGTTCTCGGGGTTGGTGGAGATGGCGCCTGTCTTGCCGTCTTTCTCCAGACCGCCGATGATGTGGGTGTAGCCCTCCTGACCGGGCACGGCCCAATAGCGCACGAACGTCTCGGGGTCGCGCTCATAGGGCGTGTAGTGGCCTTTCTGCTCGGGCGTCACATAGTGGGGACGGATGTCGGGCAGCTCGTCCATCGTAGGCAATTTCCAGGCGCCGGAGCCGTTGGCCACATAGGCGTCGGTGAGCAGGATGACGGGCGTCAGGTGCTCGAGGGCGATCTTGGCAGCGGCATAGACGGCGTCGAAACAGCCGGTGGGACTGCTGGCGGCAATCACGGGCATGGGCGACTCGCCGTTGCGACCGTAGAGGGCCTGCAGCAGGTCGGTCTGCTCGCTCTTGGTGGGCAGGCCCGTGGAGGGACCTCCGCGCTGCACATCGATGACCACGAGGGGCAACTCGTCGATGACGGCCAGGTTGATGGCCTCCGACTTCAGGCAGATGCCGGGACCGGAGGTGGATGTGGCGGCCAGTGCGCCTGCGAAGGCGGCGCCGATGGCGCTGGCGCATCCCGAGATCTCATCCTCGCACTGCACGGTGATGACACCGCACGACTTATGCTTCGAGAGTTCGTGCAGCACGTCGGTGGCGGGGGTGATGGGATAGGAGCCGAGATAGAGTTTCAGCCCAGCCTTCTCGGCAGCGGCGATGAGGCCGTAGGCCGTGGCTTTGTTGCCGGTGATGTCCATATATCGTCCGGGCACCTTATTGGCGGTGTCAATGCGGTAGGTGGCGGGCACCGAGGCGTGCACGTTGTGGCCGTAGTCGAAACCGGCCTGCACCACCTTGATGTTGCTCTCTGCCACGCCAGGCTTTTTGGCAAACTTCTCGCGCAAGAAGTTGGACACCAGATTGAGGTCGCGGTTGAAAAGCCAGCAGACGAGACCGAGGGCAAACATGTTGCGGCATTTCAGCACCGCCTTGTTGTCCATACCGCTGTCGGCCAGACAGTCTTTCACCATCTGTGTGATAGGGCAGGCCACCACGCGGTCGGGGTCGATGCCCATCTCGCCCAGGTAATCCTCACTCTGGAAATTGGCTTTCTTCAAATCGGAAGCACCAAAACTGTCGGTGTCGATGATGATGGTGGCCTGGGGCTTCGCATACCTGTACTGAGTCTTCAGCGCCGCGGCGTTCATCGCCACGAGCACGTCGCACAGGTCGCCGGGGGTATACACCTTGCCCTTGCCGATATGCACCTGAAAGCCCGACACTCCGGTGAGCGAGCCTTGCGGGGCACGGATGTCTGCCGGATAGTCAGGAAACGTAGAAATACCATTACCCACAGAAGCCGAAACAGTAGAGAAGATGTTGCCGGCCAACTGCATGCCATCGCCTGAGTCGCCCGAGAAGCGGACGACCACGTGGTCCAATTCCTTAATTTCCAATTGTTTTGTCATACTGATTGCTATTGTCGACCTTGAGGTCTTCCCGCTATTCCAGACGCTCTGGATTCACCAAGACGACTTGAGGTCTGTCGTTTGGGCTGCAAAGTTCATAAATTCTGTTGAAATAACAAAATGTTTCTGAATAAAAAATCATTTTTTGCGCACACAAGAATAAAATACGCATAAAATTACACGTATTCTCATAATTATGCGGAAATAATTGTATAATCTGAGGAGGGGCCTCCTATCATCTCCCTCAATAGACAAATGAGCTTCCCCCCAGGAACTCGCGGAGGAGCGAGGTGAGAGGCAACTGCTGCTCGCCGATGTCGTTGAAATAGCGTAGGAACTTACAGAGCCTGTAGGCCTCGGAGTATTCATCCACCTTCTGGGGCACCCGCTCGAGCACCTTCAGCGCCTGCTGCTTGATGACCGCCAACTCATAGATCATGGCAGTGTTGAACATCTCGTCGGCATTCTCCTGGAAGGGGAAGATCCACTTCTGCTCGCCCGCCCTCACCGAAGGCCACCGGCGGATGGTCTCCTGGGCCGACACCCCGCGGTATTTGTCGTCGCGCACGATGCGGCGCAGCAACCGGTTGTCGGTGGTGGGAATGTAGTTGTGGTTGTCGAGCAGGATGGTGGTCAGCGCCGAGGCATAGACCCTGAATTTCTGCTCCTCGGGAATCTGGGCCGTCAACTCCGGGTTGAGGGCGTGGATGCCCTCGATGACCAGGATGTCGTTCTCGCCCATGCGCAGCCGCTTGCCGCTCTTCTCACTGCGTCCCGCCTGGAAATTATACTTCGGCAGCTCCACCTCGTCGCCCCTGAAGAGCGCCTCCAGCTGCTCGTTGAGCAACGGGATGTTGAGGGCGTGCAGATGCTCGAAGTCGTAGTCGCCCTTGGCGTCGCGCGGGGTGTCCTCACGGTTGACGAAATAGTCGTCGAGCGACACCATGACGGGTTTGAGGCCGTTGCAGACGAGCTGCACCGAGAGGCGCTTGCAGGTGGTGGTCTTGCCGCTCGACGAAGGGCCGGCGATAAGCACCATCCTCACCCCTTTGCGCTCGGCTATCTCCTCGGCGATGTGCGCGATCTTCTTCTCCTGCAACGCCTCGGCGACGGTGACGATGGCCGAGGCATGACCGTTGGCCACCGCCTCGTTGAAGTCGCCCACGGTGCTCACGCCGAGGATGTTCTGCCAGCGGTGGTGCTCCAGGAAGATGCCGAACATCTTGTCTTGCGGCACCATCTCGCCCAGCACCGCAGGATTGTCGGGCGAGGGGATGCGCAGCAGCATACTGTCATAGAAAGGCTCCAAGCCGAAAAGATGCAGACTGCCCGTGCGCTGCAGCAGCGCCCCGTAATAGGAGTCGGCATAGCCGTCGAGGTCGTAATACTCCGAATAGATCTGCCCTGTGGAGAGCAGCAGCTTCACCTTCGAACTGGTGCCCCGCTCCTCAAACACCTTCACCGCCTCTTCGGTGGTGACCTCGCGGCGGCGGATGGGCAGGTCGGCGTCGATGATCTCCTGCATCCTGTGGCGCACGGCGTCGATGTCGGCAGTGGTCACAGGCCGCCCCAGATGGAGGTCGCAGTAATAGCCGTTGGACACGGGGATGTCGATCACCACGCTGCCCTTGGGGAAGAGGTCGTGCACGGCCTTGCACAATACGAAGAAGAGGGTGCGCGTATAGGTGCGGCTGCCCGAGGAGGAATAGAGGTCGAGGAACTCCACGTCGGCATTATGGTAGAGGCGGAAGCCCAGTCCCACCACGCGGTTGTTGACCTTTCCCGCCACCGGACCGTAAGGTATTGAAAGACCTAATGTAGAAAAAATCTCAGAAAGTGATGCCCCTGTTGGGATTTCTACTTTTTTTTTGTTATTTTTGCAACGGATTATCATCGTTTCTCTCATGGCATTAACTGTTATTGATTAATGAGAGTGTAAAAATAGTAATAAATTCCGAAACAACGTCGTAAGACAACAAAATTTTTATACTATTATGTCTATTTGGATTATTTTTAAGTGCCTTGGCTCACTCGCACTGCTCATGTTCGGTATGAAAGCGATGAGCGAGAGTCTACAGAAACTCGCAGGCCCCCAACTGCGCCATGTGCTCGGGACAATGACCACCAACCGGTTCACCGGTGCACTCACTGGCATGTTCGTCACCGCTGCCGTGCAGAGCTCCACCGCCACCACGCTCATGACCGTCTCGTTCGTCAACGCGGGACTACTCACACTCATGCAGGCCATCAGCGTCATCATGGGTGCACACATCGGAACCACCATCACGGCGTGGATCATGGCTTTGGGCTTCTCCATCGACATCATCAACATCGTCTACCCCGCCTTCTTCATAGGCATCATCCTCATCTATATGAAGAAGCGGCGCATCGTGGGCGACCTGCTCTTCGGCATGGCCTTCCTCTTCCTCGGCCTCGCCACCCTTAAGGCCACCGGCTTCGAGATGGTGGAAGACCCTGACGCCAACCGCGTGGTGAGCAATTTCTTCGCCAACTTCAACCAGCCCACGTTCTGGAACCAACTGTTCTTCCTCGTCATGGGCACCGTGCTCACCCTCTGCGTGCAGTCGTCGGCAGCCATCATGGCCATCACCATGATCCTCTGCTCCACCGGCGTGCTCAACATCGACCAGGGCTTCATGCTCGTGCTCGGCGAGAACATCGGCACCACCATCACCTCCAACATCGTGGCCATCAACGCCAACACGCAGGCGCGCAGAGCCGCCTTCTCGCACATGGCCATCAATGTGGTGGGCGTCACCTGGGCACTCATCCTCTACAAGCCCTTCGTCAGCCTGGTGTGCCAGTTCGTGGGCTACGACCCGGAGGCCACCACCACCGACCCGGCCAGGATCTCCACTGTGCTCGCCACCTTCCACTCCGCCTTCAACGTGGCCAACACCCTGCTCCTCATCTGGTTTGTGAAATATATCGAGCGCTTCGTGTGCTGGGTCATCAAGTCGAAGAAGGAGAGCGAGGAGGAGGACTTCCGTCTCCATTTCATCACCTCGGGCATCATGAAGACCCCCGAGCTCTCTGTGCTTGAGGCACAGAAGGAGATTGAGTCGTTTGCCGAGAGGATGCAGCGCATGTTTGGCATGGTGAGGGAACTGCTCACCGAGAAAGACGAGCAGAAGTTCAACCAGCTCTTCAACAGGATTGAGAAATATGAGGGCATCTCCGACAGTATGGAGGTGGAAATCGCCAAATACCTCAATCAGGTGTCCGACGCTCACCTCAGCGACGACACGAAAGCGAAAATCCGCGCCATGCTGCGCGAGATCTCCGAACTGGAGAGCATCGGCGACTCCTGCTTCAACATGGCACGCACCATCAACCGCAAGGTGCAGGGCAAGCAAGACCATTTCACCGAAAAGCAGTATGAGCGCCTGCACCAGATGATGGAGCTCGTCAACAACTCGCTCACGCAGATGAACGAACTCATGGGCGGCCGCAAAATCGCATTCGATATCAACCGCTCTTTCAACATCGAGAACGAGATCAACAACTACCGCAACCAACTCAAGACCCAGAATATCAACGATATCAACAACCATGAGTATACCTACGCCGTGGGCACCATCTACATGGACATCATCGCTGAATGCGAGAAACTGGGCGACTATGTGATCAACGTCGTGGAGGCCCGCATGGGCACCCGCCAGAAAGACTCCTGAGAAAAATAAGGGCTTCTAGGAATCCTAGGAAATCTAGAATCTCTAGGAAAACTAGGATCTCTAGAAAAACTAGAATCTCTAGGAAAACTAGAGCCTACCCTCAAGAGCCAAGAGGACTTTAAGGACCTTAAGGACTTTAAGGACCTTAAAAACCTTAAAAAAAACCTCCGACCGCCAGATGCAGGCCTGCATCTGGCGGTCGGAGTTTTCTTTGCGACTCAATGGTCTCCGGTCTTTTCCAGGCCTCCGGTCTTTTCCAGGTCTCAGTCGTCCATCAGCTGCTTATACAGCTCTTTCATGCCTGCCGAAGCGCCCATCTTCAGGTGCGTCACACGGCTGCCCGCATTCACGTCGCCCGGGTCGATGAGATAGACAGGCACACGCTCCGGCACATAGTGTATCAGACCGGCGGCAGGATAGACCACCAGCGATGTGCCGATGATGATGAAGATGTCTGCCGTCTGGCACTCCCTCGCGGCGGGCTCTATCATCGGCACCGACTCCTGGAAAAACACGATATGGGGCCGCAGCAGCGAACCGTCGCCGGCGCGCGTGCCCACCTCCACCTCGCAGTTGTCGGGCGTCAGCGTCTGGATGAAGCGCGGGTCGTAAGGATCGTAGCTCGAGCACACCTTCATCAGCTCTCCGTGCAGGTGGATCACCTTCGTGCTGCCTGCCATCTCATGCAGGTTGTCCACGTTCTGTGTCACCACCGTCACGTCATACTTCTTCTCCAAGGCAGCCACCAGACGGTGCCCCTCATTGGGCTGGGTGTTCACACACTTGCGGCGCAACATGTTGTAGAACTTGGTCACCAATGCCGGGTCGCGCTCCCATCCGTCGTGCGTGGCCACGTCCTTCACCGGATACTCCTCCCACAGACCGCCCGCGTCGCGGAAGGTGGTCAGTCCGCTCTCCACCGACATGCCGGCTCCAGTCAAAATCACGATTTTTTTCATTGAAACAAAGGTTAAAGTTGAGATGAAATACTTGAATATATATTAATAATGTACAAAAATAGCATTTTTTCCCCAATTATCCTACCCTAAGTCGGGGAAAATAAGTAACTTTGCCGCAATTTTCAAACGCGTTTCAATTTTTTTATCAATTTTTATGGATATCAAGAAAGCAAGTTATGCTCTCGGACTGGGCATCGGCCACCAGCTGGTGCAGATGGGTGCATCCGACTTGAGCGTGGAGGACTTCTCCGCCGCCATCAGCGACATGCTCAACGGCCGCAAGACCAGAATGACCAACGAGGAAGCCAAGAACCTCGCCGAGAATTACATCAAAGAGAAAGCACAAGAAATCAACAAGCAGCGACAAGCACAAGGCAACGTAGCCAAAGAGGCAGGAGAGCAGTTCCTCGCCAAGAACGCCGCCAACGAGGGCGTGGTGACACGGCCCAGCGGCCTGCAGTACAAAGTGCTGCAAGAAGGCACAGGCGCGAAGCCCGAAGCCACCGACATCGTGACATGCCACTACGAGGGATTCCTCGTCGACGGCACCGTCTTCGACAGTTCCTACCAGCGCGGCGAGCCCGCCTCCTTCCCCCTCGACCAGGTCATCACCGGTTGGACCGAAGGCCTTCAGCTGATGCAGGAGGGCGCCAAATACCGCTTCTTCATCCCCTACCGCCTCGGCTATGGCGAAAGCGGCGCCGGCAGCCTCATCCCGCCCTACTCCGCCCTCATCTTCGACGTGGAGTTGATCAAAGTGCAGTCAAACAAATAAGTATCAACATCAATAACAAATTCATAAAATGAAAAAACTTTTCTATTTCGCCCTCGTGGCCCTCGCCGCTATCTCCAGTGTTTCCTGCGGCAAGAAATATCATGCCGACCTCCACAGTGAGGTAGACACTTTCAGCTACGCCGTAGGTCTGACCAACGGTCAGCAGATCAAGCCCTTCCTGGCACAGCAAGGCGTCGACACCGCCTATGTCGCCGACTTCATCCGCGGTTTCAACGACGGCATCAAGGCTGGCGACGACCAGAAGAAGAACGCCTACTATGCAGGTATCGAGATGGGTATGCGCATGGGCAATGGCATCAACAAGCAGATTTTCTGCAACGACGAAAACTACAAGCTCTCACGCAAGAACATCGTGGCCGGTCTCGTCGACGGTATCAAAGGCAACAAAGAGGTGATGGACCCCGAGGCTATCATGCCGCAAATGGACCTCATGGCCAAGAACATCCGTGCCAAGGCCATGGAGAGAAAATATGGCTCCAACAAGGAGAAAGGTGAGAAGTTCCTCGCCGACAACGCCAAGAAGGAAGGCGTGAAGACCCTGCCCAGCGGCCTGCAGTATAAGGTCATCAAAGAGGGCGAGGGCGCTCTGCCCACCGACACCACCAAGGTGCGCATCAACTACGAGGGCAAGACCATCGACGGCAACATCTTCGACAGCTCCTACAAGCGCGGTGAGCCCGTGGAGATGATGGTGCGCCAGAACATCAAGGGCTTCGCCGAGGCACTCACCCACATGCCCGTCGGCTCGACATGGGAAATCTACATCCCCGCCGACCTTGCCTACGGCGACAATGATATGGGTCAGATTGAGCCCTACTCCACCCTCATCTTCAAGGTGGAACTCCTCGACATCGTGAAATAACGGCTACCCTGTAGTCAATAGGAGGGGCGTTTAGGAACCCAGAATATAGGAGTCCGGAGTTTAGGAATCCAGAATATTGGAGTCCAGAGTTTGGAGCCTAGAGTTTAGGAACCCAGAGTTAAGGAACCCAGAGTTAAGGAGCCAGGAGTATAGGAGTTTAGGCATAAGCAATGAGCACAAATGCCATAATGCGCAAGAGTAATGTCTAAACTCCTAAACTCCCAAACTCCTAAACTCCCCCCAAAAACTCCCGACCTCCCACCTCCCAAACGACCAAACGACCAACCCCCCAAACGACCAAACAACCACCCCCCCAAACGACCAAACAACCAAACGAAATGAAGAAAATCGCACTGATGGCACTCGTCATTCTGGCGGGTGCTTCTTTCAGCCCGGCCATGGCTGGCGACAAGAAAGACAAGAAAAAGAAGAAGACAGAACCCGTAGCAGTGGTGGTCAAGACCGTCGACCTCAATACCAAGACCGACTCCGTCAGCTATGCCATGGGCATGGAGGCCACCGACGGACTCATCCCCTACCTCATCCAGCAGCTGCACGTCGACACCGCCTATATGGACAAGTTCATCGAGGGCTTCGAACAGGCATTCCGCAACGATGACGCCAGCAAGGCCGTCACCGCCTTCGGCGCCGGCACCTCCATCGCACAGATGGTGCGCAACAACATGGTCAACAGCGCCTCCAAACGGATGGAGGGCGTCGTCGACAGCGTCAGCACCGAGATGTTCGGCGAAGGTTTCCTCGCCTCTCTCAAGAAAGACTACCGCCACTTCAACGACTCTGCGTCGGCTGCCTATATCACCGACAAACGCAATGAGTATGTGCAGAAGAACATCAAGAAGGGCGCAGACTTCCTGGCCGCCAACAAGCAGAAAGAGGGCGTGGTGACACTGCCCAGCGGACTCCAGTACCGCATCCTGCGCGAGGGCAACGGCCCCGTGGCCGCCAACGACGAGGAGGTGGAGGTGAAGTATGAGGGTCGCCTCATCGACGGCACCGTCTTCGATTCCAGCTACACCCGCAACCCGCAGACCAACAAGTTCCGCCCCAGCCAGGTGATCAAAGGATGGACCGAGGCCCTCAAACTCATGCCCGAAGGAAGTATGTGGGAACTCTATATCCCGCAGGAACTGGCCTACGGCGAGCGCCAGGCCGGAAAGATTCCTCCCTACTCCGCTCTCATCTTCAAGGTAGAACTCGAAAAGGTCATCAAGGCTGAGCCCGCCACACCGGCCGCCACGACCGCTGCTTCTAAGGCCAAGACCACCAAGGCCACCAAGGCGAAGAAATAAACCTGCATCCGACACACAGGCCCTCCTTCGCAAAAATCAGAAATTACATACAACTCAAGTTGCGCAAGTCTGAAAGAGTTTGGGAGTGTAGATATTACTAGTGTAGATATTACTATTGTCTAAACTCCCAAACTCCTCAACTACTAAACTCCAAAAGTTGGACAAATGCGAAACTTGAATAACAATCAACAATTTGAAGACATTTGAAGAATTAGGCGTCGCCGAAGAGATTCGCCGAGCCATCACCGAGATGGGGTTCGTCAACCCCATGCCGGTGCAAGAAGAAGTTATTCCTTATCTGCTGGGCATCGGCAATGATGTCATCGCACTCGCACAGACGGGCACGGGCAAGACTGCCGCCTTCGGCATCCCCCTGCTCCAGAAAATCGATGTCGCCAGCAATGCCACACAGGCACTCATCCTCGCACCCACACGCGAGCTCTGCCTCCAGATCACCGACGACCTGAAGGACTTTTCAAAATATATGGAGGGCGTGCGCATCGTCGCCGTCTACGGAGGCACCTCCATTGTCGACCAGATCAAGGCACTCCGCAAAGGGGTGCAGATTATCGTGGCCACACCCGGACGACTCATCGACCTCATGGGCCGCGGCGTGGCATGCCTCGACCAGGTGAGCAACGTGGTGCTCGACGAGGCCGACGAGATGCTCAACATGGGCTTCTCCGAGAGCATCGACGAGATCCTCAAAGGTGTGCCCACCGACCGCAACACCCTGCTCTTCTCGGCCACCATGAGCCGCGAGATAGAGGCCATCGCCAAAAACTATCTCCACGACCACAAGGAAATCGTCGTGGGCAGCCGCAACGAGGGAGCCGAGCACGTCAACCATGTCTATTATATGGTGCATGCCAAAGACAAATACCTGGCTCTCAAGCGCATCGTCGACTACTACCCGCGCATCTATGCCATCATCTTCTGCCGCACCAAGATTGAGACTCAGGAAATCGCCGACAAACTCATCCGCGACGGCTACAATGCCGAGTCGCTCCACGGCGACCTCTCGCAGCAGCAGCGCGACCTCACGAT
>CADBLU010000258.1 GCA_902795605.1 uncultured Prevotellaceae bacterium | reverse complement strand
GGCGCAGGACATGAACATCTTCCAGCTCATCCAGAAGAACAACAAGTCGCTGGTGGTGGTGGTCAACAAGTGGGACCTCGTGGAGAACAAGGACCAGGTGGTCATCAAGACCATGGAGAATGCCATCCGCGAGCGTATGGCGCCCTTCACCGACTTCCCCATCATTTTCGCCTCGGCGCTCACCAAGCAGCGCATCTTCAAGGTGCTTGAGACCGCCAAGCAGGTGTATCTCAACCGCACTGCCAGGGTGGGCACGTCGAAGCTCAATGAGGTGATGCTGCCTCTGATCGAGGCTTTCCCGCCGCCATCGGTCAAGGGAAAGTACATCAAGATCAAGTATTGCATGCAGGCTCCCGACACGCAGATACCCACCTTCGTGTTCTACGCCAACTTGCCGCAGTATGTCAAGGAGCCCTATCGCCGGTTCCTTGAGAACAAGATCCGTGAGAACTGGCAGCTGACCGGTTGCCCCATCAATGTCTTTATCCGGCAGAAGTAAGCCCATGGCATTGCGGCACATCCTGTCAGTGCTTGTGACGGCGGCATCGCTCGCTGCCTGCTCGCCGTCGGCCAGCACCGAGAAAGTGGTGGCAACGACGGCACAACTCTATTACAGTTATCTGGTCGATGGCCGCTACGACGATTTCGTGGCGGGCATCGACCCTCATATTCCTATGTCAGACTCCTACCGCGAGCAGTTGTGCGCCAACGCCAGGATGTTCGTGGCAGAGCAGCAGGAGCGCCACGGCGGCATCAGCAGGGTAGAGGTGTCCGATGCCGATGTCGACGAGGAGCACCATGCCGCCAACGCCTTTCTCTTGTTGTGCTATGGCGACAGCACGTCAGAGCAGGTGGTGGTGCCCATGGTGGAGCGCGACGGTGTGTGGCTGATGCGCTGAGCGGTGTCTGCTCAGTCTTTTTTCTGGTGGTTCACCACGGAGCGCATCTCTTTGAGCAGGTCGCTGGCGAAGATAAAGTCGGTGAGCCGCTTGTTGGTCGACTCCATGATCTCGCTGCTGCATCCCTGCCAGTCTTTGCGCCCCTGATAGATAAAGATAATGTTTTCGCCGATGCCCATCACTGAGTTCATGTCGTGGGTGTTGATGATGGTCGTCGTATTGTATTCCTTGGTGATGCTGCTCAGCAGTTCGTCGATGACGAGCGATGTCTTGGGGTCAAGGCCGGAGTTGGGCTCGTCGCAAAAAAGATATTGGGGATTGAGAGCGATGGCCCTCGCGATGGCCACGCGTTTCTGCATGCCTCCTGAGATTTCTCCCGGATATTTGTTCTGCGCCTCTACCAGGTTGACCCTGTCGAGGCATTCCTGTGCCCTTCGCACCCGCTCGCGGTAGTTCTTTGTCGAGAACATGTCGAGCGGGAACATCACGTTCTCCAGCACCGAGAGAGAGTCGAAGAGTGCCGCGCTCTGGAAGATCATGCCCATCTCGCGCCGTAGCCTCACCTTCTCGCGCTTGCTCATCGCCACGAAGTTGCGCCCGTCGTAGAGCACTTCGCCGCTAGTGGGGTCGAGCAGTCCCACGAGGTTCTTCATCAGCACGGTCTTTCCCGAACCGCTCTGGCCGATGATGAGGTTGGTCTTGCCGTTCTCGAAGACGGCGCTGATGTCGTGGAGCACCTCCTTGTCCTCAAACGACTTATACAGGTTCTTGATTTCTATCATAGTTGGGTGCCTGGTTGATGGTTGGCCGCTCGTCAGGAGAGCAGTTGGGTGAGAAACACGTCAGAGAAGAGGATGAGCACGCTGCTCGACACCACGGCGTCGGTGCTCGATTTGCCCACCTCCACGGAGCCGCCCTCCACGCTGTAGCCATAGTAGGACGAGACGCTCGAGATGATGAAGGCGAAGAAGAGGCTCTTGATGATACTCATCCACACAAACCATGCGTTGAAATCGTGCTGCAGGCCTATGGTGAGGTCCTCGGGCGTGAGCACATGGCCCACATAGGCTGTGGCATAGGCGCCGAGGATGCCTGTGGCGGCACTGAAGATGACGAGAAACGGCATGATGGTGATCATGCCCATGATTTTGGGCAGTATGAGATAGCTGGCCGAGTTGACTCCCATGATCTCGAGGGCGTCTATCTGTTGCGTCACCCTCATGGTGCCCAGTTCGGAGGCGATGTTGGAACCTACCTTTCCCGCGAGGATGAGGCACATGATCGACGACGAGAACTCCAGGAGCATGATTTCCCTTGTGGTGTATCCTGTGACGAACTTCGGCATCCACGGGCTTTGGATGTTGAGCTTCATCTGGATGCAGATGACGGCGCCGATGAAGAATGAGATGAGCAGTACGATGCCGATGGAGTCGACGCCCAGGTCCGACATCTCCTTCACATACTTTTTGAGGAACATCCTCATGCGCTCTGGCCTTGAGAACGTTCTGCCCATGAGCAGGAGATATTCCCCGAATGTCTGTAGTGAATGGATGATGAACATGCGTTGAGGTTTTGGATGTGCAAAAGTAAGCAAAAACGGCGAGAAACTCAAACTTCTCAGAGGGTTTTGTGCTGTGTGGCCGATTTTTTTCAAAGATATTAAGGTCATTAAAGTCCTTAAGGCCCTTAGGGTCCTTAGGGTCCTTAAGGTCCTTAAAGTCCTTAATGACCTTAAAGCCCTTAATAATCTTAAAGCCCGTGATTCACAATAGTAATGTCTACACTCCTACACTCCCAAACTCCCAAACTCCTCCCCCCCAAAAAACTCCTATCCTCCTTCTTCCATGCTGAACTTGAAAGAATCGTCTTACGGTTTGCTATTATATCGCGCCTTTCGCTTACGGTTTCAAACCCACCTTTAAAAAATATCGTTAAATGATTGGGTTTTCCGTAAAATCTGACTAACTTTGCAAATTCAAAACACTAACACCGGACGGGAAGCGGCATCATAGCCGTCATGTCCCTTCAGGGAACAAGAAAAAACAGACATTATGGAGTATAAGAATCCTTTGAGGAGTGCTGTCTGCACCGAAGGCCGCAAGATGGCCGGCGCACGCGCACTCTGGGTGGCTGCCGGCATGAAGCATGAGCAGTTTGGCAAGCCCATCATCGCCGTGGTCAACTCTTTCACACAGTTTGTGCCGGGTCATACCCACCTGCATGAGATAGGTCAAATCGTGAAGAAGGAGATTGAGGCTTTGGGTTGCTATGCGGCCGAGTTCAACACTATCGCCATCGACGACGGCATCGCCATGGGTCATGACGGCATGCTCTATTCGCTGCCCTCGCGCGACATCATCGCCGACTCCGTAGAATATATGGTCAATGCCCACAAGGCCGATGCCATGGTGTGCATCTCCAACTGCGACAAGGTGACCCCCGGCATGCTCATGGCAGCCATGCGTCTCAATATCCCCGCTGTGTTTGTCAGTGGCGGGCCTATGGAGGCAGGCCGTTGGCGCGGCGAGAATGCCGACCTCATCACTGCCATGGTCAAAGGTGCCGACCCCACGATGAGTGATGCCGACGTAGAGGAGCTGGAGCACTGCGCCTGCCCCGGATGCGGCAGTTGCTCGGGCATGTTCACCGCCAACTCGATGAACTCGCTCACCGAGGCCATCGGTCTGTCGCTGCCCGGCAACGGCACGATTGTGGCTACCCATGCCAACCGTGTGCAGCTCTTCCGCGACGCTGCCCGCCTGATTGTGGACAATGCCTACAGCTACTACCGCGACGGCGACGAGAGTGTGCTGCCCCGCAGCATCGCCACCCGCGACGCCTTCCTCAACGCCATGGCTCTCGACATCGCCATGGGCGGCTCCACCAATACGGTGCTCCACCTGCTTGCGGTGGCCCAGGAGGCCGGTGTCGACTTCCAGATGCGCGACATCGACCAGTTGAGCCGCCGTGTGCCCTGTCTGTGTAAACTCTCTCCCAACACGCAGAAATACAGTGTGCAGGAGTGCGGCCGTGCCGGCGGCATCCTCGGCATCCTCGGCGAGTTGGCCAAGGGCGGACTCCTCCAGGGCGAGGCCATCCGTGTCGACGGCCTGACGCTCGACGAGGCTATCAGCAAATACAGCATCACCGATACCGCCGACGGTGCCGAGGGCATCGACGACGAGGCCCTCAGGATCTATAAGAGTGCCCCTGGCCAGCGCTTCTCCACGGTGATGGGGTCGCAGGCGGAGGAATGGCCCTCGCTCGACACCGACCGCGCCGGCGGCTGCATCCGCGACATCGAGCATGCCTATACCCGCGACGGCGGACTGGCCGTGCTCTTCGGCAACATCGCCCTTGACGGCTGTGTGGTGAAGACGGCCGGCGTCGACCCTGCCTTGTGGACCTTCCGCGGTCCGGCCAAGGTGTTCGACTCTCAGGAAGCCGCCTGTGAGGGTATCCTCGGCGGTGCCGTGAAGAGCGGCGACTGCGTGGTCATCACTCACGAGGGTCCGAAGGGCGGTCCCGGCATGCAGGAGATGCTCTATCCCACGTCTTATATCAAGAGTATGCACCTGGGCACGGAGTGTGCCCTCATCACCGACGGCCGCTTCTCCGGCGGCACCTCCGGACTGAGTGTGGGCCATATCTCGCCCGAGGCCGCTTCCGGCGGCAACATCGGCAAGATTGTCGACGGCGACATCATCGAGATAGACATCCCCAACCGCACCCTGCGCGTCGACCTCAGCGACGAGGAGCTTGCCGCCCGTCCGCAGCGCCCGCTCACGCGGCAGCGCCAGGTGAGCCGTGCCCTCAAGGCCTATGCTCAGAGTGTGAGTTCGGCCGACAAGGGTGGCGTGAGAATCATTGAAGAATAGTTTTTGCCTCTGCGCAGCCCTCCTCTGAAGGAAATCTGTCCCAAGGAGAGAGTGGGGGCGGCGTCGAGGTGCTACGAGAAATATCGAGAAGTCAGTATGGAAAAGACAATCACAGGAGCAGAGGCACTGATGAGGGCGCTCCGCGACGAGGGGGTGACCACTATCTTCGGCTATCCCGGCGGAGCCATCATGCCCGTCTACGATGCCCTCTACGACTATACACGAGGTGAGAAGAAAGCCTTCGAACATATCCTTGTGCGCCACGAGCAGTCGGCGGCGCATGCCGCCGAGGGCTATGCCCGCGTCAGCGGCGAGGTGGGTGTCTGCCTCGTCACCAGCGGTCCCGGTGCCACCAACACGCTCACCGGCGTGGCCGATGCCATGATGGACTCCACGCCCATTGTGGTCATCGCCGGACAGGTGGGTGTGGGCGCCCTCGGCACCGATGCCTTCCAGGAGGTAGACCTGGTGGGTGTGGCCCAGCCGATATCGAAGTGGAGCTACCAGATCCGCCGTCCGCAGGATGTGGCATGGGCGGTGAGCCGCGCCTTCTTCATTGCCCGCAGCGGCAGGCCGGGTCCCGTGGTGCTCGACTTCCCCAAGAACGCCCAGGTGGAAACGACAGAGTGGGTGCCTCAGCATGTGGACTTCGTGCGCAGCTACGTGCCCTATCCCAAGGTCGACGAGGGGCGTGTGCGTCAGGCTGCCGACCTCATCAACAGTGCCAAGCGGCCCCTCGCCCTTGTGGGCCAGGGTGTGGAACTGGGCAATGCCCACAATGAGCTGCTCGAATTCCTCGAGAAGGCCGACATCCCTGCCGGCCGCACCATGCTCGGACTGTCGGCCCTGCCCTCTGACCATCCGCTCAACGTGGGTATGCTCGGCATGCACGGCAACTACGCTCCCAACGTGAAGGAGCAGGAGTGCGACGTGCTCATCGCCATCGGCATGCGCTTCAGCGACCGTGTGACAGGGCGCACCGACACCTATGCCCGTCAGGCGAAGGTCATCCACCTCGACATCGACAAGTCGGAGATAGACAAGAACGTGAAGACCGACGTGGCCGTCATCGGCGACTGCAAGGTGACACTGCCTGCCATCACGCGGCTGCTGCGCAAGGGCAACCACCGCGAGTGGCGCGAGAGTTTCCTCCCCTTGGCCGAGCAGGAGCGCCAGCGCGTGGTGCTGCCTGCCATCGCCCCCACCGAGGGACCGCTGCTCATGGGCGAGGTGGTGCATGCCGTGGCCGAGGCCACGCACGGCGAGGCTGTCCTCGTCACCGATGTGGGCCAGAACCAGATGTTCGCCTGCCGCTATTTCCAGTACCGCCGGAGGCGCTCCGTGGTGAGCAGCGGCGGTCTGGGCACCATGGGCTATGGTCTGCCCGCCGCCATCGGTGCCGTCTTCGGTGCCCCCGACCGTCAGGTGTGCCTCTTCATGGGCGACGGTGGCCTGCAGATGAGCATCCAGGAGTTCGGCACCATCATGGAGCAGCAGACACCGGTGAAGATGGTGCTGCTCAACAATAATTTCCTGGGCAACGTGCGACAATGGCAGGACATGTTTTTCGAGCGCCGCAAGTCGTTCACACGCATGCTCAACCCCCGCTACGAGAGTATCTGCAAGGCCTACGGCATCGGCTACCGCCTCGTCCGCGACCGCGCGCGGCTGGCCGAGGCCGTCGACGAGATGCTCCGCACGCCGGGCCCGTTTATGATGGAATGCGTCATCAGGGAAGAAGACAACGTGCTGCCCATAACGCCTCCGGGCAAGAGTGTCGACGAGATGCTGCTCGGCATAGATGACTAATCAAGGACAAGGAGATCAAGATGGAGAAAAAGCTATATACACTGCTCGTCTACTCAGAGAACATCGCCGGTATCCTCAACCAGATCACGGCCGTGTTCACCCGCCGTCAGGTGAATATCGAGAGTCTCAACGTGTCGGCCTCCAGCATAGAGGGTGTGCACAAATACACCATCACCGCCTGGAGCAATGCCGACCAGATAGAGAAGATCACCAAGCAGATAGAGAAGAAGATCGACGTGGTGAAGGCGAAGTACTACACCGACGACGAGCTGTTCATCCGTGAGACAGGACTCTACAAGCTCTCCACACAAGTGGTGCTTCAGAATCCCGAGGTGTCGCGCATCATCCGCCGCTACGATGCCAACATCACGGAGGTGAACCCCACCTATGTGGCGGTGATGAAGAGCGGCATGACCGAGGACATCGTCTCGATGTACTACGCCCTCAACGAGTTTGGCTGTGTCTTGCAGTACACCCGCAGCGGGCGCATCGCCATCACCCGCAGCACCGAGGAGGAGGTGAGCGCGTTTCTTGAGCAACAGGAAAAAGACTACGAAGATGGAAAAAGATAGGGTAGGGTGCTACGAGTTTCTGGCGGAGCCGTTTCATTGCGACTTCTCCAAGCGCCTCTTCATGGGGCACCTGGGCAATCACTTGCTCAATGCCGCCGACTTCCACTCACAGCACCGCGGCTTCGGTATGACCTACCTCAACACCATCCGCAAGACGTGGGTGCTCTCGCGCCTGGCCATCGAGATGGACGAGATGCCGCCCGCCTATGCCCGCTTCAATGTGGAGACATGGGTGGAGAGCGCCATGCGCTTCTTCACCAATCGTAATTTCGCCGTGACCGACGTCGAGACGGGCCGGGTCTACGGCTATGGCCGCTCAGTGTGGGCGATGATCGACATCGACAGCCGACAGCCCACCAACCTGCTCGAGATCGGCGACGGTAAACTGCTCGAATACGTGGAGCGCGACAAGCCTTGCCCCATCGCCAAGAGCTCCCGCGTGAGCATGACGGCCGAGGCTCCGCTCGCCGCCTCCTTTGTGGTGCGCTACAGCGACATCGACATCAACGGCCATCTCAACAGCGTGAAATATATCGAGCACGTGCTCGACCTCTTCGACACCGGGTGGTATGCCAGCCATCGTCTGAGACGCCTGGAGATCGCCTACGTGGCAGAAGCCCATTCGGGCGACACGGTGAGGTTGTATCGCGAGCAGGCGGCCGACGAGCTCACCTACCACGTCAGGGTGACGAAAGTGACCGATGACGGCGAGGTGGAGGTGTGCCGCAGTCTGCTGCGCTTCACCGGCGAGTGAGTGGCACGGCAATAGCGACGAGATATCATACAATTCTATAACCCGCGGCTGCAAGCAGGCCGCACAAAACAATTTTTTTATGGCTGAAATGAATTTTGGTGGCGTCATCGAGACAGTGGTCACCAGCAAGGAGTTCTCTTTGGAGAAAGCACGTGAGGTATTGAAGAACGAGACCATCGCCGTCATCGGCTATGGCATCCAGGGACCGGGACAGGCCTGCAACCTGCGCGACAACGGGTTCAACGTCATCGTGGGACAGCGTCAGGGCAAGACCTACGACAAGGCCGTGGCCGACGGATGGGTGCCGGGCGAGACACTCTTCTCCATCGAGGAGGCTGCCGAGAAGGGCACCATCGTGTGCATGCTCCTCTCCGATGCCGGACAGATTCAGGTGTGGGACCGCATCAAACCCTATCTCACTCCCGGAAAGGCTCTCTACTACTCACATGGCTTCGCCATCAACTGGAACGACCGCACCGGCGTGGTGCCGCCAGAGGATGTCGACGTGATCCTCGTGGCTCCTAAGGGCTCGGGCACTTCGCTCCGCACCATGTTCCTCGAGGGCCGCGGACTCAACTGCTCCTATGCCGTCTATCAGGACGCCACAGGCAAAGCAGAGGAGCGCACCATCGCCTTCGGCATCGGCATCGGCGCCGGCTATCTCTTCAAGACCACCTTCGAGCGCGAGGCCACTTCCGACCTCACCGGCGAGCGCGGTTCGCTCATGGGCGCCGTCTGCGCGATCATCGAGGCGCAGTACGAGACGCTCCGCAAGCACGGCCACTC
>CADBLU010000257.1 GCA_902795605.1 uncultured Prevotellaceae bacterium | reverse complement strand
GCGGCTTCGGCCAACTCATTCTCCGTCGCTCCCTACTGCGTGAAACTGTTCCGCCGCAGGTGGTATGTGTTGGTCAGACTCGACCGTCCTTCCTACCGCGACAACGGGAAAGATGACGAGGAGACGCTCTCCATCTTCTCGCTCGACCGCATAGAGGACATCGAACTGCAACAGACGAAATTCAGTGTGGCCCCTGACTTCGACGCCGCATCCTATTTCGACGAGTGCTTCGGCATCGTGATAGGCGACGGAAGCAAACCCATACGCATCGTGCTCCGTGCCTTCGGGCACGAGCCGTTCTATATGCGCGACCTGCCGCTGCACCAATCACAACGGGAGATCCACAGTACCGGGGAATACACCGACTTTGAACTGACCATGCGCCCCACCTCTGACTTCAAGGGATATGTGATGTCAAAAGGTGAATGGCTGCAAGTGCTCTCGCCGGAATGGCTCGTTGAAGACATCCAAAAATGGCACCAGGCGGCCATAGACAGGTACAAAAAAGCGGAAAAACAAGACAATCAATAGAAAATGCTCGAAGCAGCCAAGGCATACTATCGTCAGGCTTACCGCGAAGGCCACGCGCTTGCCAACAAGAAACTGAAGGAGTGGAATTTCTTGGAGTAAATACGAAACTTTAGTCATATCAATATGAAAATCGGAAACAAATGGCTCTCATTTGAGATCACAAAAAAAACATCATCCAATGATGACCCTATCACACAGGGCACCATTGAGAAATGCATCAGAATAGCCATGGACGCCCTGGAGGGGGAACGCGACAGAGACGGCAACGCCTTGATCCTACATTCGCTGATTGTCGGGTCCATGGGGCAGACCGACGAGGAAAAGTGTGTAGGTTTCCTGCATGACGTGGTGGAAGACACCGAATGGACTTTTGATGACTTGCGGGATGAGGGTGTGCCAGAAGAGATTGTCAAGGCGCTACAGCTGTGTACCCATGATGAGGACATGGACTACTACGACTATGTGCGGCGCATCATAGATTCCGGCAATATGACGGCCATCCACGTTAAGCAGAATGACCTTCGCCACAATCTCGCCCGTGGCCATGCTTTCGGTTATCCCAAACTGATAGCGAAGCACCAAAAGGCACTACAGATGATTGAAGATTATCTGAAAGGTGACCGGATAAAATGGCTCACTGACTCTATCTTGTCTCGGTCTTGAAAATATAATCGACTTGTACGATTCGATTGGGAGCAAAAGGATCAAAAGGTTTTCGGACATGCATAAAGCAAGTCCCATCTACGACATTTTTGTACACGCCAAAGGGCCTGTTGCAACTGTAGGGACTTGCTTTATGCATGTCCGTACAAAAGCTTGACTGTTGAGATTTCACTGAGGACATACAAACGTCTGTGCTCAACAGATGAGGCGAAGGCTCGTATCTCGCAGAAGTGGCTGAGCTACAAACGAGACTGCCTTCATTCAGAATCAAACGAAATGTGACCTGACTTTGCTTTTTTCTTTGTTGTTTTCATTTCTTTTGCTACCTTTGCATGGGCAGAGGGCAGAGGCGTCTTGGGCGTTGAATTCGGGGGCTTAGTGCATCTGAACATCTGCCGCCCTTTAGAATAATACCTTTCATCCATTGGAATAAAGAAATAAACGGAAACCTCAAATGATTATTTACACATGAAAAAAGTGATTTCTACAATTTTGCTTGTTTGCGCTGTCAGCGTTAGCGTCTCAGCTCAAGATGTCAAACAGAACAGCCAGAATTCTTGTCCCGATGACAAACACCCCCACTTGATTGACCTTGGTTTGCCAAGTGGCACGAAGTGGACATGCTGCAATGTGGATGCCGAAGCTCCTGAAGACCTTGGTGGTTACTACGCTTGGGGCGAGACGGAGGAGAAAAGCTCTTACACGCCCAAATCGTATAAATATTGCACTGGTGTCGACACCGATGGGGATGGCTGGTATGATGAGGATGTGAAATATACGGAAGAAGAACAGGATTTCGGCGATACCATCAGCGGCACCCACGACGTGGCTCTCGTGAAATTAGGAGAATCGTGGCAGATACCAACGCTTCAACAGTTCAGAGAACTGCTTGACAATTGCACCTCAGAATGGACGACGGAAAACGACGTGGAAGGTCGTCGTTTCACTGGCTCTAACGGCGCAAGCATCTTCCTACCCGCGGCGGGCAACCGTAATGGTGGCTCTCGCATCCAAGTAGGCGGCAGCGGCTTCTACTGGTCGTCTACCTGGGGCACCTCTGACGCTTCCAGGGCAAGTGAGCTCATTTTCGACTCTGGTTATACGAATACGCACACTGCTTATCGTTACAATGGGCGCAGTGTTCGACCTGTAGGTAAATAAATAAAAAAGGAATCACAGGGGCAGGTTTTTGACACCTTTGCCAATTATTGCGAAGGTATCAAACCCGCCCCTGCGATTTGTCTATAGCCTGTCTCTGCGATTCCGTTTGGGCGCAGTCCTCTCTCCTATCGACTATTTCACTTGCAGATAGCTTTTCAGCGCCTCTACATAATCTTCAAAGGCTTTCAGCCCTACAGGCGTGATGCGACAGAGGGTACAGGGCTTCTTGCCCTTAAAGGTCTTTTCCACCTCTATGTAGCCTGCCGCCGAAAGCTTGTCAATCTGCACACTCAGGTTGCCCGCCGTAGCTCCCGTCTGCTCCTTGATGTAGGGGAACTCGGCTTCTTCGGCACTGATAAGCAGCGACATCACAGCCAGTCGCAACTCTGCGTGCAGCAGTGGATCTAACGGCTTGAACGGCATGGGCTATCGCTGTTTTTTGAGCATCCAGCCTGGGAGCGTCAAGCCGATAAAGGTGAATACAGCCATAATCAGGTTAGGGGCTATGGTCTGGACAGTACTATAATTTTCCAGTGGAAGCTGGCTCCGAGTCATCAAAGTCTCTGTCACGCCGAAAGACTCCCAAAAGAACCCTCCTATGCCACCTATAATACCACACCACACCATCCACTTGCTCTTTAAGATATAACCGTTGATTGTGACAGCCATACCCATCATCAGAAGAATGATACGGACAGGGTTGATATGGTGAATAAAATACACCTGCATATTATCTGCCGCCAAAGCGTCGTGGAGCATCAGCTTGTTAAAAGGAATAGACAGCAAGATAAAGGTCAGTACGAAGATGCCGAATGTCTGCCATGTCTTATCTACCATTGAGCCTATCAGGCTGACCGGCGCCTTTGGCTTGTCTCTCTTGACGTAACGTTCTATACCGATAACTAAGATTGGCACCAAGACATACAGCAGATGAAAAGCCATATTGCCAGTGAGCAAGGCGCAAATGCAGGTAACAAACGCTACGCCGATAATGCAAAGACCAGCGATAAAGAGCGACATGCCTACATCCTCAGATACAGACTTGCGGCTACGCTCTATCTGCTCCGTGATGATCTCCAGACTGCGCTCGGCAGTCAGTATGTGATTGTCTTCCATTGTTGTTGTGGTTTTAAATGTTCAACTTGTGTTTTTTGCTCTCCGGCCTCATCCGTGCTCCTGCAGAAAGCACGTCTTCAGCCTATTGTGTCCGGTTCACGATGCAAAGATAAAGAAGTTTATGTTATAAACCAAATTATTTCGTAAACATTTTACCTAACAAGTCATTTTTTAACATTTCACCACAGAAATCACCAAACGCGGATTCAACAAGCAAGTGCAAATTTATATGATTTTCTCATAAAAGCACTCATTTGGTGTTAGGAAATTCAGTTTTTCTCTTGGTCTTGCGTTTATCTTCTCCATGACTTGCTTTACTTTTTGGTGTGAGATTTTGCTGAATTCAGCAGCTTTAGGTATATATTGT
>CADBLU010000256.1 GCA_902795605.1 uncultured Prevotellaceae bacterium | reverse complement strand
CGCCGACAACAACAATCAGCACGAGAAGACTCCATAAGAAGATTTTTACTGCTTTTTTCATTTCAATAGTTCTATGTTTCTGTTCAACAATCACATATCATTTCACTGACATTTGAAAACTCAAATACCGGTTAATCATCTGCTCCAGTTCTTGCATATCGATGAACTGCGAACTGCGATAGACTTCCTTTCCATCCATCATCAACAGCACCGTCGGACCTGAATAGACCAGGAAACGCCCGGCAATCAGCGGCTCCTCGCGGATGTCGGTATAGAACGAGCATAATGAAGGAAGACCACTTGCCAATAGCCCCACCCTATCGAGCATGACATTGCAGACCCCACAGTCGGGAGCCTTGATGAAAAAGAGACACAGGCGATTCTCCAATATCATCCGCTCAATGTCCTTGATATTCGTCAGGTGTTGCATCATTATCTTCCTTTTTGTCATGCAAAATTAGTGATTTCAAGTGAATACTTGGCAATAAATCTGTAATTTTGCATCTTGGTTTTACGAATTGACAGGATTTGGACGGCATCGTATTATACATTTTTCTGCTCAGCATCGGTGCAAGTTTCGTGCAGCGAACGACGGGCTTTGGCTTTGGCATCTTCATCATGACGATGCTGCCGTTTCTCATGCCCAGTTACGGTGAGGCAACCACATTGTCGGGAATACTGGCCATCACCACGTCGGCTGTTATAGTATGGCGGTTGCGAAGATTTGTTGTATGGCGGCGACTTTGGCCGATACTGCTCACCTTCATCATCGTCTCGACGATGGCCATCTTTGTCCTCACCCGTATGGAAGACCAATTGATTAGAAAAGTCCTTGGTGTAGTGCTCATCCTGACCAGCATCTACTTCATGCTGTTCAGCCAGCGCATCAAACTGCCTACCACCAAGAAGGTACAGGTGAGTGCCGGTACGCTCAGCGGTCTGATGGGAGGATTTTTCGGGATGCAGGGTCCGCCCGCCGTCCTCTATTTCATCCAGAGCGAGCCGACAAAAGAGCACTACATGGCCATGACCCAGACATATTTTCTGATAGGCAACCTCATGATGACCCTCGTAAGAGCCTATCATGGTTTTTTCACGAGAACCGTCTTGGTGGACTACTGTTATGGCATCGGCGGTGTCGCCATCGGGTCGATATTGGGCGCGTACGTGTTCAGACACATCCCCAACCGCCTTTTCCGATATGTGGTCTATGCGTATATCGGCATCAGTGGTATCGTGATATGGATGGAGAATTAGGTTTCAGAAAAATATGGCAATAATTTGTCCCCAAAAAAATCCCCAAATGCCATTTTTTTTCCTATCTTTGTAGTCGATACTACGAATACATGGACATATAGACCATCGCATCAAAAAAAAGCCTTTTCAATATTATGAAGACAAAAAGAACCACACATCACATTTTAATGATTGCCGCCAGCATGATAGCCATGGCATGCGGCACCATGAACAAGACAGGAGAGGCTGCACTCACCACGGCATTCGACGATCAGGCTTGGGGAGAGTCGGAATGGATTTCCGTGTCAGATGCTCCCGTAGTGCAGGGAATCATCAATGGCAACAACTGCCGGGCAGCCGATGGTGCCAACTGGTTTCTCTGCAACATGAGGAACGAGAAGAAAGTGACCAAGGCACTGTGGATGACCACCGGTCTCGGCATCTATTATCTCTACGTCAACGGCAAGCCCGTGGGTGAGGAGATTCTGAAGCCCGGCTTCACCCACTTCGAGAAGACGAAAAGGTCGTTCACCTACGACATCACCAACTTGCTCGACCTGAAGAAAGAGGCCGTGAACGTGCTCTCCGCACAGGTGACTCCGGGATGGTGGGCAGACAAGATCATCACACCCGACGGTCATCAGGGGATGGTTGGCAAGAAGTGTGCTTTCAGGGGCGTGCTGGAACTGACTTTTTCCGACGGCACCACCAAACGATATGGAACCAACAGAAGCAATTGGAAGGCAGGCATTGCAGGACCTGTGAGGCATGCCGCCATCTTCGATGGAGAGGAATACGATGCCCGTGTGCCTATGGGCTACGCGACTGCAGAACACTTTTCCACACCCGAGGTCAACACGGAGTTTGGCGGGGAGATACTGCCCTCTGCCGGAGCCGAGGTATATCTCAGGAAAGACCTCGCGCTGAAACCCGCAAAGGCATACAAATGGAAAGGGGTGACTGGGGCTTCTGATGAGGAGTACGGCAAAGTGGTCGTCACCAAGGATTATGCTGCCGGCGAGGAGATGAGCATCATCCCCGGCGAAACATTGATTATCGACTTCGGTCAAAACTGCTCCGCACAACCATCTTTTGTCTTCAAAGCCAAAGAAGGGACAGTGCTCACCTGTCTTCCCGCCGAACTGCTCAACGACGGCAACGGAGCCAAGAGCAGGGGCATGGACGGTCCAGAGGGCAGTTGCCACCGTCTGAACCTCCGCATCCCTGATTTGGGAATGCGGTTGCTCTACACCTTTGGCCATGGCGACGACTATGTGGCTTACCGGCCCACCTGCACTTTCTTCGGCTATCGCTACATCTCTGTCACCGCCAACGACGAGGTCTCCATCAAGTCAGTGGAGTCAGTGCCCGTCACCTCCATCACCAAAGAGATGGAGACCGGCTCCATCACCACCGGCAATGAGAGCGTCAACAAATTGCTGTCAAACACCTATTGGGGAATGCTCTCCAATTACCTCTCCATACCTACAGACTGCCCGCAGCGCAACGAGCGTCTCGGATGGACGGCAGACACACAGGTGTTCTCGGAGACAGGCACGTTTTTCGCCAACACCGCCAAGTTCTTCCACAAGTGGATGCGTGACATGCGCGACTCTCAGGGCGAGCAAGGAGGATTTCCCGGTGTGGCTCCGGCAGGCCAGTACGGCAACGAGAAAATGCGCTTGGGCTGGGCCGACGCCGGCATCATCGTGCCCTGGACGGTATGGAAGCAATTCGGCGAAACGGAAATCATCAACGAAAACTGGCAAGCGATGGAGCGTTACATGCGCCATGTAGATGAGAGCAAATACGACCATGAGGCACTGAAAGGCGAGCACCAAGGCTATCAATGGGCCGACTGGCTGAGTTATGAGCCACTGGAAAGTTGCAGCGGAAAGGCATGGGACCAGAACGGCCTGTTGCCTGACGCGCAAGCCTATTGGAACTACCTGGGTGCATCCTATTGGGCTATCGATGCGTTGATGATGGCCGACATGGCAGTGCCGACAGGACACGACCCTGCCCCCTATTTGACGATGGCCGACAAAGCAAGGGCATACTTAAAAGAAGAATTCATGAATGCCGACGGCACTTTCAAGACCGACATACTGAACACCATGCAGACCCCTGCACTCTTTGCCCTCAGAAACCATCTCGTAGAAGGTGAAGCCAAGGAGGAGATGAAAGCGCGGCTGAGAAAGAACTTCGCCGACCATGGCAACTGTCTGCAGACCGGTTTTCTGGGCACATCAATCCTGATGGCCACACTCACGGAGAACGGGATGGAGGATGTGGCATACGAGTTGCTCTTCCAGCGCAAGAACCCAAGTTGGCTCTACTCCATCGACAACGGGGCCACCACAATCTGGGAGCGGTGGAACAGTTATATGAAAGACGTGGGAATGGGTCCCAAGGGAATGAACAGTTTCAACCACTACGCCTATGGCTGTGTGTGCCAATGGATATGGGAGACCGTGGCGGGCATCGCCGCCGACCCCCGACAACCAGGATTCAAGCATATCCTGATGCAACCGATTCCTGACAAGCGCCTGGGGCATGTCGAAGCAGAATACAACTCTGCAGCCGGTCTTATCAAGAGCGCATGGCGGTATGAGGGAGACAATTGGATATGGGAGTTCACCATTCCACAGGGTGCCACCGCCTCGGTGACTCTTCCTGGCGAGAACGAAGCAAAGGAATATCGGGAAGGGGCATACACCATCAGCAAAAGGATAAGATAAGAACTCTTCATCTAGAAGAAAAAAAAACCACACTCCCAGATGAGGGGAGTGTGGAGAGAAAAGAGCCGTGTCTTCATTGTAGAAAGACACTATTTTTGGTAAGTGTACGGCTTCTATGAATGCCGTAGGATAGAACGATTGTGCTTATCTAACCTCCAGGTTGTCGT
>CADBLU010000255.1 GCA_902795605.1 uncultured Prevotellaceae bacterium | reverse complement strand
CTTTGTACCGAATAAAAGCGAAAAGCGACCGAAATATAACGAATGGAAATGCCACCTCATAATAACCAGAATTAATAGAACACACCTTAACGCGAATTACCACGAATTGAGCATTTATGCATGATTATATGGTAATTATATGTTATGACGTTCGCAGAACTGTTACTGTTCCATATTGATTTGAGTCATTGGTGATTAGAAGATAGGGGCATTTATATGGTCAGATCCTGCTCTTCCTTCAGTTTCCGGGCGTCTTTCAGGATTTTGGGAATGAAGAAATAGCCGAAGATAATCCAATATGCAGGGCCGGTGAAAACCGTGCGTGCCAGAGAGGGCAGTTTCTCCGTGTAGTCGCTTTCTACGTGGTGAAACATATATTCATACACATGTCCTGCCACAGCGAAATAGATGAGGCTCGACACCCCGAGTGCATAAAACAGCCAGATGGTCCATCTGGAATACTGCTTCTTCATATAAGTGAGCAATGCCATCATGAAGACGATGCACATAAAATAGCAGATACCGATATTACTGACCAGATAGCTGAGGTTGCGGCAGTAGTTGTAGCCGGTTTTTGCCCCTTGCATGTTGCTGATGTCGCTGGCAATGAGGAGTCCCATCACACCCATTATTACCAGCAACAGAATCACCTGTGCCAGATTTCCTTTCTCTACATGACCGAAAAAGTTGTTCGTTTTCATATTCGCTTTATCGTTTCGTTTGATTAATTTATCGATTTTCGATATGCAAAAGTATGATGATTTAGGATAACCTCCAAATAAAAACGATAAAATATTATCGAAAAACGATATATTTAACTTTTGTTAAGGTTGGTCGTTTGGGGGTTGGTCGTTTAGGGGGTTGGTCGTTTGGTCGTTTGGGGGGGTGGTTGTTTGGTCGTTTGGGAGGGTGGTCGTTTGGTCGTTTGGGGTTTTAGGAGTTTAGGAGTTTAGGAGTTTAGGAGTTTAGGAGTTTAGGAGTTTAGGAGTTTAGGAGTTTAGGAGTTTAGGAGTTTGGGAGTTTAGACGATAGTCTTGCGAGCTATTGGCATTCTTGCTCTCATCAATCATGGGGACAGGTTTGTCCTCATGATTGGTTGTCGTGTCACAAGACCCGCCCCTAAGGCGTTTTCATCCGTACAGGTCGAATAAAATCAATAAAATTTGATAAAATGCCAAAATTTGTAACTAACTTTGCAAATTGTTTGTAAGCCTATAGGCTTCAAACACTCTTATAGGATTACTACCTTCATTTATTAACATTTATTATTAAAGTTATGAAAAAGACTATTTTTAGTTTTGCCATCGCAGCTGTAGCAGCTGTAGCAATGGTATCGTGTGGAAACAAGGCCGACAACACCACAGGCGGAGAGGCTGCTCCCGAGGGCGAGCAGGCTACGGAGCAGGTGGCAGAGGAAGCGGATGCCAACACACTGAGCACAGATGCTTTCAGTATGAGCACTCCCGAAGATTTTGAAATCAATGGCAAGCCTGAGTATTTGCAGAAAAACCATGAGATCAGTTTCCGTACCAAGGCAGGGGTGACACCCACCTATGAAATCAAAATCAATCATGATGCTAACATCACTTTCGATGCCCGTCAGTCTGATATCGCCAAACTCAATGCTATTGATCCTATCAAGGTGGGCGACGTCTCCTTCCAGGGCGGTTGGCAGCCTGATGGCAAAAGCCTCGTCCTCTATGCTGACCTTGGCGACAAAGGAACAGCAAGAGTGTTCTTGCCCAAGCCCAGTGGCTTAAACGTTCCCGATGATGCCGCTGTTATAGCTAAACTGACCGAGCTCCTCTCTGCTCTCAAATTCAAATAAGACCATCTGAATTTTTTCATTTTCAATAGTCCAGCAACAGTATTTCATAACGTTGCTGGACTATATTTGTATTTTGCCATCAGCGGGAATTAGGTGGCAATCAAGTGGCTGCCCCCCTGATTGGTGCCCCCCTGATTGGTGCTTCGCCTGTCCTGTATGTTGCTGTACTACAGCAACATACAAGATAGAAGGCAAGAAGCCCCCCGGACATACATAAAGTATGTCCCTACAGCAAAAAAAGCATTTGCTAATCGACCGAAGGGAGAATCAATCTCCCTCTGTTTGTCGGGCCTTTTTCATGCCTTCCATGAATTTCTGTTGCAGTTGTTGTGCGAGCTGGTTGTCGGGGTTGATTTTCAGGGCTTTCTCGTAGTTTTGCATCACGTCGATGTAGTAGCGCTGTCCGTTTTTCGCCGGGTCTTGCACGATGCGCGCCATATAAAGGAATCCCCTGAGGGTGCAGATGTCCGAAGGGTCGGCCTTCTTCATCTTTTCCAATTGGCTGAGGGTCTGTTCCGTCTCAGCCAACAGGTTCTCCATCTGTTCGGCGTGTGGATGAGTCACCGCGAAGTTGAGGCTTTGCAGCGCCATCTGGTATTTGGGCTGGATGCTGTCGGGAAACATGGCGTCGATGCGCTTGAGTTCGGCGATGCAGTTGAGGAACGCCTCGGGTGTGGACTGCTGGAGTTTGCCGAGCGACTGACCGATGAGTTGCTGCATGGGTGCGGGCTCTTGGGCGTGGATGGATGCGGATGCCATCATGCAGAGAGCGATGGCGATGGTGCGGATGTTAGAAATTAGAGATGTCATAAGCTTTATTATTTTTAAGTGAAACAAAAATTCCGATGTAGAAGAAACGGTCGCGTGCCGCCGTCACAGGTGTGCCGTCAGTGTTGAAGCGGAAGATGTTGGTTCGTCCCAAGATATTGTTGAGAGAGGCATAGACGATGATTTTCTCACTGGCGAGCCAGGTGATGTTGGCGTCGATGCTGTTATAGTGAGGTGTGGTGCCGTTGGGGAAAACCCTTCCGCTGGCATACGATTCGGCCAGTCCGATGATGGTCTTCCCGACGGCGTATTTGGCTGTCAGCCTGAGGTTGTGTCGTGAGGCGAAGTCGGGTGTCCGCAGGGCGGTGTCGTCGCGGTAGAGCCGTTCGGAGTCATTAAAGGAGTAGGAGAGGGTAGTGGTGAGGTTCTTCGCCAGCGAGTGGTCCTCGACGAAGATGTCCAGTCCGCGGCTTGTCCCGAAGCCGTTGGCGGTGCAGGTGCCGTCCGACATCAGCGGCAGCCGGCGGTATTTCTTGTAGTAAGGCTCTATGCGCAGCAGCGTCTTCCCGGTGCTGTATTGTCCGCTGACGATGGCGTGGCGGGCGGTGCTTTGCGGCAGTCGCCGCTGGCTTATGGCCATCAGGTCGTCGTCGCCCGTCTGGCTGTATTGTCCGAGCATGGCCGATAGTTGGAAGCGGCTGTTGGGCACATAACTCAGTGTGGTGCGTGGCATCAGCAGCCATCTGCCGTCGAAGTCGGTGTGCTCGGCCCTTGCCGAGAGGCTGAGGAAGAGTCTGGGCACGATGCGCAGTTGGGCGTCTATGTGTGTGCCCGTCAGCCGGTAGTCGAGCCGGTAGCCGTCGGTGTCGTAGCGTTTGTTGCTGTGGCGGATATATTCCTCCGCGCCTGCCGCCATCTTCAGCACAGGCGAGAAGACTTTGCGCACCTCCGCTTTCATGTGCGCCTCATTGCGCAGGTTGTGGTAGTGGTCGCCCGGTGCGAGAGCGTCGTCGATGTCGCTGAGCACCGCCGAGCCTGCCATGCCCGCAAACAGGCTGTAGCCACTGCCGAGGCTGGTCTTGAGTGTGGCACAGGCATAGATGTTGTGCTCGCGGAGAGACAGACGGCGTTCGCCGGCGTGCTGTCCCACGGTGGTAAGGTCGTAGCCGACGTATGTCTTCAGCACGCTCGAGGCCGACAGTTCGCTCTTGTATTGCGCCTCGCCGGAGAGTTTCCTGTAAGGGTGTGTCCATTCGTAGCGGTCGGGGAAGAGTCTGTTGTAGAGCCCCATGCTCGTATAGTCGGCATTGAACGACAGACAGCTCCTCTCGAAGGCTTTCGTGCCGCCCGCGTACCAGTTCACGAGCGAGGCGCTCACTCCCAGTTTGTCGCCTGTCGCCACGTCGGTGGTCTCCATGGGGAGCACCGACGAGAGCGCCTGCCCATATTCGCCGTCATAGCCGCCGAGCGAGAAGTGGATGCCTTTGAAGAGGAACGGTGAGAAGCGCCCGCGCACGGCGTTGTTCTCCACGTTCGTCGAATAGGGCATGAGCACGTGCATGCCGTTGACGAAGGTCTGGCATTCGTCCTCGCTGCCGCCACGCACGTAGAGTTTGCCGTTCTCGCCCACCTGCTGTGTGCCGGGGAGCGACTGCAGAGCCGCCACGATGTCGCCGCATGAGTTGCCTGCCATCACCACGTCGAGCGCGTCCATGGTCTTGAAGTTGTCGCTCTTCCCGAAATGGTAGGTGCTGGCCGTCACCACCACCTCGTCGATGGCGGTGGCTTTCTCACGCATCCTGATGAGCAGGTCCGTCGTCTTGCTGGTGGTCAGCGTGCCGTCCTCATAGCCGATATACGTTGCGCGCAGCGTCATCTCTCCCGTCTTGGAGGTGTGAAACGAGAATCGCCCCAACGAGTCTGTCAGGCATCCGTCGATAGTACCTATTATAAATACGTTGGCCCCGGCGAGAGGGTCCTTGCCGTCGGTGACGATGCCCGAGACGGTGGTCTGGCTCATCGCCTGACAGGCGGCGAGCAGAGCGAAAATGATGGTTGTCAGTCGTTGTTTCATGCCGCAAATATAGGCATGAATGTCGGAGCGTCCAAATTTCAGTGACAGACAGCTACTTCTGCTGACAGACGACGAGTCTCAAGGACGGATGACAAGGAAAAAGGACGAGTGACTAAGCGATAAATGAGCGCAGTTTAGGCACATAGGTGCGCGAGACAGGCACCGTCGCGGGGCATGTGCCGAGCTTGAGCTGATAGCCGTTGGAGTTGCCTTGCGCAGAGGTGATGTTGTTGAGGTTGACGACGAACGAGCGGTGGCACTGGAAGATGTTCTCATACTGCCGCAGTTCGTCGAGCACGGAGGAGAGTGTGGCGTGCACCTCGCTGTCGCTCACCTTGCCGTCTTTCATGTAATAGACTATCACGTTGTTTTTCTGGGCTTCCACATACAGCAGGTCGTTGATGGGCAATCGCAGGTCATTGCCTCTTACCGTTGTGTCGTGGATGGTGACGATGATGTCTGTCTGCTCTTCCGTCGTCTTGCCGAGCAGGGTCTCCAACTGGTTGCGCAGATGGCGGTGATAGTTGAGGCCTACGGAGAAGACGGTGATGATGATGCTGATGATGAGTGTCCAGTAGAGGAACAGCAGACATAAGTCGAGGGTGATCGGAGAGCGGAATATGAAAGAGAAGACGAAGTAGTTGCTGAGGCCTATGAGCATGATGATGGCCAGCACCGACAGCGCCTCGTGCCAGACGCGCCAGGGCGAGATGCTTTTGCGCAAAGGGCTTATCGCCAGACCATGCACGCAGCAGCATCCGAAGGTCACGGCGCCGAAGATCAGCGATACAAGCAGTTTGTTCCCTCGATACATACTGAATCCGAAAGGCTGCAGCAGATAGAGGATCAGAAACACGATGGCACAATACACTAAGCTGTCTCTCAGCAAGTGACTGTCCTTGGGGAACGGATATTTGCGCGTTAGAAATGACATTGGCCTATTGTTTGCGACGACAAAGGTACATAATTATTTGCGATTATCCTCATTTTTGGGGTGGTTGTTTGGTCGTTTGGTCGTTTAGTCGTTTGGTTGTTTGGGGGTAGGAGTTTAGGAGTTTAGACATTACTTTTGCGAACGATGGGCATTCTTGCTCACACCAATCAGGGGGACAGGTTTTTGATAGTGAATTTGGAAAATTCAATCAAAAACCTGTCCCCCTGATTGGTG
>CADBLU010000254.1 GCA_902795605.1 uncultured Prevotellaceae bacterium | reverse complement strand
GGCTGCGGAACTCGCGGCTTCGCCGCTCAGACAGTCCTCGCCCGAGACGACACCGAAAAGCCTCATTTGTTACCGACGGCTCCCGCTTTCGTTCGCCCAGCAAACACCCCGTCTCTTGTCGTGGCAGACATGCGTAGCGGTTTTTGATTTTCTCTTCAATAACTGGAGTCGAACTTGCGGAGGTTGAAAGATGTAACTGCTACGCATACTGTGACCGTTGGTTCTTGCGCGGCTATCGCTCTTGCTCTTTATGAAAAACGGACTACAGCGATGAATGGCATTTTTGCTCTTACAAAAAATTGCGACAAAAGACGGCGTGGAATTGCCATGGCACATTAAACCATCTATTTCCCATATCGTCTAAATCCCAGATAGAAGCCTAAAATCCCAAGCAATACACCTATAATTACCCATATCACCCATCTAATCCCCACACAGCATGAAAATCTTAATGATAGGGGGTACCGGCACCATCAGCAGTGCCATCACCCGACTACTGGCGGCTGCAGGTCATGATCTGTGGCTCCTCAACCGTGGCAACAGGCACGACGAGGTGCCTGCAGGCGTGCACCAACTCATCGCCGACATCAGCGACGAGACCAAGGTGCTGCAACTCCTCGGCGACGAGTATTTCGACGCCGTCTGCGAGTTCATCGGCTTCCTCCCCAGTCAGGTGGAGCGCGACATCCGCCTCTTCACCGGTCGCACACGCCAATATGTCTACATCAGTTCGGCCTCGGCCTACCACAAACCCGCCAGCAGCCATCTCATCACCGAGGGCACCACACTGGCCAACCCCTACTGGCAGTACTCACGCGACAAAATCGCCTGCGAGGAACTCCTCCTCAAGGCGCACCGCGAGCAGGGATTCCCCATGACCATCGTACGCCCCAGCCACACCTACTGCGAGCGTGGCGTACCCGTCAGCGTCCATGGACTGAAAGGCAGTTGGCAGGTGCTCCGACGCATGCTCGACGGCAAGCCCGTTATCGTGCAGGGCGACGGCAGTTCGCTCTGGACCCTGACATGGAACGAGGACTTCGCCCGCGGCTTCATCGGACTGTTAGGCAACCCGAAGGCCATTGGTGAGGCCTTCCAGATCATGAGCGATGAGTCGCTCACCTGGAACCAGGTCTACCAGGCCGTGGCCGACGCACTCGGCGTGCCTTTCAAACCCTACTATGTGGCCTCGGAGTTCCTCGCCGCCGTGTCGCCCCGCGAATGGGACTTCACCGGCAACCTCCTCGGCGACAAGGCCGTGACGGTGGTCTTCGACTGCACCAAACTGAAGCGTGCGGTGCCGGGGTTCTGCGCCACCACCCGTTTCCACGAGGGCGTGCGCCGCTGCATCGATTATCTGTGGGCCCATCCCGAATGCCAAGTGGAGGATCCCGAGTTCGACGCCTGGTGTGACCGCGTCATCGAAGCACAGGAGGCAGCGAAGAACAGCATATCATATTGAGCGAAGGAAGTCAAGGCTATCAAGAGGACAGGTTTTTGAGTCAATCAAGGGGACAGGTTTTTGATGTGAATTTGGAAAATTCAATCAAAAACCTGTCCCCTTGATTGACTATTGATTACACTCCTTTCAACTTCAGAAAGTTGAGTCAATGATTTCTCGCTCTTGCCGGACCGCTGCCACTGCCACCGAGAGTGAGGCCGTCGGCGCCGTTGACCACAAGATTGTCGATTCTCTTGCCACCGAGGATGAGGTCCACCAGGGCGGTCACGTCGGTGACGGAGATATCCCCATCGCGTGTGACATCGGCATTCTCCTGGTTGAAATCATCGACTTCATGGCCCAGGATACGGTCCACAAGCACTGTCACGTCGGTCACGTTGACGTCAAGGTCGTTGTTCACGTCGCCTAAGAGGGAGTTTGCATAGATGTACGCCCTGAAGGCGTTGATGTCCATCGCACCGCTGGGATAGCGCAGCGTGTTGTCATCGTCTAAGTAGAGGACGGAGATGTTGCCTTCCTCACCGATGTCCAGAGGGCTATACTGACCTGTGAAGGTGACGAAGCCGGCGGAGACGGCCTTGTCACTGGTGGGGGTGTTGCTGATGGTCACGCCATGGAAAACGGGGTCGACGATACCCAGTTGCCCGGTGCCTTTGGCCCATTTGATGAGGTAGGGCTTGCCCGGCTCCATGGCCGTGACTTCCTCAAAGTTGAAGGTCAACGTGCTGTTTGCCAATGTTGCGTCAGCAAGGGTCAGC
>CADBLU010000253.1 GCA_902795605.1 uncultured Prevotellaceae bacterium | reverse complement strand
CTGTGATTTCGGAACCACCGCGCATGGTGTATTTTGCATATTCTTGATTCATAAACAGATTGCTGGCATTGCAAGCCACGGAAAACACAGCACCGATGAGCAGCACGCCGACACCGGCAAGAAACGACTTGAACCACTTGTCTTTTATGGCGAAAACAGCATAAACGATGCCTAAAATAATGCCAATCAGCATGGTATAATAGGTGATTTGGATATGATTGTAGGCAACCTGCGTACATAATGCCACGGCGAACAAGATGCCGCCCCAAACATATTTTCGTCTGAAGGTCAACAACATACCTCCCAAGATGGGAGCCATCATAGCCATGGCATAGGCTTTAGTCATGTGCCCGGCTTCTATAATGATGATGTTGTAGCTGCCCAATCCAAACGCCAAGGCGCCTAATAGACTGAGCCACGGATTAATACCTATAGATAGAAGACAAACATAAAAACCTATCAAATAGAGGAAGATGACACCTACATCTCCTGATAGCCCTAAAAATTTAAGGTTAAGGAAATTCTTCACAGTGGTAAACAATGAAAGGCTGTTTACCCCGAGGGTGATTTGGTAGCCGGGCATGCCGCTGAACATGGCACTGTTCCAGATCGTGTGCTCGCCCGTCTTTTCGTGGAAGTCGATCTGTTCTTTGGCCATGGCCTGCCACTTCAAAGTATCACCCTGCTGGATGACTTTGCCATCGAAAGTGGGCGACATATAGACGGCGGCCACGAGGAAAAAGAACAGAATGATGCCACAATGGATAAGGGTTTTCTTCAAAACAGGTTTCATATTTTTATTGCTTTTTTATTTCAAAATTAGAAACGGCAAAAGTACGAAATTTTATGACGTGTGACATGAGATGATGTATCGGAAATTTGTGTACCTTTGCACCTAAAATTCATTCTTATGAAGATTATCATTCTCGGAACAGCTTATCCTTATCGCGGAGGACTTTCCGCTTTCAACGAGCGCCTCGCCTACGAATTCCAGAACCAAGGGCACGAAGTGGAGATTTACACGTTTACCCACCAGTATCCGAATTTCCTTTTCCCGGGGAAAACCCAATACAGCACCGAACCTGCACCGGAAAACCTGAAAATCGTCCGTAAAGTTCACTCCTACAGTCCGTTCAACTGGTTTAAGGTAGGGCGCGAAATCAAACGCAAGAAACCCGACTTGATGATCACCAAGTTTTGGCTGCCCTTCATGGCACCCTGCTTCGGCACCATCGCCCGCATCGTCCGGCGCAACAAGCACACCCGGCTGGTTTCCATCCTCGACAACGTCATCCCGCACGAGCATCGCATCGGTGACAAAATATTCGTCCGCTACTTCATCCGTCCCACCGATGGTTTCGTGGCGATGTCGAAGTCGGTGCTGGCCGACCTGCGGCTGTTCACGGCTGACAAGCCTGCTGTTTTCAGCCCGCACCCGCTCTATGACCATTACGGAGAACGTCTTCCCCGCGAAATGGCATTGTCGTTGCTGAACCTCAACCCTGATTCCCATTACGTGCTTTTCTTCGGCTTCATCCGAGGCTATAAGGGGTTGGACTTGCTTTTGGAGGCTTTTGCAGACAAGCGTCTGAAAGCGGATGGGGTGAAACTGATTGTGGCAGGGGAATTTTACGGAGACCCCGAACCTTACCTCAAGCAAATCAAGGATTTACAGATTGAAGACCGAGTAGTGCTCTGCACCGATTTCATCCCTGACAGCGAGGTAAACCGCTACTTCAGCGCGGCCGACATCGTGGCGCAGCCCTACAAGACCGCCACGCAGAGCGGTGTCACCCAAATCGCTTTCCATTTTGAGAAGCCGATGTTGGTGACTAATGTCGGCGGCCTGTCCGAAATTGTCCCCGATGGCAAAATCGGTTATGTGACTGAGCCCGATTCAAAACAGATTGCCGATGCACTCTGCAAATTCTTTGAAGAACATCATCAAGAGGCATTTGAGAAGAATATTGTTGAAGAGAAGCAGAAATATGCGTGGTCAACTTTCACCGATGCCATTGGCAACGTGCTCAAAAAGTAGAGACACAAATCGTATCTCCACAGGGGAATACAAGAAATCCCATCTGTTTGAGCTATTCGTATTTTATGTATATTTGCGGATATGATTTTATACTGAAATATTTTCGTATAAATTTGATATACAGCAAGATACAAAAATATAACCGCAATATTACGATATGATAATTCGCAGTAAAGTCCCCCTTCGATTAGGTCTCGCCGGTGGAGGCACTGATGTTTCGCCGTTTTCCGACATTTATGGAGGAGCTATCCTCAATGCCACGGTGAATATGTACGCTTACACTACTCTGGAACCGTTGGACAACGGTCAGATTGTATTTGAGAATCCAGCCAAAGAAGAATTTGGGGAAACGCTACAAGCAACGGAGCATTTAACCCCGGATGGTTATTTCATTCTCCACAAAGGGGTCTATAACCGCATCGTCAAACAGTTTACACACAAGCCGTTATCCTTCAAGATGAGTACCTTCGTGGATGCGCCTCCTGGCTCTGGACTTGGCACCTCCTCCACTCTTGTCGTCTCTATTCTT
>CADBLU010000252.1 GCA_902795605.1 uncultured Prevotellaceae bacterium | reverse complement strand
TGTATCAACCACGGTCTGAAGGCCAAGGGCGGCATGGGCAAGAGCCAGGCAGAGGAGAAGAAGGCTGTGGAGTGCGGCTACTGGCATCTCTGGCGCTTCAACCCGGCCCTCATTGAGCAGGGACAGAACCCGTTCTCCCTCGACTCCAAGGAGCCCGACTGGAGCAAGTTCCACGACTTCCTCATGGGCGAGGTGCGCTACCTCTCCGTCAAGAAGGCTTATCCCAACGAGGCAGAGGAGCTCTTCGCCGAGGCACAACGCATGGCACAGATCCGCTACAAGACCTACGTGCGCAAGACCAAGGAAGACTGGGCTGAGTAAAAAAAACGCTTCAGAACATATCTTCAACTTTTCATTCCCGCCAGCAGACGCCTGCTGGCGGGATTTTCAACTATCATCGCCATGAACAAAATCATTATGCTCGGCACGGGCAACGCCCTCGTCACCCGATGCTACAACACCTGCTTTGTGCTCCAGAGCGAGGGCCGCAGCCTGCTGGTGGATGCGGGCGGTGGCAACGGCATCCTCCGCCAGATGGAAGATGCCGGCATCTCTTTCACCGACATCCACGACATGTTTCTCACCCACGCGCACACCGACCATGTGATGGGTGCCGTGTGGGTGGTGCGCAAGATCACCAGTATGCAGAGTCAGGGCAAATACGAGGGGGTGATGCGCGTCTTCGGCCATGAGCGGGTGCTGCACATCCTTCGCACCATGTGCGACATGATGCTTTCGAAAAAGTTCTCATCGCTCATCGGAAAGTCGGTGTTGTTCGTCGAGGTGACCGACGGGCAGCAGTTCGAGGCGGCAGGCATGCGACTGCAGTGCTTCGACATCCACTCCACCAAAGAGAAGCAGTTCGGATTCACCGCCACCCTTAGCGACGGCACGCGCGTGGCATGTCTCGGCGACGAGCCTTTCAACGAGCAGTGCCGCCAATATGTGGAGAACGCCGACTGGCTGCTGAGCGAGGCTTTCTGCCTCTACGACGACCGCGAACGCTTCAAACCATACGAAAAACACCATAGCACAGCACTCGACACAGGCCGGTTGGCGCAGCAGCTTCACGCCCGTCATCTTGTTATGTATCACACTGAGGATAAGACACTTGCCACACGCAAGCAGATCTATGCGAAGGAGGCTGCACGCGAATTTGAAGGTCCCATTTTCGTGCCCGACGACCTCGAGGTAATATTTTTTTAGTTAAATAATTCAAACAAAAGTAACATTTTCACGAGATAATATCTACTTTTGCGCCCGAGAAATGTTTATTATTTGTTTTACTAAATTATCAAATCAAAATGAAGAAATTATTTTTCGTTGCTATGGCCGCTGCTGCCATGACATTCACCGCATGCACCACCGACAAACCCGCTCCCGCAAATACTGAGAACGAGCAGGATTCTGCCAAGGTGGAACTCGTTTCTACTGACTCCATCGCAAGTGTCATCGAGGCTGCCGACAGCACACAGCTCTCCGCTCTCCTCACCGATGCTCAGTCGAAGATTGAGCAGCTCAAGACTATCGATCCCGCCAAGGCAAAGGAGTATCTCGCCTCTCTCCAGGCTCTTCTGAAAGAGAACGCTGAGAAGATCAAGGCTTTCGCCGGCACTGGTGCTGTGGCTACCGTGATCGACGCTGTCAACAGCCTTCCCGAGATCGAGGTTCCCAATGTGGCTGACGCTGCTGCTGACGCTGTCGAGGGTGCTGCTGAGGACGTGAAGGACGCTGCTGAAGGCGCTGTCAACGACGCCAAAGAGGCTGTGGACAATGTGAAGGAAGCTGCCGGAGAAGCTGCTCAGAACGTCAAGGACGCTGCTGCTGAGAAAGTTTCCAACGCCGCTGAGAAGGTGGAGGCCGCTAAGGACGCCGCTGCCGACAAGGCTGCCAACGCTGTTGACGCCGCTGCCGACAAGGCCAAAGGTCTGCTGGGCAAATAAGCCTTTATAGAAGCATAGAAAAAAATCACACACCGCAGGCACTCTGTTGCCTGCGGTTTTTTTTCCGCCCGAATTCCGCATTGATTTATATTCTTGGAGTTTCGGAGTTTAGGAGTTTAGGAGACTCGGAGAGGGTGTGTCAAAATTTTGACACACCCCCGCATTTTTGTAATTGTTAGCGCACACATCCACGTTTTTCGGGCATACATAAAGTATGCCCCTACGACTTTTTTAAAAGTGGGCTCAATCTTCAATCTTCAATCGACCGAAGGGAGAATCTACCGACCGTAGCATCTGAACTTATAGTATTCGTTCACCAGACTCCTATATCCCAACCGCTTCAGAGAGGCATAATCAGTCTGGCAGTTGGACTTACAATGTCTTCCCGTACTGAGGAAGCGGATGTGCTGTTGGAGGTAATGGTCAATTTCTCTCAGTCCGTCGGTTTTGTTGATGACAGGAAAGAACCACCGCGACCAACTGAGAGACTCGGCATCGCCACTCTCGAAAAACTTCCGGTTGAATTGGCTGATGAGACCTCTCATCGCCTTTTCTGGCGGGAGGTGGTTTTTCCGGCTCCAGCGCGACAGTGCCTTGGCCGCCCGCTTGATCTTGCCCTTCATCTTCTTCCTTGTCGACTCGGCGATGTCTATCTCATGGGCATGGCATCTGAAACCCAGGAAATCAAAGGCCTCATCGGGCGTGTATATCCTCTCTTTGTCGGGGTTCACCTCCAACCGGTATTGTGTGAGAAATGCCGCCATTCGGTCTTTGTATTCCATCAGTGTCTCCCGGTCAGGGGCAAACATAATGATGTCGTCGGAGTAACGGGCATAGACGACACCCGCCTCACTGAAATAACTGTCCACCTCTTTCAGATAGACATCGGCCAGGAAAGGCGCCGTGGGTGTGCCCGCCATCACGCCGTGGTTGCTAAAGATGGTCTCTCCTTTGTACACGACACGGTCGTCGGTGAGCATCCTCTCGAAAAAGCGGTAGAGAAGCGGGTCGTCGGCCGTCATTGTCGCCAACAGCGGCAACAGGATTTCTATGGAGATAGAATTGAAATAATCGTGGATGTCGAGTTTGTATGCCCACATCTCCCGTCCTTCTATGGCTCTTCGGATGTCATAGATAGCGTCATGGGCTTTCACACCCCGACGGAAGGCATAGCAGTTGGGTGTGAAATGCTCATCGTAATCATAAAGTTGGAAGGCGATGAATTTGAGCAGCATCATTTCGTCGGACGAGAAGCTATAGACCACCCGCTTCTTGCCTGTCCCCATTTTGTTGACAATTTTCATCTCGGGAATGCCTAAGCCCCCACCCTGCGCCACTTTTCGCGCAAGGGGAAGATACTTCTCTTGCTCCACAAAACGGTCAGCATCTTCAAACTCACGCCAGGTGAAGCGACCTTTCTGCAGACGGTAGGCGAGGAACTCCTCCCATGCCTCTTGTCGAGTCAGTTTTGTGATGATGCTTTCCATCATCTAATTATGATCACCTACTTTAAAAAGAAAAAGGGGGAAGATTTTGAATCAGCAAAATTGCTGATCACGAGAGGATACCTTGCCCTGTTGCCTGCAAAACATAAAGATACGGGCGAGGCTGCCTCCTCTGCAGGCGCAGCCATGCTGCATCCCCCTTTTTCATTGTTTCTTAGTTGAGCATCTTGCGGATGCGCCCTACGACATAACCTCTCTCGTTGGTCATCTGCGTATAGAAGTTGATGTAGGGCAGACCTAATTTCTTGGCATACATCCTCGCTATCAGGTACTTCACATTGCTGTTGTGGCTGTGGCCAGCGCCGAGCATCACCACTCCTTTGGCCTTGCCGTCTTGCTCGAGCACGAAGGTGTAGGGCTGGCCCCATTCGGCTTTGTAGGCCTGATTCGGGCGGGTCCTGTAGAGTTGGAACTCGTCGTTGGCAAAACCGGCCAGGTCGGTGACAGGCACGTTCTCACGAATGCTGTATTCCGGGAACTCCACCTTCAGGATTTCCCTGAAATAGGTTTCCCATTCGGCTGTCGTCTTTTCCCTTTCCACGGTCGGCTCAACAGGGCGCGGCTCATATCGCTGTGTCTGTGCGGGTTGCGCTTTCGGGTGTGAATCGTCAAGGTAATCCTTGGCAACACCCACCAACTTTGACAGTATTTTTCCAAAATCCATATTTTAGGTGATTAGGTGATAAAATGTTTTTCTTCTCGTCGGTTGCAAATATACAACTTTTTCATCAACGCACAAACATTTTATAAAAAAAAATCTCAAGTTTGGCTTTTGCTCAACTTTTTGGAGTTTAGGAGTTTAGGAGACTTGGAGTTTAGACAACAGTTCGATTGAGCGAGAGGAGCGCGGGTGCCCCGCCCGCATCATTCGCCTGAGGAGAGAAAATATAAAACAGAGTATTGTTTTCTCTCCAGAGCATGCGAACTATCGGTGAAGCCAGATCAAGGCTCAGATGACAATTGATTTCCCTGGATGGGAGGACTACTTCTCATCATAAGGTTTCTGTGTCACATAACCGCTTTGATAAAACATGGCATCCAATATAATTATACGGATATCGTTTTAATGACACAGATTCCTGCACTGCAATGCCCCCCTTAAGGGGCATTGCTCCATAACCACTCCATAACACTGCATCCGCAAAAAATTCTTCTTTTATTTTGTATGCTATACTTTTTTTGTTATATTTGCAATCGTATTGTCAGAGGATGATGTGTGACTCAAAACACAACATTTCGGGCAAGTACGACATAATGGAAAAGCGTCACACGATGCTTTGTCAATTGGCTGATGGAACCTCGGAAATTTCATATGCATGCCAAAGACATAGCAGAGTTGGATGCCACGGGTATGCTGAACTATATCCGTCGTGTGCGTGAAGGCTAACCATGCCTTCAACGCACACTAAACGGGTGTATCAACAATGCTTATGCGTGGGGTTCACTTTGTTCGTCAGCATGCAGGGTCTCCGAGGACCTCATCAGCGGACGGGCAGTAGGTGGATACCCACGTTTTTCGTTGTGTAGTAAAAAACATAACTGGCAAACGCCTGAACTTGGGAGTCATAGGGCATTTTGAATCTTTGCAAAATGGCTATAAATAATTCAAAATGGTCAATGGTTTTGGCGGTTGTTTTTGTAATTATCTCCATATCCTGTATAGTTGGTGCGTTTTGTTTTAACTGTAAAAATTCCCAATTTATTGGAGCATCTACAACATTTGCTACTTTGGCTGGTGCTATTCTTGTTTTTTCTACACTTGATATTCAGCGTAAAGCCCTGAAAGAAGAGATTGACAAAAATGAATTGTCACGGTTTGATTCACGTTTTTACCCAATCTTATCAAGTTTCCGTATGGATGCTGCTAATATGGAAAACACCCTTGAACGTATTAAAGAAAAAGGGAAATTATGTGGCATTCCATTTAGCTCCTCTTTCTTCGGTGATAAAGCTTTTTTTATTAATCGCAAGATTTTTGAGACTCTATACGATAACATAAAAAAAGATTCTTTTGAAGAATATAATGCTGAGGACATACGTATTGAGTTAGACGAAATTGATAAAAAAATGGATTCTCTTCTTGATAATTGGGCTTCTGAAGAGGATATAGATAAAATGGAAAAAGAAAAAAGTCAATACTTGCATTCTCAGCAAGGAGGATACCTTATGTATAAATATGGGATTACAAAAGATGTGTGGAAGCAATATAAAGAAGTTGACATACACACATTAAAATCAATTTTACTCGAAAGACTTCTTAAATATCAGCCTACAATATTGTCAAAATATATTCAAAGTTTGCGATTTATTCTTCATATTATAGATAATTTATCAATCGAAATAGACAAGAAAGACTATTATCTGAATATTTCAAGCCAATTAGGCAAAGAGGAACTGTTATTTCTTAAGACATTTAAAGAATTTGACCTAATAACAAATACAGAATCAATATGGAAGAAAGAACGAAGATAATATGGGCATATCTCTCCTTGAAAAAAGGAATGTATGACAATGATTACTACTTTTATGAGGATGGAACTATTCTTCATCACTATGACCGTACAATGACAAAAATGGATATAGAGGAGCGTATTTTACCTTCTGACATTGCGGACTCTGAAAAAGAGAAGATTATCTCGAAGTGCAAAGAAGAGTGCTCCGAAGAAACAGTTAATAAAATAAAAGCGATTTTGCGTTATGAGTAAAATAATTTCTAAAAATGAACTTTGGAGTTTGCCTAATGAGCGAATTGCAGAATTGACAGTGGGCAAGTGTATTAAAATTATCTTAAAAAATGGTGAATTCAAAGACGTTTGTATAAAGAACCTATTAGCGGCAGCTAATCCTACTTACCTTTTCACTGGCTTTTTGACCTCTGATGATCATCGGATTAATATACAAGATATAGAATCTCTAATAATATGAAAAGTATTAAAATAGTGCTGACTATCAACATATTATTGTTGTCAGTTTTTTCGGAATGTCTCGCACAGAGTGCGGAAGACGGGAACATGCTATATGTTTATACAAAGACCAGTGATGAGGCTGCGATGTACCAATTGGATGATATCAACAAGATTACCTTCAGCAGCAAGGGTATTCAACTGTGGAGTACCAACTGGCCGACAGAACACCCATACGCCAACACCAGCGTCCTTTCGTTCAAGGCGAGGAGCAACGACCCATCAGCGGTCAGGAACTTGTATGATGCGGAAGGCAAAATCAGTATCGGCTACAATGCCTCCGATGGTATTGTTACTGTTGTGGGCGACATGGTATTGGAGTCTGTTGCCATCTATGATATGCAGGGACAAATAGTTTCTATGGACAAAAGCAAGAAGCAGGTTTACAACCTGTCGCTAAAGAACATACCCCTTGGGGTCTATGTTGTCAAAGCCATTGGAAAGAAGAAGGGAATGACCAAGAAAATAGTCAAGCATTAACCATTAAAGGCACATGATTATGAAAAGATGTTTTTTTATTTGCCTTGCCCTGTTTGCATCAAATATGCAGGGATTCGCACAGAAGTTTCTGAACGTATATCAAGACAATGTGGTCATCAAGCAGATATCCACCACAGAGATAGACAGCATCAGCGTCACGGAGACAGAGCCACACATCATCAGCATGTGGAGCAACGGCAATGTCAGCCTCACCTATACGTCCGAGGAAATTGACAGCATCACGGTTTCCAACCAAAGCGGTTACCCATTCTCTTATATCGGAATCATCGGCTTCAATGACCAACTGTATATGAAGGACATCGGCATCCTATCTAAGGCGACAGCTGATAATTACAAGTCTTTTGTGAACGATCTGTCACGTAAGAATGGCACCATGTTGTACTATGCCGTTGACAATGCCCTGGACATGCTTGACAAAGCCAATATCAAGACACCACTTAAGAATGTCGCCCTCATCACCTTCACCGACGGGTTGGATCAAGGCTCGCTGATGATGACCGACAAGTACGAAACTTCTAAAGAATACCTTGAAGCCATGAGCAAAAGGATAACAAGTACTACGGTAAATGGTATTCCCGTCAATGCCTATTCCGTGGGACTATGCGGCAATGATGTCACCAATGTTTCTCTGTTTAGTCAGAATCTACGATACCTGGCATCCTCTGAGGAAAACTGTTATGAACTAAGTAATATCAGTGGTCTTAGTGAGCGGCTGAAAGCTATCGCCAATCAGATTATCAACGTTAGCAAACGACAGACAATAAGTATAAAAATCCCTGGAGTTGATAGTGGAACACGGGAGCGCATCACCTTTGACGGCAAGCCGGCGGAAAGCAGCCAACTATACATTGAGGGCACTTTCAACCGGAAGGATCTTTCTCTCCATGATGTCACTTATCATGGTTTAAAAGCAACATCCGGTACCATGGTGCAGGGAACGCAGAACGGCATATTTGTGACCTATACCTTTATGGGTTTGCGGTTGGAGACTGGCAGCGGACTGATACCGACCTCCAACATACAGCATTATTATATGTTGCCTTCGACATCTTCATGGCAGAAGAACACAGAGTTTGGTTCTTCAAAAGACACTCAAACAAGTGTTTCCCACTCAGGAGCCACCATTTTCCTCATTCTTGACTGCTCCAGTTCACTTGGAAGTGATTTTAGCAAGATGCAGCAATACTCAAACGAGTTTATAAACATGATTGCCAACAATGCCGAGCCATTCAGCATAGCTGCACCGAGGAATGTTATTGCCTCATTGGATGACGATGAAATGGTTGTCAATGTCAGGTGGAATGGTGTAAAGTATGCGGAGTACTACAGTGTCTATAGAACCAATAGTATATACGGTAGCCTCTTTGCTAAGAAAATAGTAGACAGTCTTACTGTCACATCTTGGCGTGATGAGTCTCCACAAACAGGCTACAATGGGTACCTTGTCCATGCCATGGGGCATGGCCTGACCAGTGCTGAGAGCAATTTGTATAGTGTGAATTGTGAAATAGCAGCCCCCACGAATGTGACTGCTTCAAAGGATGAAGAAGAATGGGGAGTCAATGTGAACTGGGATGCTGTGAAGTATGCGGAGTACTACAGCGTATACCGAAGCAGCAACTCAAGCTCAGAGTTCACCAAGGTTGCGGATAGTCTTACCGTGACTTCCTGGCATGATGATTCTCCACGCAATACCAATTACTATCGTGTCTGTGCCGAAGGGCATGGCGTGATAAGTAAACCGAGTAATAGTGCCCTTGTGAAATGTGATATTCCTGCTCCTAAGAATGTAACAGCCAAGATGGATGATAATGAATGGAAAATCAATGTGAGCTGGGATGCGGTGAAACATGCGAAGTACTACAAGGTGTACCGAAACGACAGCTCAGGCTATGGGTTCACCAAGGTTGCGGACAGCCTTACGGTCACTTCCTGGTGTGATGAGTCTCCGCTAAATGGCAACAACTACTACGAAGTCTATTCCAACTTGTCAAGTATAGAATACGGCAAATCTGAAGTTGTTAAATGCGAGATAGCAGCTCCCACGAATGTGACAGCCACATTGGATTACAATGAAATGGTTGCCAATGTGAACTGGAATGCTGTGAAATATGCGGAGTACTACAGCGTATACCGAAGCAGCAACTCAAGCTCAGGGTTCACCAAGGTTGCAGACAGTCTCACGGTGACATCGTGGAGAGATAATAATCCATTAAATGGATGGAGCTATTATCGTATCTATTCTATGGGGCATGGCATAATGAGTCCTCATGCCCAGACATCCTTTGTAATAGAAAAGCTATATTGTCCAGATTATCACCATCCACACATCATTGATCTAGGACTGCCATCGGGCACGAAGTGGTCATGCTGCAACATACATATGGGGAACCCAAGCCCGACCAACAAAGGTGGCGAATATGCCTGGGGCGAAACGGAAACGAAGGACGAATACAGTTTGAATGCCTATAAGTATTATGAAAACGGTTCTACTATGTTCATTGGCTACGACATCGCCGGAACTCAATATGATGTAGCTCACGTAAGGTGGGGTGGTCCCTGGGTGATACCTTCCGTAGACCAAATGAATGAGTTGTACGACAACTGCACTTACAAATGGACAAACGAAAACGGAGTCAATGGATATAAATTCACCAGCAAAAAGAATAATACAAGCATTTTTCTTCCTTCGTATGGCGACCAATTTGGCTCTTACTGGTCATCCTCTCAGGGCACTTTCTGGGAAAGAGCCTACTCTATATCTTTCGATACATTTAGCATCTACATAAACAGCCAACACAAACACTACGGCAAAATGGTGCGCCCGGTTTCCAGATAGATACATTCTTGCCCCGAACAAGAAACCTTAACCAACCGTTCAACTCGGTAATTAACATTCGTGGGTCGGCAGTGGGGCATAAGTCTGCAGACCAGCTCCACTGTCAATCCGTGAATGGGAATTGCCGGGAATGCCGGGAATCACGTGGACGGAGTTTTGATTCGTTATTTATCTTCAATTTGAATCAAGATGTTCGAATCACTTGCTCCTTCTGTTCAGCCATAGGCTCAGCAAGGGGTCGGTGAGGGAATATGTCTTTTCTTTCCGGGTAATCAAATTACCGAAAAAAATTACCGAAAAACAATAATTTAGTCGCATTCTCGACATTACTCGCCACCCTCTTTTTCAACATCATCGACAAATGGTCATTGGGAACAAGGACTCCAGTCCCCATGATTCTTTTAATAATTTGTTAAATTAAATCCTTGATTTTGTAGGAGTTATCACAGAAATAACCTACTTTTGCATTAAACACAAGAAAACCAAGTCTGTAAAAGTATCTTATATGGCAATTGAGTTTGACATTCTACATGAAAACGAAAAAAAATATCCAAGGTATGCAAACTTTGGCGAGATATTATTATGGTCGTATGCCAACTTACAGATGGTATGTGCTGCAATTAATATGGGTAAGGTAAAGTATGACCGTTCCTGTTACATGGTGCGTTCCAAAGCGTTTAAAGCATATAAGGAAGGACGTTGGAACATCCATGATTTGTTAGAGAACAACATTGCCAAACTGAAGTCTGATAGTTTTTGCTGGTATTGCGGTGAAGTTTTCGATGATAAGTCAAAACTGACTATAGACCATGTCTTTCCAAGAAGCAAGGGTGGTACAGATGACATGGACAATATCATCATGGTTTGCAAGCACTGCAATTCATCCAAACGCGACACAGATCTTTTGGAGTGGTATTTTGTACAGCGTAGAGAATTCCCCCCAATTCCAATTTTAGCTCACTATTTAAAGCAGATATATTTCTATGCGAATGACAACGACCTTTTAAACAAAAGTCTTGGGGAAATAGAAGAAATGCCGCTACCGTTTAATTACAGATATATTCCTCTCGATTATCCTCAGCCAGAATATTTTGTGAATCCTAAGGCATCTGACTAATCTTTCCATATCGGAGACAGATTGGTGTCAGCAGACGGAAGAACCAAGAGCTGCAACATCATTTGTCCTGGTAGTGTCCCTCGACAGTGACCACGAGGACAATTAGGAAGTCTTGGTTGACCTGCCCTGTGTCCTCTCAGTCCTCTTGTCCTCATGCTTGTTGCCCTCACGACCGCCGAGGTACATCTCGTCCATCTCAACATCGCCGTTGAGGGAGACGGTGTCGTCCTGGCCGTACAGGCCACGTATCTTGTGCAACATGAACCACGCCGTCTTCTGGGTGACCTTGATGTCCCTGGCCAACTGGCAGGAGGACACGCCCTTCTTGTGTGATGACACAAGGTACATGGCGATGAGCCACTTGCGGAGGTCGACCTTTGTGTTCTCGAAGATTGTGCCGACGGTGACGTTGAACTTGCGGTTGCAGTCCTTGCAGTTGTAGCGACTGTCCATCCCCACCTTGCTGTGTACGCCGCCGCAGTAGGGGCAAACGATGACACCGTCACTCCAGCGTGTCTCAGCGACAGCCTGTCTGCAGATGTATTCTGTTGTGAAGTATTCGATGACCTCGGTTGTTATGCAAGGAAAAATGGAATATCGCTTCCCTTCATGCGACAAAAAGTCTTTGAAAGATGAATCATTCTATGTTTTTATGAGTACTTTTGCAAACCATTCAGAAGCATACGGCATCAAGACAGGACAATGAGAACCATCGACTTTGAACCGCTATACACCCATGCTGTCAGGGCAGACCGTCTGGAGCATTTCCTGCCTGCCACGGTAGATATGGACTATCTGCGCCGACTGGGAGTGACCGCCACCCCCTCGGAGCAGACGTTGGAAGGTCTGCGACGCGGCTCAGAGATACTCACCGAGAGGCTCAGAGCGGGAACGCTCATCCCCAAAAACACATTTCTGTTGGCAGAAGCCGACATCAACCAGATACGGCCAGAGATACACAACTACACAGGCCGGTGTCCGACACTCACCTATGAGATCAACCCTGTGCGGGGATGCGCCTTAGGATGCCAGTACTGTCTGGTGACCGACGGAAGCCATGAGCAGCCGCTGACTGCCCTCGATAACTACCAGCTCTACGTGAGGCAACTCCTTGAGACCTACAACGGAGCCTCCAGCGACAATGCCGAGCATTTCTACTATTTCTCGCCGAAGACCGAAGCCTTGCAGGAGCCGACCCTCTACACAGGAATCGCCCACCGCATTCTCAGGGAGTTCATCAGCCACTACCGGCGCAACCCCGCGTCGCACGCCCGACTGTTCGTGGCCTCCAAAGCAGGTGCCGCACACCTTTTATATAAATATGAGGGAGAACGCATCATCGACCTCTTCGTGCAACTCAAAGGCAAGATGCAGTTCAACACCAGCGTGTCGGTCATGCCCACCCCGCTCCGCGACCTCCTGGAACCGTTCGCCGCCCCCGTCGAGGAGAGGCTCAAGGCCGTCGCACTCTGCCAGCAGCACGGCATCGCAGCCAACTCCGCCCTCGTGCAGCCCATCCTCACCCCCTGCCTCACCGACGAGGCCATCGCCACATTCTTCGGTCAACTCCACCAAGCGGGCATCATCAACTACAAACCCGAATTCCTCACCGTGAGCATGGAGAACATTGCCATCCTCGGCCAATATCTCGCCTACTCCGACCCGTCGGCGGCACGCCGGCTCTTCGACGACTACCTCTCACCCGCCAATGCCGGCCACCGCAAGCAAAGACAGCGGACGGCCCCTGACAAAGAAGTCTGCCGCCACCATCTCAAACGGATGATCCGGCATACCGACACACTGGGCATGAGCGTCAGCATCTGCTACTGGGTGAGGCAACAACTGGGCATCGACGAAAGGATGATACCCGTCATCAACCGCAACGGCTTCCAATGCCTGGGCTACCAGACCACCCTCTTCCATCATGTATAGCGACCTCACCTCCTACTATCTGCGATGGTATCACGACAGACCCGTCGCCATCACCTCGGCCAGGAGCCGCGAACTGCAAAGGCTCCACCGTGTGCTCTATGCATGTATTACCCATCTCGTGGAGCACTACGAGCAATACGTGCCCCGCTTCATGCCACTCTCCGACAGAGAGATGGACATCCTCGCCGAACAGAGGAGATATCCTTTCAAGGCCGGCACCTACCGCCCCGACTACATCATCACGCCAGACGGCAGACTGCTGCTCTGCGAGATCACGTCGCGCTTCTTCGCACACGGCATCTTCATGTCGTGGTTCGCGAGGAAAGCCCGCGAGCGCTTCATCCGACAGCACCAAGGGCAGTATGACGACACGGCTTTCGATGCCCTCATGGAGCACATGCGCCGCATGCCCCAAGGCCGCAAGCGCATGTTTGTGCTGAAAAGTGCCGACAAGACGTCTGAAATCAGACTCTACAGACGTTTCTACGAGGCCATGGGCATGGAGGTGGAGGTGCTCGAGGCCTTCGAGGTGGAACGGCGCCTCAGCGACTGGTCGCAGGACGCATTCGTCGTCAGTGCCCTCAACCAGCGAGACCTGCTGAGCTATTCCGACCGGACGCTCCAGGCGATGATGGCCGCCGGCATGGTCAGCGACTTCCGCAACATCTTCCTCATCCACGACAAACGGTTCCTCGCGCTGTGGCACAACGACGCTTTCACGTCGGCCTGCCTCAACGACGACGACACCGCCTTCCTGCGCGCACACTCCATCCCCACCTTCCTCACCATGCCCGAGGACCTGCGGCGGCACAAAGACCAGTATATCCTGAAGCCCTGCCGTCTGGGCAAGAGCGAGGACCTCTGGGCAGGTCCTCTCACCACCGATGAGGCGTGGACGCGACGGATAGATGCCGGCACCGAAGGGATGATCGCCCAGCCGTTCATCACCCAGCGCACCTGCCCCACCGTGTGGGAGGGCACTCCCTTCGACGACTATTTCTGCGGGATGATGCTCTGCGTGGACGACCGGTTCTACGACGCCGGCTTCTTCCGCTGCTCCAGTCTGCCCGTGACCAATATCGGCGACAACCGCAAGGCATGCACCATCCATACCGACGACCCGAACCTTCTGCCATTCTGCGACATCCTATGACCATCTCTGCCAACCAGCCCTATTTCCTCGCCTATTTCCCCTACTGGCAACTCATCCATGCCGCCGACGTCTTCCTCATCTCCGACGACTATGCCTACATCAAGAAAGGATGGGTCAACCGCAACAGGATAGAGGTCAACGGACAGATACAGTATTTCAGGATTGAGATTGCCAAGGCCAGCGTGCACAGGATCATCAGCGACACCCTGACGATGCCTGTCGACGTGAGGAAAAAACTACAGACACTCTACCTGGCCTACCACAAGGCCCCGCATTTCGAGGAGGGATACCGTCTGATGGAGCGCATCCTGAACTACGACGACCGGCGGCTCTCGCACTTCCTCACCCACTCCATCCACGAGGTCTGCGACTATCTGGGCATCACCACCACCCTCGCCCACACCTCGCAACTCGAAGGCAACAGCCTGCTGCGACGCGAGGAGCGCATCTACGACTTCTGCCATCGCCTGGGCGCCGACCACTATATCAACGCCATCGGCGGACAGAAGCTGTACAAGCGTGAGGAGTTCGCTAAAAGGGGCATCACCCTCAGTTTCATCCACTCCGAGGCCGGCGGATACCCACGGGGCGGCAGACCACCGATGACAGACCTGTCGGTCGTCGACGCCATCATGCACCTCTCACGCGAGGAACTGCACCGCAGACTCGACCTCTACACCCTGATCGGCCCAGAAGGCCCTGTCCATCCTACCCCCAAGACACCACACTGACGATGGACACCAGTATGACACGCACGACGGCGCCTCCCGCGAATGACAGCCGCGACGACAAAAGACCGGTGATGGTCACCGTCCGTTGCATCGCCTACAACCAAGAGCGATACATCAGGCAGTGCCTGGAGAGTCTGGTGACACAAGTGACCGACTTCAGATACGTCGCCGTCGTCCACGACGATGCCTCCACCGACCATACGGCGGACATCATCCGCGAATATGAGGAGCGCTATCCGCACATCATCAAGGCGGTGTATGAGAGGGAGAATCTCTATCAGAGGCACGACGGCTCGCTGATGCGACGGCTCGACGCCTACACACAAGGGCGCTATGTGGCTATCTGCGAGGGCGACGACTTCTGGACCGACCCGCTGAAACTCCAGAAACAATACGACTACATGGAGGCACACCCGCAATGCAGCCTGTGCTTCCATGCCCATGAGCGGCTCCTGCCGTCGGGCAAGCGCGAAGTGCAGCGCCCCCGACGGCCTAAACCTGTATACACCGCCGAGGACGTGCTCCTCGCCGGAGGGAGGCTGATGGCCACCGACAGCATGTTCTACCGCTGGGAGCACCTGGCCCGCGAAGGACGGCCCGACTTCTGGAACCACTGCGACGTGGGCGACCTGCCCTCGATGCTCTTTGCGGCCTCGAAAGGGACGCTGGACTATATCGACGAAGTGATGTCGGTATACAGAAAAGGCACCGCAGGGTCGTGGTCGGAAAGACAGCAGCATCTGGCCCAGAGGACCGCACACTATAAGTCTATTCTCCGACTCTACGACGAATACGACGCCTTTACCGGCTTTCGCTACCACCGTGCCGTCATCGCAGCCAAGCGGAAGCGCCGCCGAAAATATCTGAAAAAAGTGGCTGTAGCCAGACTAAAGGGCTATTTCAGCACGTTGACATCCATCTTCTTACACGGGAACATATAGCCCCGGTCTTTCAACTGCTGATAGACGGTCTCGTTCATATAGAAATAGACGGTCCAGTAGTCCGCACCCTTGCACCAGGTGCGGGTATTCACCACCACGCCCTTCTCGGCCAGTTCGGTCAGACCCGTCCACGGCTCTGCCACCACCTCGGAATCGTCTACCGGTCCCTGGATGATCAGCGGACTGGCCGCCTGAATCTCACGGATGGCTTTCTTCACCTCGTCGAGGTCGCCGCCATAGGCGAAATGGAAGTCCAGGTCCACACGGCGGTATTTCTCCGTAGAATAGTTCTTCAGGCTGCCCGTAGAGAGGCCGCCGTTGGGGATGATGATGGTCTGGGCATCATTGGTGCGGATGATAGTGTTGAAAATCTGTATCTCCTTCACAGTGCCCTGGAAGCCCTGTGCCTCGATATAATCGCCCACCTTGAAGGGCTTGAAGAGCAATATCATCACACCGCCGGCAAAATTCTGGAGCGTGCCGCTCAAGGCCAAGCCGATGGCTACGCCGGCAGAGGCGAAGAGGGCGATGAACGAGGAGGTCTCGATGCCGAGGATGGAGATGATGATGATGGCTAACAGCAGCCAGAGCACGACGCTGACGATGCTGGTGAGGAAGGAATAGAGCGAAGGGTCGACATGGCTCTTCTTGAGCCCTTTCTTCACGAGTTTGGTCGTCCACTTGATGATGTACTTGCCCACCAGATAGACGATGATGGCCACCAAAAGGTTCTTGCAGAAACCGAGTGCCCACTGGCCCAACATGGTGTAGGTTTCGGGGGAAAAGATTTTCTCTAACATGGCATTATAGATAAAGGGTTAAACATAGACGGAAGGAAGGTGGGGAGAGACCGTCAGCGGATACGGTCCATACTCCTCACCAGACGCTCATCGCTCCTGATGCCACGGCGGGCAAGCAGATAGAAGACAATGCCGACGACAGGCAGGCAGGCTGCGAAGGCAGGGCGGAAGGTCAGTCCCTCGCCGATGGTGACATAGCCGAATACGGCACAGACAGCCAACCAAGCCAGGTTGAGCAGCACACAGAGCACGCAGAGGCGGCTCTGCAACTTGCGGTTGTGATAGGCGAAGATGGTGAACAGACAGAGGGGACAGGTGACCAGCAACAAGGCAAACAGAGGCCAGACGGAGAAATTGAACACACCCTCAGGCTCTATCTTCCATAAATTATACATCACCGTGTCGTCCCCCATGCCATCGGAGACGAACGTCCCGACGGGCAAGGAGAGACAGGTCACCGTGACCGCAAGGGCCAACAGGAGATAAACGGTCTGGATGCGCTGCCACATGACTACTGGTCTTTGGTGGTATCACGCTCACGCCAGAACACATTGCCCTCGATGAACTCCTGAGTGGCAAGAAGGGTCGGCTTCGGCAGTTTCTCGTAATAACGGGAGATCTCTATCTGCTCGCGGTTCTCAAACACTTCCTCGAGAGAGTCGTTGTAGGAGGCAAACTCCTGAAGCTTCTTGCTCAGGTCCTGCTTGATCTCCACAGATATCTGGTTGGCTCTCTTGGCGATGATAGCCACACTCTCATAGATGTTGCCGGTCTCCTGGCAGAGGTCCATGATGTTGCGTGTGACGGTGTTGATAGGTGCTTTTGATTTCTTGTAATCCATAAAAATTTATTATATGATTGATTGTCAGTTTCTTGTGGTTGTCAATTCTCTTCTGGTTGTCAGTTCTCCTCCTTGGTGAATTTCTTGCAATGCTCGATATAGCGCTCTGCCGTCTTCTTGTACTCAGAGTCGGGATACTCGTTGAGGAAACCGTAGCACTCGTCCTCGGCATCGCGGAAACGGTCAAGACGGCGCTCCTCGACACTGCGCTCAGCCAACTCAAACTTGCTCTTCATCACTAATACGGCAAACTGCTCGCGCTTGGCACTAAAAGGGAAGTCCTTGATGGCGTTCTGGGCGGTGATGATGCAGGCCTCGTAGTTGCTGCCGCCGTTGGTGCAGTTGCCGAAATAGGAGCCGAGGTCGTAGTAGAGGCGGGCGGAGTGAAGCTCCTTCTCCACCAACTTGTCCTGCAACTCATAGAGCCGGTCGTGGGCCACGTCTTTCAACTGTGCCTCGGGGAACATGTCGAGATAGTCCTGGAAGGCAGAGATGGCCGACATCGTGGGCGTCTGGTCGAGACGGGGCTCGGGGGTGCTCATATAGAGACTCTGCCCCACGTAGAAAGAGGCCATCTCGGCATAGGTGCCCTTGGGATACGACTGGTAGTATTTCTTGAAATACTGGGCTGCCGTCTCATAGTCCTTGCCGCAGTAACACGACATGGCGAGCATGTAGAGGCATTCCTGGCCATACTCCGAGCCTTTCATCACGGTCACGATATCCTGAAGCACCAGCACGCAACGGTTGTACTTGCCCCTGGCGAAGCACTCCTTGGCATATTCGTATTTGTAATCGTAGTTGTCCGTCTTCAATACCCTGTTGAACTCTGAGGCGCATCCCGAGAGGAGCAGCACGGCACACAAGGCGGCTAAGAGAGATTTCTTCATATACCTATTTCATACTTTGAACTGCAAAATTACATATAAATCCGTTATCTTCAAAACCTAAATGCCGTTTTTTAGCAAAAAATCACGATTACAGGCGACTGTATAAGGTTTTTTGACTTTACGGCATCAGTATGACACATACAAAACCCGGCATTATGCGTGCGATACAAGAATAAAGAGCTAAGATTATTTGGTTTTTCACTCAGTTTGCACTAACTTTGTAGTTCTCACCGTAACGACAGACATGAAAGAGTTTAAACTGACATCAAAATACAGTCCCACAGGCGACCAGCCCGACGCCATCCGACAACTCACTGAGGGAGTGCTGCGCGGAGACCGCGCGCAGGTGCTCCTCGGAGTGACCGGGTCGGGAAAGACGTTCACCGTCGCCAACGTCATCGCCAACCTGAACCGCCCCACCCTCATCCTGAGCCACAACAAGACGTTAGCGGCGCAACTCTATGAGGAGATGAAGGGATTCTTCCCCGAGAACGCCGTGGAATACTATGTGTCGTACTACGACTACTACCAGCCGGAGGCGTATCTGCCACACACCGACACCTACATAGAGAAAGACCTCGCCATCAACGAAGAGATCGACAGGCTGAGACTGGGCGCGGTGTCGGCACTGCTCAGCGGAAGGAAGGACGTGGTGGTGGTGTCGTCGGTGTCGTGCATCTATGGCATGGGAGGCCCCACGGCCATGGCGGAGAGCGTCATCAGCATCCGACGCGGACAGGTGCTCGACAGGAACGTGCTGCTGCGGAAACTCGTCGACGCCCTCTATGTGCGCAATGACGTTGACCTGCAGCGAGGCAATTTCCGCGTGAAGGGCGACACCGTCGACATCTTCATGGCCTACAGCGACAACGTGCTCAGGGTGACCTTCTGGGACGACGAGATCGACAGCATCGAGGAGGTCGACTCGCTCACCTACCACCGTCTGGCCACGTTTGAGGAATACCAGATCTATCCCGCCAACCTGTTCGTCACCACCAAGGAGCAGCAGGCCATCGGCATCAGCAAGATACAGGACGACCTGCGGAAGCAGGTGGACTTCTTCAACGAGATGGGCGACCCCGTCAAGGCCCAGCGCCTCAAAGAGCGGGTGGAATACGACATCGAGATGATCAAGGAGTTGGGCCACTGCTCAGGCATCGAGAACTACTCGCGATACTTCGACGGGCGGGAGGCCGGCCAGCGCCCCTACTGCCTGCTCGACTTTTTCCCCGACGACTTCCTCATGGTCATCGACGAGAGCCATGTGAGCGTGCCGCAGATCAACGCCATGTATGGCGGCGACAGGGCAAGGAAGACCAACCTCGTGGAGTACGGTTTCCGGCTGCCGGCGGCTTTCGACAACCGCCCGTTGCGCTTCGAGGAGTTTCAGGAGATGGTGCACCAGGTCATCTATGTCTCGGCCACGCCGGCCGACTTCGAACTGGCTGAGTCGGAAGGCGTGGTGGTGGAACAACTCATCCGGCCCACGGGACTCCTCGACCCCGACATCGAGGTGAGGCCCAGCGAGAACCAGATCGACGACCTCATGGAGGAAATCCTCACCAGGGTGAAGCGCGACGAGCGCGTGCTCGTCACCACACTCACCAAACGCATGGCAGAGGAACTGACCGAATACCTGCTCAACAACGAGATACGCGCCAACTATATCCACAGCGACGTGTCGACCCTCGACCGCGTGCAAATCATGAACGACTTCAGGACAGGCATCTTCGACGTGCTCGTGGGCGTCAACCTGCTGCGCGAAGGACTCGACCTGCCAGAGGTGTCGCTCGTGGCCATCATCGACGCCGACAAAGAGGGATTCCTGCGCAGCCACCGCTCACTCACCCAGACAGCCGGCCGCGCCGCCCGCAACGTCAACGGGAAAGTCATCATGTATGCCGACACCATCACCGAGAGCATGCAGAAGACCATCGACGAGACCGCCCGGCGACGCACCATCCAGATGAAATACAACGCCGAGCACGGCATCACCCCCCGGCAGATTGTCAAGGAGATCAAGAACGGACTGGGCAGACGCTCTCAGCCGCAGGAGGAAAAGGGACAGAAAGGCTACGGCAACGCATATATCGAACCGGAAGGCTCGCGGATGGTGGCCGACCCCATCATGCAGAAGATGAGCGACAGCGAACTGGAGGCCGCCATCGCCGAGAGCAAGCGCCTGATGACCGAGGCCGCCAAGCGGCTCGACTTCCTGCAGGCCGCACAATACCGCGACGAGGTGCTGCGGCTCACCCAACTGCAGGAAGAGCGCACGGCAAAATAAATAAGGCTTTCTTTCGTTTATTTCAACTATAATTCGTAATTTTGCCCGTTGAAACCAAAAAATGAAGATATGAGGAAAATGATGACCGCCATACTGCTCTGCCTGTCTCTGACGACATGGGCTCAGGGCACATGGGAGAGACCCCAGCAGGCCGCCCCCGCACAAACGGCTACCAATACAGGCGAATATGAGTATGCCAAATACCTCGGAAACGTAGTGCCTGTGGTCAATGGAGAAGTGATATGGGAGAAGACGTTCACCAACCAGAAGGACGCCGGCCAGAACTATACGACCATGCTCAATTTCCTCACCGCCATGACCACTGAAGAGGGACAGCTCAAAGAGAGCACCGTCTCACTCGTCAACAAGGAAGAGCACAAAATCGTGTGCCGCTTCCAGGAATGGATGGTCTTCAAGAATTCCCTCCTGGCGCTCGACCGCACACGCCTCATCTATCAACTCATCGCCGAATGCCACGACGGCAAGGTGAAAGTGACCATCTTCCGCATCAACTACTGGTATGAGGAAGAGCGCGACGGAGGCTCGCGCTACAAGGCCGAGGAATGGATCACCGACGAGTGGGCGCTCAATAAGAAGAAGACTCGCCTGGCGAAAATCTCAGGCAAGTTCCGCCGCAAGACCGTCGACCGCATGGAGGAGATCTTCCAGAACATCTCCAACTGTCTGGGCGCTCAATGACCCGCATTTCACATACGAACACGCAGACAATGAAACCTGAAGACATCAACGAGCAAGAAACCACCAGCGCTGAGGAGACTCTGGTGACACGACGACGCACCCACCGCAAACCGGCCAGCGACCAACTGCTCGGACTGCGGAACGTGCTCAACATCATCTTCATGTTCCTCGCCGTGGCAGGTGTGGTGACCTATCTGTGGATAGACGACACCATAGGCACCTATATCATCATTGCCGGCATGGCGTTCAAGATGGTGGAGTGCTGCCTTCGGATGCTGAGATAACTTCACCGCCCTCTACCCTAAAGAAAACCCATCCGCCCCTAAAGAAACCGCCTATCTGCCCAAAGAAGAGGAATGAGAAAATTTGTACTGACTGTCATAACGATGCTCGTAGCGGGAGTCTACATGCCTGCCGCCGCACAGAACTTCAACAGCATCAATGCTGACGGCAACATCAGGTTGGCCAACAAAAACAAGAGCAAAAACGACAGTCTGAACAAGAAGACGGAGATTCCCAGAGGAATGAAGGTGTGGACCGTGGACGACCGCTTCGGAGACATCCAGCCAGCGGAGCCCGACACCCTGTCGTTCATGTTTATGAACACCATCTTCACCACAGGACTCTACGGAGACTACAACACAACGGGCAACCTGGGCGCCGCGAGGCAAAACCGCATCTTCATCGACCGCTTCAAGTCGGGCGACTTCATCTTCACGCAGCCCTACGACTACTTCATCACCCATCCCAGCGACTTTCATTTCACAAGCACCTACTCGCCCATCACCAACCTGAGCCTCAACACCTGCGGCAACCGCACCAACGGCGAGGACCATTTCAAGGCGCTCTTCGCTGTGAATGCCGGCAAACGGCTGGGCCTGGGATTCAAAATCGACTACCTCTACGGCCGGGGCTACTACTCCGACAACAGTTCGTCACTCTTCGGCTCTACGGTGTACGGCTCCTATCTCGGCGACCGCTACCAGGCCCACCTGCTCTTCAGCACCAACCACCAGAAGCAGGCGGAGAACGGCGGCATCACCAACGACAACTACATCACCCACCCGGAGAGTTTCAACGACAACTACACCGAGGCTGAGATACCCACCATGCTCTCCGAGAACTGGAACCGCAACGACAACCAGCATGTCTTCCTCACCCACCGCTACAGCCTGGGATTCCAGCGCAAGGTGCCCATGACCGAGGAAGAGATCAAGGCGCGGAAATTTGCCATGGAGTCGGCCAAAGAGAACGATGCGAAGCAGGCGAAGGAGGAGGCCAAGCGCAAAGCCGAGGAAGAAGGTTATGAGTTTGACGAGGAAGACTACGAGAAGCAGAGAGCCCTCAACGCCACCGAGGAGGCACCTGCCGACACCACATGGCTGAAGAACGAGTATGTGCCCGTCACCAGTTTCATCCACACCCTCCATTTAGACAACTACCGCCGCATCTACCAGGGCTACCAGACTCCCAAAGGCTACTATGCCCATACGTTCCCCACCATCGCACCACTGAGCGGCGACTCCATCTACGACAAGACGGGACATTTCGCGATGAAGAACACCTTCGCCATCGCATTGCTCGAGGGATTCAACAAATATGCCAAGGCCGGACTGAAAGGATTCGTCGCACACGAGATGAAACATTTCACCCTGCCCGACTCCACGACAAGGACGGAGTCCTACAATGAGCACACTGTCTATGTGGGAGGACAGATCAGCAAGACCGAGGGGACTCTCCTCCACTACGACGCCACGGCAGAGTTCGGTGTCGCCGGCGCCAACAGCGGCGAGGTGACCGTCGACGGCCAGGCCGACCTCAACTTCCGACTGCTCGGCGACACGGTGCAGTTGGCCGCCAAAGGCTTTTTCCACCTGCTGTCGCCCACGTTCTACTACACCCACTACCACTCACGCCACTTCTGGTGGGACAATGACGACCTCGACAAGACGGCACATACCCGCATAGAGGGCATCCTCTCATGGCAGCGCACACACACGCAGTTGCGCGTGGCTGTCGACGACATCAGCAAATATGCCTATTTTGGCACCAGCTATCAGGTGGACAGCCTGTCCAACCGCCTGGGCAACACGGTCACGCCGCGGCAGTGCGGCGACAACATCAGCCTGCTCACCGTCTCCTTGCAACAGAGCCTCAAATACAAAATCATGCATCTCGACGCAAGGCTCACCTATCAGAAATCGAGCAAGGAGGACATCATCCCCTTGCCCAGGCTCAACCTCTATGCCAACCTGTACCTGCGCTTCAAGATTGCCCATGTGCTTGACTGCGACATGGGAGCCGACGCCAGGTTCTTCACCAGCTACTACGCCCCCGACTTCGTGCCGGGCATCGCGCAGTATGCCGTACAGGAGAACCATGAAAACCGTGTGAAGGTGGGCAACTATCCCTTCGTGAACGTATATGCCAACTTCTTCCTCAAGCATGCCCGCTTCTTTGTCATGATGAGTCATGTCAACAGCCCCAGCGACGGAGGCAAATACTTCCTCACGCCACACTATCCCACCAACCAACGGTTGCTGAGGTTCGGCGTCTCCTGGAACTTCTTCAACTAAAGGTGAGTCACCGGCCGGCAACTTCTACGACGGTGTCTCTACGGCAAAAAAGTCACGATGTCTCTTCGTAAAAACGCTACGATGTCTCTTCGGCGAAAATACGGTCGAAGATGAGACGCATGCGGGGAGGGTCGGCAATCCAGGAACGCAACTCATTGAGCTTCCGCTCGTTGTCTGAACCGGGAAGCCACAGCCGGATATAGCCATGCGTGGAATACTTGGCCTCCATGTGCTCCATGAAACGCTGCCAATGCGCCTCCTTGTCCATCTCTGGATAGTGACTCAGACCAAAGAGGATGGTGCGACGGACGACCGTCTCAGGGTCCATCTCGCGGTCGGCCTCGGCCACAATCCTGCCATAGATGCTGCGGGGAGCATGCGAGGCGGAGGCACGGTGGTCTTCCACGGCATCACGCATCACCTGCATCTGTGAGGGGGAGAACCAACGGGTCAGACGGCCGTCGGCCATCAGGATCTTGCCACTGGTGATGTGATGGATGGCACGGGGTCCCTCCAGGCCCAGGTCGTGGTAGGCTGCCACGGTATAGGCCATGTTGACATCGGCACCGAAAGTGCGCGCCAACTCTATCGAGCGGCGTATCACCACAGTGACATGGGAGAGGTTGTGTGCTTTGTCAAAAGAGTTGTAGCGTGGCAGGATGTTCCGTTCCACAAACTCCATCAGGTCAAGGCTAACATTTCTGTCAATCATAGGGTGTTTGGGGCTAAAGACATACAAAGTTAGGCATTTTTTCCGAACTTCATCCGTTGAGCCGAATATTTTTTTTACTTTTGCACAAAAATCAGGATATCATGAGAGAGAACGAAGTGAGAAAAAACTCTGCGAAGGCATGGATACTGGCGGCCAGACCTAAGACTTTGTCGGGGGCGGCTGTGCCCGTCATCATCGCTCTCGCCCTGGCATGGGCCGACGGCGGCGGCACCTCTTTCCGCGTGGTGCCGGCGGTGCTGTGCCTGCTCTTTGCCTTCATCATGCAGATTGACGCCAACCTGATCAACGACTACGTGGACTTCAAGAAAGGCACCGACGACGAACTGCGCCTCGGACCCAAGCGGGCATGTGCCCAGGGGTGGGTGTCACTCCGTGCCATGAAATGGGCCATCGCCATCACCACCCTCGTGGCGTGCGCCGTGGGCCTGCCCTTAGTCTACTATGGCGGCGAGGAGATGATTGCCGTGGGCGTGCTGTGCGTCATCTTCTGCTTCCTCTACACCACCCACCTCTCCTACCTCGGCATGGGCGACGTGCTCGTGCTTGTGTTCTTCGGCATCGTGCCCGTATGCGCCACTTATTTCATACAGAGACACACCGCCGACTGGACCGTCCTGACTGCTGCCGTGGCCTGCGGACTGGTCATCGACACCCTCCTGGTGGTGAACAACTACCGCGACCGCGACAACGACCGGCGCACGGAAAAGATGACCCTCGTGGTGAGGATAGGCGCCAAAGCCAGCGAACGCCTGTTTTTAGGACTCGGTGTCGCCGCGTGCCTCCTAGGCGCCGCCTTGCTCACCAAGGGATACCTCTGGGCTTTCGTCCTGCCGCTGGCATACCTCGCCCTGCACGTCGTCACCTACCGGCGCATGGTGGCCATCGGCAGCGGTGTGCAACTCAACGAGATTCTCGGCGAGAACGCGCGCAACATGCTTGTCTACGGACTGCTCGTGGCCATCGGACTGCTCATCGGCTGACATTCACGACCGGTGCAGTCACTCTTTCCACGGACTTTACGATAGCAGGCGATTTCGAAGGCAAAATCCAAAAGCGCAGGCCGTTCACTCCACCGACTCCACGGCGGCAGGCGCCCCCTCCGGCGCTTTCTCCTGGATGTAGTAGAGGTAGATATATGCCATGATGGCAAGGGCGATAACAAAGAGCACCGTGCGGATGATGCATCCTGCCACGCGCTTCAACAGGAAAAACAGCACCACTACTGCCAGGATGGCAAAAATGGCATAGGCAATATTCTCGGTTGTACACAATTCTGTCAGATCCATAGGTGTTTGCTGAAAATCATTTAAACAGGTTCTTGAATGCCGTGGGTATGGGGGTCTCAAACTCCATGCGCTCACGGGTGACCGGATGATAGAAACAAAGCAGGAAGGCATGCAGGCACAGACGGTGCACGGGATTGTCGCCATTGCCATACTTCACGTCGCCACACACGGGATGCCCCATGTCGGCGGCATGCACACGGATTTGGTTCTTGCGGCCGGTCTCCAACCGGAACTCCACAAGTGAGTGGTCGGTGGTGCGCGCCAGTGTGTGGAAATGGGTGACCGCATACTTGCCGCCGTTGTCTACCGGCGAGGAATAGGTGATGTAGGCTTTGTTGTCCTTCAGCCAATTGGCGATGGTGCCGCCGTCTTCCTCCATCTCTCCCGAGACCACAGCCACATAGCGGCGGTCGAAGATGAGGTCGTGCCACTCATGCTCCAGTATCTGTTCCGTCTCCATATCCTTGGCATAGATCATCAGGCCGCTCGTGTCGCGGTCGAGACGGTGCACCACATGGGCACGGCAACGCTGGTGCGACTTCTGGAAATAATCGTCGAGCACCGATTTCACGTTGAGCGACGAGTGACCCGCCGCCATGGAGAGGATACCGATGTTCTTCTCTATCACAACCAGGTATTTGTCCTCATACACCAGTTTCACGTAACGGCTCTTGAACGTGTCGTTGCGCTTCGACTTGCTCACGGCGACTTTCATCCCAGGCCTCAGGGGGAAGTCAAACTGGGTGACCACTTTGCCGTCCACTTTGATGCCACGGCCCTGTAGCGTCGCCTTGATTTTGTTGCGGCTCTGGCCCTGGATGGTCGAGAGAAGATACTCAAGCAGAGGAGCTTCACGGTCGACCACATAATGGGTATATTCCGGGGGTGTGTTATAGTTTCTTTTCATCTTGGGTGCAAATTTAGGCAAAAAATCAAATAAACGGATGCTTAAAAGACAAAATGTGGTCGTCTCTCATCCTTCATCCTTAATCAGATATTCGGTCATGGCGCGTTTTTCTAAAGAGAAGCCCATGCCCACCTTGACGATGCGGCGACCGTCGGTGGCGTAGCGCTGTGCATAGCCTTTCTGCTCAATCTGGTCGAGGGCATCCTGTGCCGTGCCGTTGATTTTCAGTTCCATCACATAGATGGCGTCGGGCATGAACACCACCATGTCGGCACGCCCGCGGGCACACTTTACCTGCGTCTGCACATATACGTTGAGCATCGAGAAAATGAGATAAAAACTCCACTCATAGAAGCCCTCGGCGGTAGAGACTTCCTCGAGCTTCTTCTTGAATCCCTCCACATAGGGCAGACTCTCAAGGTAGGCCTGCAACTCACGCAAGGCCAGGTCGGTGTCGTCGGCACGAAGAGCACGCCAGAAGCGCACGGCGAAGCCCATCTGTACATCACTGCCACGCATTCCCGTGACCATAGGCAACAGTCCCTCGGTGAACCCAACGCGAACTTCCTTGTTGGGCAAGCCCAAAGTGTAGGTCTGCTCCCAACGATTATAGCTCTTGATGGTCATATATCCGCTCTGATAGAGTAGCGGCAGTGCATCCTCCATGTTCTCTGTGGGTTGGTCGAATGCTGATGATGTCGCCTGAAGGTCATCGAGTTTCGTGATATCGGTACGGAAACGGCGCAACTGACGGATGAGATAGGACGGTGTGCCACTCTCAAACCAGTAATTCTGCAGACGGAGGAGGTTAAAGGCCTTCATCAGACTGAAAGGATTGTAGATATCGGGCGATTTTTCTGAGAAATGGTAGCCGTCATAGGTATCACGGAGCATCTCCCGCATCTCCTTCGGCGACACTTCATACTCTTCAGCCAACCGTGCCACATCGGGCTGCATCTGAGTGTCGATCTCCTCGCCCGTGATGCCGCAGATGGCGGCAAACTGAGGCAGGAGCGAGATATTGGTGATATTGTTGAGTGTGGAGAAGATGCTCAGTTGAGAAAATTTCGTGATTCCCGTGATGAAACAAAAGCGGATCATCGCCTCGTTGGCTTTCAGACACTGGTAGAACTCCTGCATCACACGACGGAAGCCAGGCAGCTGTTCTTCCTCGTGAAGCACCTCAAGCAGAGGGGCATCATACTCGTCGATGACCACCACCACCTGCTCGCCCGTCTGCTCGTAGGCACGACGGATGAGGCCGGAGAATACTGCACCAGGGGTCAATTCGGACTGCTTCGACCCATACTTTTCTGCATAGGGCTCTAACTGTCTGAACAAGGCATTGGATAACATGTCTTCGTTCTTTTGCCCCTTGGCCATACTCACATCGATGTGAAGCACAGGATATTTCTTCCATTCCTTCTCCAGCGCCATCACCTTCAGGCCCTCGAAAAGTTCGCGCTCACCACGGAAGAAGGAACATAGCGTGGTGGTAAGCAGCGACTTACCGAAACGCCGTGGACGGCTCAAGAAGACAAAGGGACTCACACGCGTCATCTGCCACATCAGGTCGGTCTTGTCGATGTACACATACCCTTCACTGATGATGCGGGAAAACGTCTGGATTCCTACCGGATATTTACGGCCAAAGTCTGAAAAATGCGTCATATCTGAAATTTTCAGCAAATATAGTGCAAACCGAGCGGAATGCAAAGCAAATAACGAAGTTTTTGCTTTCATTCCCGAGGTGCAGCCTATATTCGCGACAGCAAAGATAGTGAAAGTCGAAGACAAAGCAAAGAAAAATACTTTTTTCTTTCTTTGTTGAGACGCATCCTATCTTCGGGCGAAGCCCAAATATAGTGCAAAATTCCGATTAAGCGAGGAAAAAACCAAT